>JACUTZ010000018.1 GCA_014859545.1 Gammaproteobacteria bacterium
CGGGCTTTGTAACGCCCTATCGCGACGCATGAGTAGACAACAACAGCCTGTTAGGACTGCCATAGGGCACGGATTGCCGCGATCCCCTGCCCCCCATGCTGCCAGGCATCGTACTCATCCCCTGGCTGCATCCCGCCCAGGGCGTAAAGCGGTATCCTCGCCTGGGTGGCCATGGCGGCAAAACCATCCCATCCCATCGCCGCTGCGCCTGGGTGACTGGCGGTCGGTTTGACTGGCGACATCAGCGCAAAACTTGCACCGATTCGCCCTGCCTGCCGAAGATCATTCTCCGTATGGCAAGAGGCGGCCACCCACATCGCAGCGGGCAACGGCCGCTCGTCACTGGCATGGAGCCGCTGTGAATCCAGATGAACCCCATCCGCCCCCAGTGACAACACCAGCTCGGCAGGGGCGTTCAGCAGACACAAAGTCCCATGGGCACGGCATAGGCGGATCACCTCGCCCGCCAGGCGGGCATACTGACCCGGATCAAGCTGCTTGGCACGCAGCTGCAAGATGCGCGCACCGCCCTGCAAGGTCTGCTCAAGCTGCTGCAGAAAAATCGGCCAGTGCGCAGATTCGCCCGGCTCGGGACTGATGTAATAGCGATGGGGTAATTGTGCAGCCGTGACAATGGCCGCATTGGCAGCGGGAAAGCGGTACTCGCGCAGTGCTGCAGCCGGCACCCAGACCAGCGCTTGTCCCTCTGCGCCATGGGCCTCACCGGTATAGGCGCTAACGCGCCATACATCCAGTAGCACATCCCGCTCGGGGTAGGACCAGGGGATAGAAATCAGCGGATGGGCCTGACTGGCCTGGATCCCCAATTCCTCCAGCAACTCCCGTTGCAGGGCATCCCATACCGCCTCACCCTGTTCGACCTTACCGCCGGGAAACTCCCATAGACCGCCCTGGTCCAGATGTTGGGGTCGCCTGGCCAACAGGATCTCGCCACGGTGATTTTCGATCACCGCCGCGGCCACGTGCAGTGTGTGTTTGGGCATCAGCTGCGGTATTCGGCGTTAATTTTCACATAGTCATAGGACAGGTCGCAGGTCCACACGGTGGTGCTGGCCTGACCACGCCCCAGCAGGACCCGGATAGCGATCTCGTCCTTGGCCATCACCGCCTGTCCCTGTGCCTCGGTATAGCTGCTGGCGCGCCCACCGTTGTACACGATGCAGACCTCATCCAGAAAGATGTGTACCGCCTCGAGATCCAGTCCATCCAGTCCGGCACGACCCACCGCCGCCAGGATGCGCCCCCAGTTGGGATCACTGGCAAACAGCGCGGTCTTCACCAGCGGCGAGTGGGCAATGGTATAGGCCACCGCTGCGCACTCGGCCTCATTGCCTCCCTCTTCCACCGTGATGGCAATGAACTTGGTCGCCCCTTCCCCATCACGCACAATGCGTTGTGCCAAGCGACCCATCAGTGCTTGCAATGCATCGGCAAAGGCCGGCAGCGCTTCACTGCCTTCCGCAAGACTTAGCCCTGATTGCCCGGTGGCAATCAGCACACAGGCATCATTGGTCGAGGTATCCCCATCCACGGTGATGCGGTTAAACGACGCGTCCACCGCCTGCTGCAGCAAACGCTGCAACAGGGCAGCCTCGATCGCCGCATCGGTTGCCACATAGGCCAGCATGGTCCCCATATCGGGACGGATCATCCCCGAACCCTTGGCAATCCCGGTCAGCGTGATGCTGCGCCCCCCCAACTGCAACTGCACCGACTCCCCCTTGGTCACGGTGTCGGTGGTCATGATCGCCTCTGCCGCGGCAGCCCAATTGTCCCCCTGCAGATCCAGATGGGCAGCAGGCAGGGCGGCAATGATCTTGTCGACCGGCAGGGGTTCACCGATGACCCCGGTGGAGAAGGGCAAGACCTGCTCCGCCCCACAATCGAGCAACGCCGCCAGGGCACCACAGCAGCGCTGGGCATCATTCAGGCCAGCGCTACCGGTTCCGGCGTTGGCATTGCCGGTGTTAATCAACAGATAGCGAGGCATGGCCTGCGCAAGCGAGGCCTTGGCGAGTACCACCGGGGCTGCACAGAAGGCATTACGGGTAAAGACCGCAGCACACTGGCTGCCCTCGACCAACTCAAACAGGGTGATATCCCGCCGACCTGGGCGTTTGATCCCCGCGCTGGCAATGCCGATACGGACACCCGCGACCGGATGAAGCGGGGGCATGACTGGATAGGCAACGGCCATGGATGTCTCCGATAGTGAATGCTGAACTCTGCCAGCAACTAGTAACTAGCTTAACTTCCCACAACACTGCTTGAATTTTTTGCCCGAGCCACAGCTGCAGGGATCATTGCGCCCCACCTTGCGACCATCGCGCACAAATGGTTGCTGCTCATCGGCCGCCTCCTGAGTCTTTTTCTCCGATGCAAAATTGCTCAGCTGGGCATGTTTGAATTCCAGCTCTGCCTGATTACGACGTTGCTCTTCCACTGCCGCCACATCTTCCTCGGCACGCACCTGTACCCTGGAAACCGTGGTGATCACTTCGTGCTTAATGCGATCCAGCAACTGGGCGAACAGGGCAAAGGCTTCACGCTTGTATTCCTGCTTGGGGTTCTTTTGTGCATAGCCACGCAGGTGGATGCCCTGGCGCAGATAATCCATTGCCGCAAGATGTTCCTTCCACAGTGTGTCGAGAACCTGCAGCATCACCGCCTTTTCAAAGTGACGCAAGACCGCGCTGCCTGCACGACGTTCCTTCTCCTCATAGGCGGCGATCATGTCATCAAGGATACGCTTGCGCAGTGGCTCCTCATGCAGACTGTCATCCGCATCCAACCAGTACTGTATATCCAGCTTGAGGCCAAAATCATCCTCCAGTCGGATGGTCAGCCCTTCGATATCCCACTGTTCATCCAGGCTCTCTGGCGGGATATATTGATCGATGGTGGAACGCAGGACATCCTCGCGCATCGCCTGGATTGTCTCGGAGATATCATCCATTGACATCAGTTCACTACGTTGCTCGTAGATCACCTTGCGCTGGTCGTTCGACACATCATCGTATTCGAGCAATTGTTTGCGCACATCAAAATTGTAGCCTTCCACCTTGCGCTGGGCATTTTCAATCGCCTTGGATACCCAGGGATGCTCGATCGCCTCGCCTTTCTCCATGCCCAGCTTTTGCATGATTGCCGAAACACGCTCGGAGGCAAAGATGCGCATCAGACTATCATCCAGGGATAGATAAAAACGGGTTGAGCCCGGATCGCCCTGACGACCGGCACGGCCACGCAACTGGTTATCGATGCGGCGCGACTCATGCCGTTCCGTACCAATGATGTGCAAACCACCGGCATCCAGCACGGCAGCATGACGTTTTTTCCATTCCTCACGCATTGCCTGACGATCCAGCTCGCTGGCATCCTCGCCCAGACCGGCCAGGGCAACCTCCAGATTGCCACCCAACACGATATCCGTACCACGGCCTGCCATATTGGTGGCGATGGTCACCGCAGCCGGCCGGCCCGCCTGGGCAACGATCTCTGCCTCGCGCTCATGTTGCTTGGCGTTCAGCACCTCATGAGGAACCTTGGCCTTCTTGAGTCGTTCGGAGAGAAACTCCGAAGACTCAATCGAGGTCGTCCCCACTAAGACCGGTTGCCCGCGGCGATTACAGTCCTGGATATCCTCGAGGATGGCCTCGTATTTTTCCTCACCGGTCAGGTAGATCAGGTCCGCCATGTCATTACGAACCATTGGTCGATGCGTTGGGATCACCACCACCTCCAGACCATAAATCTGCTGGAATTCATAGGCCTCGGTGTCGGCGGTACCGGTCATCCCGGAAAGCTTTTCATACAGCCGAAAATAATTCTGGAAGGTAATCGAGGCCAGGGTCTGATTTTCGTTTTGTATCGCCACCCCTTCCTTGGCCTCGACTGCCTGATGCAGACCATCGGACCAGCGACGACCGGGCATGGTGCGACCGGTAAACTCATCAACAATCACCACTTGACCATTGCTGACGATGTAATGGACGTTCTTCTGATAGATCGCATGGGCGCGCAGCGCTGCATTGAAGTGATGCATCAAGTTAATATTGGCGGCATCGTAAAGGGAATCGCCTTCCGCCAGGAGGCCAATCTCCATCAGCAGGGCTTCCACATGCTCATGTCCCGCTTCGGTCAAATGCACCTGCTTGCTCTTCTCATCCACGGTAAAGTCGCCGGGCCCATCCTCTACCTCGACCTTTTGCAAACGCGGCACCAGCACATTAATCTTGGTGTACAACTCGGAACTGTTTTCGGCGGGACCCGAAATGATCAACGGGGTACGTGCCTCATCGATCAGGATCGAGTCCACCTCATCGACAACGGCAAAGTGCAGACCGCGCTGAACCTTGTCTTCCAGGGAAAAGGCCATGTTGTCGCGCAGATAGTCAAAGCCGAATTCATTATTGGTGCCGTACACAATGTCACACCCATAGGCCTCGCGACGTTGCTGGGCATCAAGGCCATTGACGATCACCCCGGTGCTCATGCCGAGGAAACCGTACAGACCAGACATCCACTCGGCATCACGCTGTGCCAGGTAATCGTTCACGGTCACCACATGTACGCCCTTGCCAGTCAGGGCATTCAGGTACACCGGCAGGGTTGCCATCAGGGTCTTGCCTTCACCGGTTTTCATCTCGGCGATCTTGCCATCATTGAGAACCATGCCGCCGATCATCTGTACATCATAATGGCGCATGCCATATACCCGCTTGCCTGCCTCACGCACCACCGCAAATGCCTCGGGCAGCAACTGATCCAGCTTGGCACCACCCGCCAGGCGCTGACGAAATTCGTCTGTCTTTGCCTTGAGTGCCTCGTCAGACAGACCCGCCAGTTCGGCTTCGAGATTGGCAATTTGCTGTACCGTCTTACCCATACGTTTGACGATGCGATCATTACGACTACCAAAGAATTTACTGAAAAGCTGCTTAACCATGATGTAATTTCCTGTAATACAGTTTGACGACGATGCTGCCACAGACCGGCTGGAGTGCCGTGGACAGGATGCTACGTGTGGCTTACAGAAAAACGGGGGAGGAGCCCGAGGGCAGAGACGGAATCATCTGTGCCATCCCGCTACGCAGATCCTTGATCTCGAGCGACACTGGATGTAGATGAAGGGATACAACAGGGGTACTGTTCAGAGCATGGCTCGCTGGCCCGGATGAAAGATGCGGGGATGCGGATTCCAGCTGGGCAAAGTAGCGAGAGAGTTCCTGTTCACTGTAG
Organism: Gammaproteobacteria bacterium; assembly: GCA_014859545.1. Taxonomy (GTDB): domain Bacteria; phylum Pseudomonadota; class Gammaproteobacteria; order Thiohalomonadales; family Thiohalomonadaceae; genus SLDE01. Next base: position 5,263 of record JACUTZ010000018.1, read on the forward strand.
CCCATCTGTAGCAGAGCCAAACCAGTGAGGATCTGCTCACGCATCAGCGGAGGATATCTGACGGCGTCGGAAGCCAGCGCCGCGGTCTGTTGCAGGGGTTCACTACCTTGATGCTGACGTAATTCCGCAGCGGTGCTGGCCATCAACAACAGGGAAAAACCAACCAGCAAGGCCCGGGTGTTGCCACGCAAATGCACAGGACGCGATCTCATCGTAACGGATCAGTTCGATGCCCGCACATATTTCATCGGGTCGACCGCTCGACCATCCACCCATACCTCAAAATGCACGTGCGGACCGGTTGAACGGCCGGTGCTGCCAACCGTAGCGATATTGTGTCCCTTCTTAATGGTTTCTCCGGCGTTCACCAGGATCGCCTTAAGATGCCCATAGCGGGTCACATAGCCATTGCCGTGATTGATCTCGACAAGATTGCCATAGCCAAAGCGACGACCGGCCCAGGTCACCACCCCTGCGGCAACCGCGATCACATCAGTACCCTCACGTGCGGCCAGGTCGATGCCATTATGAAATGCAGCCTTGCCGGTAAAGGGATCATTGCGGACCCCATAGCGGGACGAGATCCAGCCCTTGGTCAGCGGCCTGCCTGCCGGAATGATCTCGGCCTGCAGATTGCGATTCATGATCATGTTTTCGAGGATGCTAAGCTGCTTCTCGCGATTTTCCAGCTGACGGGCCAGCTCATTGAGCTGTGTCATGAAGTCGGGCATGACGGGGGAGTGTACCAAGCCCGTGAACTCTTCAGGGCCACCCTGTGCAGGCGGGTTGGAAAAATCAAATTCCCCATCATCCAGGCCAGCGATGCGGGTAATACGTTGGCCCATTGCATCCAGACGAATGACATGGGCCTGCATCTGTCCCATCCGCAGCGTCAAGGCATTGAGGTTGTCCTCGGCAATGCTTTTTGCCTCTAGGATACGTAGACGCTGACCATCCAGTTCTTCTAACAGTGCGCCTGACAGCAAGGGATCCGCATCAAGTCCATTGCCCTTGCCAAGCTGATAGCCGATGTAGGCACCACTCAGCGGCAGCGCCAACACCACCGCCAGAGCCATTGCCAGCAGCTGCCCCCTATTCAGGCAAAGACAACTACTGCCACCCAGCCGTTTGGATACTAGAAGTATATTCACTATACTGGCCCATAGTATTTTCGATTATGCATCAGGGATTTGTACCATAAAGGCACGAAAATGAACACCCCTCGCACCCTTAACAAGCTGATCCACGCCAGTGGCAATGACACCTTGGATCGGCTGCTGTTGCGTGGCAAACAGCTGCTGCAGATCGAACATCGTGTGTTGGCGTGCCTGGATATTGAGGCGGCAACACACTGTCGCCTGCTCAATTTGCGCGATGGCGAGCTGATCCTTGGGGTGGATTCGCCTGCCTGGAGTTCCCGCCTGCGCTACCAAATCCCTTCCCTACTGGATTGCGCACGTCGACTGGAAGGACTGGCCGGCCTGAAAGCGATTCAGCTCAAGCTGCTACCGAAATCGGAAATCCCGCTCACTCCGCCGAGGGAGAACATGCAGATGTCACGTGAGTCGGCGCTGACCTTGCAAAGCTGCGCCCAGCACATCAGCCACCCGCCGCTACGTGTGGCCCTGGAAGCCCTGGCCGCACGACGCAAGCAAGATGGTGATGAAAAGAAAAGCTGAGGTCTAGCAGGCTGTTGCTGTCGCTCAGACGAGTGGGAGAGAAGGCAAAAAATGGCGAAAAAGCGCAGTTTACATGTAGTAAATGCGCATTTTGAGCCATTTTTTAACGCACTATCGCGCCGTGTGAGTAGACAACAACAACCCGCTAGGCGTGAGTCGCCGCAGGCTGCATATAGGAGATAGGTGCCTCGCGGGGATCGTCGAAACTGACTAATTCCCAGGCTGACTCATCGGCCAACAGGGTGCGCAGCAATTGATTATTCATGGCATGACCCGACTTGTGCCCACTGAAGGCACCGATCAGGCTGTAACCGAGCAGATACAGGTCACCGATGGCATCCAGCACCTTGTGACGCACGAACTCGTCTTCATAGCGAAGACCATCCTCGTTCAGGACACGGTAGTCATCCACCACGATCGCGTTGTCGAGACTGCCACCCAGGGCAAGGTTATTGGCCCGCAACACCTCCAGCTGACTCATAAAGCCAAAGGTTCGTGCCCGGCTGACTTCCTTCACAAAAGAGGTGGTGGAAAAGTCGATAACCGCCTGCTTGCTCTTGTCATGGAAGGCGGGATGGTCAAAGTCGATGGAGAGGCTGACCTTGAAACCATCATGGGGTTCGAACTGCACCCACTTGTCGTCCTCCTCCACGCGTACCGTTTTCTTGATACGCAGAAAACGCTTGGGCGCATTCTGCTCAACGATACCTGCGGATTGAATCAAAAAGACAAAGGGACCGGCACTTCCGTCCATAATCGGCACCTCTGCGGCACTCACATCCACATAGGCATTATCGATGCCCAAGCCTGCCAGGGCAGAGAGGAGGTGTTCTACCGTGGAGATCTTGACCTCACCATTGGAGAGGGTAGAGGAAAGTGTGGTGTCGCTGACATTCTCAGCCCGCGCCACGATCTCGATCGCTGGTTCAAGATCAATGCGGCGAAAGATAATTCCCGAATCCACCGGTGCCGGGCGCAGGGTCAGATAGACCTTGTTACCGGTATGCAGGCCCACCCCGGTTGCCCGGATGACATTTTTGAGAGTGCGCTGTCGGATCATCGTTAATTACCTTATAAATTCACGGGCTTAGCAGCCAAAGCTTAAGGCGCATGATATCACGACCACTATATCCCTGCATAGTGAGCGGATTCACAGAAACGGCCTGCCCCCAATCCGACCAGGCTAGTCGGCCTGGCGCCGCAAAAATGCCGGTATATCCAAATACTCCATATTTGTCATAGACTTGGCATCCACCTCCTCCTTGGCCTTATTGCGAATCACGGTTGGACGATCATAGTTTGGCTCGACCGTGGCAGCGCTATCAACCACCAGCTTGACCGGCTGTTCCGCCGCCATCCGTGCCTGTCCCAGACCCGTGGCCACCACGGTCACCCGCAGTTCATCGTGCATTTCAGGGTCGATGACCGTACCCACGACTACCGTGGCATTATCTGAGGCGAAGGCCTTGATGGTATTACCCACCTCCTCAAACTCGCCAATCGCCATATCCAGACCGGCAGTCACATTGACCAGAATCCCGCGTGCGCCGGACAGGTCCACATCTTCCAGTAACGGACTGGCAACGGCTCGCTCGGCCGCCTCACGGGCACGGTCTTCACCCTTGGCAGAGCCGCTGCCCATCATCGCCATCCCCATCTCGGACATCACGGTTCGCACATCGGCAAAGTCGACGTTGATCAGGCCAGGACGGGTGATCAGATCCGCGATCCCCTGCACTGCGCCCAGCAGCACATTGTTGGCCGCCTTGAAGGCATCCAGCAGCGTCACCTGCTTGCCCAGTACCGTCAACAACTTTTCGTTTGGAATGGTGATCAGCGAATCGACGTATTTCTTCAGCTCGGCAATCCCCTCATCCGCCGCTGCCATACGCTTTTTACCCTCAAACGGGAAAGGTTTGGTGACCACGGCGACCGTCAGGATCCCCATTTCCTTGGCGATCTGCGCGACGATCGGTGCTGCACCGGTACCGGTACCGCCACCCATACCGGCAGTAATGAAGACCATATCGGAACCCGTCAGGACCTCTTCGATGCGATCACGGTCCTCCATCGCCGCCTGCCGACCGATCTCGGGATTCGCACCAGCTCCCAAACCCTTGGTGATATGGGTACCAATCTGAATCGCCGTTCGACTGGAGGATTTTTCCAGTGCCTGGGCATCGGTATTGGCGCAAATAAACTCCACCCCCTCGATGCTTTCACAAACCATGTGCTCGACGGCATTTCCACCACCGCCACCCACGCCAATCACCTTGATTACGGCACTTTGGCTAGTACTATCCATCAGTTCGAACATGTTACACCTCCTCGTTATCGCCGGCAGCGTCCGGCAAATCCACTCTTAGAAATTCCCCTGAAACCAACTCTTCATGCGTTGCATGACATTCGTCAATCCAAACTGCGCACCCATCTCGCCGCCGCCATAGCTGCGATTTTGCATGCCAAACAACAACAAACCGACCCCGGTCGCGTAGATGGGATTTTTCACCACATCAACCAGGCCACCGATCCCATGTGGCACACCCAGGCGGACCGGCATGTGGAAGATCTCCTCGGCCAGCTCAACGGCACCCTCCATCTTGGCGGTACCACCGGTCAGCACGATCCCCGCAGCGCAAATGTCTTCGTAGCCGCTGCGTCGCAACTCGGCCTGCACCAGGGTGAATAATTCTTCATAACGCGGCTCGACCACCTCGGCCAGGGTCTGGCGCGCCAGCTTGCGCGCCGGACGATCACCGACGCTGGGCACCTCGATACTCTCGTCCGCATTGGCCAGCTGGGTCAGGGCGCAGGCATATTTAATCTTGATATCCTCGGCATGCTGGGTCGGGGTACGCATTGCCACCGCGATATCATTGGTAACCTGATCACCGGCGATCGGGATCACCGCGGTATGACGGATCGCCCCCTCGCTGAACACCGCGATATCGGTAGTGCCGCCACCGATATCGACCAGACAGACGCCCAGTTCTTTTTCATCCTCACTCAAGACCGCATAGCTGGAGGCCAGTTGTTCGAGGATGATGTCATCCACCTCCAGACCACAGCGACGCACACACTTGATAATGTTCTGGGCCGCGCTGACCGCACCGGTCACCAGATGCACTTTGGCCTCCAGTCGCACCCCTGACATACCCACTGGTTCACGGATCCCTTCCTGGGTATCGATAATGAATTCCTGTGGCAGCACATGCAGGATCTTCTGATCTGCCGGGATCGCCACCGCACGCGCCGCGTCGATCACCCGATCCACATCACTATGGGTCACCTCCTTGTCCCGTATCGCCACAATCCCGTGGGAATTAAGGCTACGTATGTGACTGCCGGCAATCCCGGTATAGGCCGAATGGATCTGGCAACCGGCCATCAATTCTGCCTCTTCCACCGCGCGCTGGATCGACTGCACCGTGGACTCGATATTGACCACCACACCCTTCTTCATGCCTCGCGAGGGGTGTGAGCCGATGCCGATGATTTCAATCTCACCGCTGCTGTTGAGCTGCCCCACGATCGCCACCACCTTGGAGGTGCCGATATCCAGCGCCACGATCATGTTCCTTTCTGTTTTCTTCGACATTCCGATCCCCTCTCCCGCCTCATGCGGCCGCTGGCGGCGAAAAACCGTCGCGCCAGCGAATTGCAAAGCCATTGGTATAACGTAAGTCGACACTTTCGATGCCATCCAGACGCGGTTCGACAATGCGTGGATAGACCCGGACAAAGCGCAACAATCGGCGTTCCATATCGGTTCGCCCCAAACCTAGATGCAGGGCCTCGCCCACCTGCATGCTCCAGGCGCGGCGCTCATCCATGCTGACATGGCTGATCGCCAGCTCCAGTGGGCGCAACATCTGCTGCATCTGTCTAAACGCCTGCATCACCGACTTTTCTGTTCCATCCGGCCCACGCAGCAGGGGTAGATGCGTCCATTGCTCGGCATCCTCGGCCGCAAAATGCTCACCCATTTCGTTCAGCAGGCCACCCGCCGCCCAACGCGCCACCGCCTGCTGTTCCTGAATGTTCACCAGCAGGCGATCCGGCCAGGCACGACGCACACTGGCCCGATATACCCAGGGCAATGCCTCCAACTCGGTGCGTACCTGTTCCACCTTCAGATGCAAAAAGCCGGCATCCGCATGCGGCAAAATAATCGCTCGTATTGCATCATGGCTAACCCGATGCAAGGCGCTCTCGATCCCTACCGTGTTGACGGGTAGATTGGTCGGCTCCAGCAGATACTTGCCGACCCAGCCCAGGCTACCTGCAACCACCAGCACACCGACCAGGCTGCCCAACCAAAACCACGGCAGCGCGCGCCTTGCTTCAACGCTATTCAGGCGGGTCGCACCGCTGTGTCTACGCCTTGCTCCCATCCCACCCCTCCACGCTACCGAGCAGGATCTGCCACACCAGTTCATCGAAGGCGATCCCGGCAGCGGCTGCCGCCATCGGTAACAATGAGTGATCGGTCATCCCCGGAACCGTATTGGCCTCCAGCACGACCATCTCACCCTGTCCGTCCAGCAGAATATCAATCCGCCCCCAGCCCCGACAGCCAAGCACCGCAAAGGCCTGCAGGGCGAGCTGTTGCATCGCCGTCTCCTGCTCGGCAGACAAACCGCAGGGGCAGAGGTAACGGGTATCATCACGCAGATACTTGGCCTCGTAGTCGTAGAAGGGCCCCTGGCTTTCGATCTTCACCACCGGCAGTGCCTGCCCATCAAGGATCGCCACAGTGAACTCCCCGCCACCACAATTCTGTTCGGCCAGCACCAGTTCATCGTGTTGCCGGGCCAATTGCAGTGCGGCCGGTAATTCCTCAAGCCGCTCGACCTTGCTGATCCCCACACTGGAACCTTCGCGGGCAGGTTTGACAAACAGGGGTAGCCCCAGACGAGCACAGACCTGTTCCGGATCGCTGTTGGCATCCAGCACCAAGCTGCGCGGCACCGGCAGGCCGGCTGCCTGCCACAGCATTTTGCTGCGCCACTTATCCATCCCCAGGGCCGAGGCCAGCACGCCACTGCCGGTATAGGGCATGCCGATACAGGCCAGCGCGCCCTGCATCACCCCATCCTCACCTCCCCGCCCGTGTAACACCACAAAGGCGCGCGTAAACCCCTCATCCTGCAGTCGGCACAGGGTCAGCGGATCGGCACAATCCAGACCCTCGGCATCCACCCCGCGGCGCTGCAGTGCCGCCAGTACTGCCGCCCCACTGTTCAGTGATACCGCACGCTCGGCAGAGTGCCCGCCCATCAGCACCGCCACCTTGCCCAGCGCCGCCGGCTGTAGCAACTGCTTCATCACGGTGCTTCCTCGCCAATCACACATACCTCTGTTTGCAAGCGCAGCCCGTGTACCCGTTCCACTTCATCCTGCACCCGGCGGATCAAGGCCTCGATGTCGGCGGCACTGGCCTCACCGGCATTGACAATAAAATTCGCATGCTGCTCTGAAACCAGCGCGTCGCCGAGGCGCAAGCCCTTCAGGCCGGCACTGTCGATCAGACGTGCCGCATAATCGCCTTCCGGATTACGAAACACCGACCCGGCACTGGGCCAGCGGGTCGGCTGACTGGCACCGCGCTTGTCCAGCAGGGCGCGATTGGCCTGTTGCAAGGCCTGCGCATCGCCCTGCTCCAGTTGCAATTCGGCGGCAACAAACCACTCATCTTCTGGTCCGCGCACATGCCGGTACGCCACCGCGTAATCACTGGGCTCACGCCAGCGCAACACGCCGTGACGGTCCAGGGTTTGCACCCGGCTCACCCGTTGCCAGGTCTCGCCACCAAAACAGCCGGCGTTCATCGCCAGTGCACCACCCATGGTGCCGGGGATACCGCTTAAAAATTCTGCGCCGGCCAAACCGTGACGGGCCGCAAAGCGTGCCACCTTGGCGCAGCTGCTACCGCATTCCACATAGATACGCTGTCCGGACAGGAGCCGGATGCTGTCCAGCGCCCCACTGGTGGCGATCACCGTTGCCGCGATACCACCGTCACGCACCAGCAGATTGCTGCCCAAGCCGATCCAGACGATGGGCTCCTGCTCGGGCAGGCTCTGCAGGAATATCGCCAGATCATCGATCGACAGGGGACGGTAATAGCGCCGCGCCGGACCACCTACCCGCCAGGTGGTATGGCGTGACATCGGCTCGTTTTCGAGCAACTCACCAGCCCAGGCGGTGTGCGGTTGCGCGGCCATCATGCCCGTCCCTCCAGCTGTGCCGCCAGGCGCTGGGCAATCCCACCGATGTCGCCCGCCCCCATGGTCAGCAACACATCGTCGTCTTGCAGCACAGCCTGCAGGGTCGGCACCAGATCTGCCTGATCACTGACAAAGACCGGGTCCACCAGACCTCGGGCTCGTATTGCCCGACACAGACTGCGACTGTCCGCCCCAGGCACCGGCTCCTCACCAGCGGCATAGACCTCCAGCATCAACAACGCATCCACCTCGGCCAGCACCTCGCTGAAATCCTCGAACAGATCCCGGGTGCGGCTATAACGATGTGGCTGAAACACCACCACCAGACGCCGCTCGGGCCAGGCCGCACGGGCCGCCTGCAAGGTCGCCGCCAACTCACGCGGGTGATGCCCGTAGTCATCGACCAGCTGCACCCGTCTCTCACCCAACAGCAACTCACCGCCGAGCTGGAAGCGTCGCCCCACCCCTTCGAAGCGGGCCAGGGCCTGAACGATCGCCGCATCCGCCACCCCCAGGTCATGGCATACCGCGATGGCTGCCAGGGCGTTCTGTACGTTATGCAGGCCGGGCATATTCAGGCGTACCAACAATGGCACCTCGCGTCCGGGAAAATGCACCATGAACTGACTGCTCAGCCCCTGTTGCATCACATCGCTGGCGCGCACATCCGCCTCGTCGCTAAAGCCATAACTCAAGATCCGACGACTGACACCGGGCAGTAACTTGCGTACTTCCTCATCATCCACACACAACACTGCCAGCCCGTAGAAAGGCAGGTTGTGCAGAAACTCCATAAAGGTTTGGCGCAGTCGCGCAAAATCACCGCCATAGGTAGCCATGTGATCCGCATCGATATTGGTGACGATGGCGCTCATCGGCTGCAGGTGCAGGAAGGAGGCGTCACTCTCGTCGGCCTCGGCCACCAGGTAATGGCTCTCACCCAGGCGTGCATTGCTCCCGGCGCTATTCAGGCGCCCACCGATCACAAAGGTTGGATCCAGTCCGGCCTCGGCCATGATGCTGGCCACCAGGCTGGTGGTGGTGGTCTTGCCGTGGGTACCGGCCACCGCAATACCGTGACGAAAACGCATCAGCTCGGCCAGCATCTCGGCCCGTGGCACCACCGGGATGCGCCGGGCACGCGCAGCCTTCACCTCAGGATTGCAATCATTCACCGCCGAGGACACCACCACCACATCACAGCCGGCGATGTGGGACTCGCTGTGGCCGATATACACCGTGGCGCCCTGTTGTTGCAGGTGGCGGGTGACCGCATTTTCCTTCAGGTCCGAACCACTGACGGCATAACCCAGATTCAGCAAAACCTCGGCAATGCCACCGACACCCGAACCGCCGATCCCAATCAAATGGATATGGCGAGTCCGTCCCATATTGCCCTGGTATGCCTGCTTGGCCATCAGTCAGCCTCCCCGTTTTGCTCGGCTTCGGCCACCTGCAAACAGACCTTGACCACCTGTTCGGTGGCCTGGGGCATACCGATGGCCCGGGCCTGTTGTGCCATCCTCAAAATACGCGCACGCCCATCGGCGGCATCCTCGACAAACTCCGCCAGCAACCGGCTGAGGCCATCCACACTCATGCGCTGCTGGGGCAGGACAATCGCCGCGCCCGCCTCGCCCAACCAGGCCGCATTGGCGGTTTGGTGGTCGTCAACCGCATAGGGGAATGGCACCAGCACCGAGGCCTGTCCCGCCACCGCCAGTTCACTGACGGTCAGCGCACCGGCCCGGCACAACACCAGATCGGCCCAGGCATATTCGGCGGCCATGTCATCGATAAACGGCATCAGGCTCACCTCAATCCCCGCAGCCAGATAGGCATCGCGCGCCGCCTCGATATGTCGCTTGCCACTTTGATGACGTACCAGCGGACGTTGTTCGGGCGGCAAACTGGCCAGCGACTTGGGCAGGGTTTGATTGAATACGGCAGCGCCCAGGCTACCGCCCAGTACCAGCAGACGGAGCGGACCGCTACGCCCCTCCAGGCGTTTACCCGGCTCCGGCAGGGCGGTGATGCTCTCGCGTACCGGGTTGCCGCACAGGGTTGCCCAACCGGCAAAGGCCTGCGGAAAGGCACTCAGCACCTGGGTGGCAAAACGTGCCAACAGGCGATTGGTCAGACCGGCTATCGCATTCTGCTCATGGATCACCAGGGGAACGCGCTTGAGCCAGGCCGCGATACCCGCAGGACCGGTCACAAACCCGCCCATGCCCAGCACCAGCGCCGGGCGGCGCCGGGAGAGAATCCCCAGGCTTTGCCACAGCGCGCGGCTGATCCGCAGTGGCGCCAACAACCAACCAAGCATGCCCTTGCCACGCAGGCCGCTGATCCCCACAAAATCGATCTCATAACCGGCGGCCCTGACCAGTTCGGCCTCCATGCCCGTGCGGGTGCCCAACCAACTCACCGTATGGCCGCGCTGGCACAGCATCTCGGCCACCGCCAGGGCCGGAAACACATGCCCGCCGGTGCCGCCCGCCATGATCAGGATGTGCCTGCTGCTCATGCCGGCCTCCTGCTGGCGCCCGCGCCCTTGCCAGGCAATTCCATCGCCACCCGCTGCACCAGGGCGATCGCCACACAGACCGCGATAATACTGCTGCCGCCATAGCTCATCAGCGGCAGGGTCAGTCCCTTGGTCGGCAACAAACCCATGTTCACACCCATGTTCACAAAGGCCTGCTGGGCGATCCACAGCGCCACCCCGTAGCAGAGATAACTGCCAAAATGCATGCCTGCCACCGCAGCGCGCCGACCGATATCCATGATGCGCGCCACCAGCAAGACAAACAGCACGATCACCACTACCCCGCCGAACATCCCCAGTTCCTCCACCAGCACCGCATAGAGAAAATCGGTATGTGCCTCTGGCAGGTAAAACAGTTTTTGCACGCTGCTACCCAGCCCGACCCCAAACCACTCGCCCCGCCCGAAAGCGATCAGGGCCTGGGTCAGCTGAAAACCGGAATTAAACGGATCGGCCCAGGGATTGAGGAAGGCGGTCAGACGCTGCATCCGATACGGAGAGGTTACCGCCAGGATCGCCAGCATGCTGCTGGCCATCATCAGCAATACCCCGAACAACCACAGTCGCACCCCGCCCAGAAACATCATCCCCAGCGCGGTGGCGCTAAGCACCACCGCAGCGCCAAAATCCGGCTCGGCCAACAACAACACCGCGGCCAGCACAATCAGCAACATCGGCTTGATAAAGCCCATCACCGTAGTGCGCACCTCATCACCACGACGCACCAAGTAGCCGGCGAGATAAACCACCACCGCTAGCTTGGCGACTTCGGAGACCTGCAGGTTGAACGGCCCCAGCATCAACCAGCGGGTACTGCCGTTGACGGTGCGACCCACCCCGGGGATCAGCAGGATCACCAATAGCAGCAATGACGCAATCAACAACATCGGGCCCAGACGCTGCCAGATCGCCAGCGGGATCTGCCAGACCACCAGCGCCATTGCGCCACCCATCGCCACATACAGGGATTGGCGCATCAGGTAGTAGGTCGGATCACCGATCTGCCGATCGGCGATCGCCACCGAAGAGGAGGCGATCATCACCAGACCGATCGCCAGCAGACTGCCCGTCAGTAACAACAACGGCCAATCCAGCGACTGGGCTTGCCCCTGTACCGGCATGCTCCATTGCTGCGGTCTTAACGTGGCGAGCCAGTTCATGCCGCCTCCTCGCCCAGCAGGGCACAAAACTGTTCACCACGTTGCTGGTAGTCCCGGAACATATCGAACGAGGCGCAAGCTGGAGAGAGCAGCACACTGTCACCGGCTTGTGCACATTGACCCGCCATGCTGACCGCCTCGGCCAGTGTCGTGGCATGCTGCAGGGTGCAGCAACCATCCAGCACCCTGGCCAGCAGGGGGGCATCTTCACCGATCAGGATCACCGCACGGGCACGCGCCTGCAAAACCTCGCACAGGGGGCTGAAATCCTGTCCCTTGCCCTGGCCACCGAGGATCACCACCAGCTTCTCACCCGGCACACCGGCGATCGCTGCCAGGCTGGCGCCCACATTGGTGCCCTTGGAATCGTTGTAATAATCCACTCCGTTGCGCTGGCTCACCCACTGGCAGCGATGCGGCAGTCCGGCGAACTCGCGCAGCGCCTGCAGGCGCGGCTTGAGTGCCATGCCACAGGCCTCGCCCAGCGCCAGCGCCGCCAGCGCATTGGACTGGTTGTGTCTGCCGGGGATACGAATATCCTTGCAGGCCATCAGCAGGGTATGTCCCCGCGCCAGCCAATCCTCGCCTTGATGCTGGCGCAGACCGTAGATGTGTTCCTCTTCCGGTGAGGCCATGCCATATTGCCAGGTTTCCCGTCCAGCTTCGGCCATCGCCCTGACCAGCGGATCATCCTGGTTGATCACCATCACCCCATCACCCCTGAATATGCGCGCCTTGATGGCGGCGTATTCGGCCAGGTCACGGTGACGATCCAGGTGATCCTCGCTGATGTTCAACACCACGGCGGCGGCGCAATTCAGCGAAGAGGTCATCTCTAGCTGGAAGCTGGACAATTCCAGGATATAAAAACGCGGCTTCGCCATCCCCAGCAGGTCCAGGGCCGGGGTGCCGATATTGCCGCCGACCAGGGCCTCCATTCCCGCATGTTTGGCCATTTCGGCCAGCAGCATGGTGACCGTGCTCTTGCCATTGGAGCCGGTGATCGCGATGACCGGTGCCGCCACATGGCGGGCAAACAGCTCGATATCGCCGATCACCGCGATCCCGGCGGCGATACAGGCGGCGATGTGTGCTTGTTGTGGCGCCACCCCAGGACTGAGAATGATGCGGCTGGCGCCATGGAACAGTCTCTCCTCAAAGGGACCGCAATGCAGGGCAAGATCCGGAAATTCGGACTGAAATTCGGCCAGTCCAGGCGGATTCTCTCGGCTATCGACCACCACCACAGGCTCACCCCGCGCACGCAAAAAACGCACACAGCTCAGCCCGGTCTTACCCAGACCGACGACCAGCTGATAGGCGTCATGCGCGCTGTGTTGGTGTGTTGTCATTAGCGTATCTTCAGCGAGGCCAAACCAATCAGAACCAGGATGACAGTGATGATCCAAAAGCGCACGATCACCCTGGGCTCTGGCCAGCCCTTGAGTTCAAAATGATGATGCAGTGGCGCCATACGAAAGATCCGCCGCCCAGTCAATTTGAATGAGGCCACCTGCAGGATCACCGAAACGGTTTCCATCACGAACACCCCGCCCATGATCAACAACACCAGCTCCTGACGGGTCACCACGGCAATGGCACCCAGCGCCGCACCCAGCCCCAGCGCACCCACATCACCCATGAATACCTGGGCCGGGTAGGTGTTGAACCACAGGAAGCCCAGACCGGCGCCAACGATGGCACCGCAGATGATCACCACCTCACCGACCCCCGGGATGAAGGGGATCCCCAGGTAGGCGGAAAACACCACATTGCCGCTGGCATAGGCAAAGATCCCCAAGGCGCCACCGACCATCACCGTCGGCATGATCGCCAGGCCATCCAGGCCGTCGGTCAGGTTGACCGCATTACTGGTCCCGACGATCACAAAATAGGTCAACACGATGAACATCAGGCCCATCGGCAAGACCACGTGCTTGACAAAGGGCACGATCAATTCCAGTTCGGCCGGCACCGTAGCGGTGTTGTAGAGAAACACCGCCGCCCCTATCCCGGCCACCGATTGCCACAGATACTTGTGACGGGCCTTGAGGCCTTCGGACTGTTTCTTGATCAATTTCTTGTAATCATCCAGCCAGCCGATCGCGCCAAAGGCCAGCATCACCGCCAACACCACCCAGATGTAACGATTGCTGAGGTCCGCCCACAGCAGCGTACCAATGGTAATCGCGGCAAGGATCAGGGTACCGCCCATGGTCGGGGTACCGGCCTTGCTCAGATGCGTTTGCGGACCATCGTCACGCACGAACTGGCCAACCTGATAATGGCTCAGCCAGCGGATGATCCAGGGACCCAGGATCAGGGAGATCATCAGGGCACTGAGCACCCCGAGGATGGCGCGCAGGGTCAGATACTGAAACACGCCAAAACCGCTGTAATACTGGCTCAGGTATTCAGTCAGCGCGTAGAGCATCTCAGTTACCCCCGTTCTCGCTCAGGGCTTGGGCCACTGCATCCATGTGGCTGCTGCGCGAGCCCTTGACCAGCACCGTGACATCCCGCCGCAGGGCCGGCAGCATCGCCTCGATCAACTGTTTTTGTTCCTTGAAATGTTGTCCCTCTGCACCGAAGCTCTCACAGGCGGCACGACTCAGGGGACCATAGGCATACAGGCGGTCCACTCCCAGGCGCAGCGCCTGCTGGCCGGCCTCACGGTGCATGGCCTCGGCATCGCCACCCAGCTCACCCATGTCTCCGAGGGCCAGGTAACGCTTTCCCTTGAAACCGGAAAGTACCTTCAGTCCGGCCAACAGCGAGGCCGGATTGGCGTTATAACTGTCGTCGATCACGCTGGCACCGGCCCGGCCCTTGCGTAGCGACAGGCGACCCGGCACCGGCTTCATGCCCTGCAGGCCCTTGGCGATCACCGTGCTATCCACGCCCAGCGCCAGTGCCGCAGCACTGGCGGCCAGGGCATTGCGCAGGTTGTGCTCACCCAGCAGCGGCAGGGTGAAGGCACATTCCCGATCCAGCCCGCGCCACAGCAACAACTGCCCATTCGCATCGACCTGATAACTGGCGCTGACATCGGCCTCGGCACCAAAGCTGATCACCCGCCTGCTGCCTGCCAGCTGTCGCCACAGTGGGGCAAACTCGTCGTCGGCATTGATGATCGCCGCCCCATCATCGGCCAGCCCGCCGTAGATCTCCCCCTTGGCCTTGGCCACCCCTTCTAGTGATCCAAAGCCCTCCAGATGGGCCGGTCCGGCATTGGTGATCAAGGCCACCTGTGGGGCTGCCATGGCAACCAGGCGGGCGATCTCTCCGGCATGGTTGGCGCCCATTTCGATCACCGCATAGCGATGTTCTGGACTCAGGCGCAGCAGGGTCAGCGGCACACCGATCTCATTGTTCAGATTGCCCTGGGTGGAAAGGGTCGGGGCGATCTGGCTGAAGATCGCCGCACACATCTCCTTTACTGTGGTCTTGCCGTTACTGCCGGTGATCGCCACCACCGCCACGTCCAGGCTGTCTCGCCAGGCCCGCGCCAGACTGGCCAGGGCGACACGGGTATCGGCCACGATCAACTGCGGCATGGCGATTGGCATCGCCTGCTCGACCACCAACGCCACCGCCCCGGCCGCCTGCGCTGCCGCCAGGTATTGGTGCGCATCATGATTCGGCCCGCGCAGTGCGAAGAACAGGCCACCGGCCGTCATGCTGCGGGTGTCGGTGCTAACCCCTTCGAAGGGAATATCTGCCCCGCGCAGTTCGGCACCCATCCAGGCCGCTGCCTGGACCAGTGTGCTACGTATTCCTTCAGCCATGACGTACCCTCTCTCCCAGTAGTCGCGCCACTTCATCGCGGTCGCTAAATGCCAGGCGCTGTGCGCCAATTTGTTGTTCACGTTCGTGCCCCTTGCCGGCCACCAGGATCACATCCTCGGGCCGACTCAGGGCGATGGCGTGGGCGATCGCCGCCGCACGCTCACGGTTTACATAAACCGCATCGGGATTGCTCATTCCGGACAGAATGTGCTCGATGATGGTGTAGGGATCTTCCCGGCGCGGATTGTCGTCGGTAATGATCACGCTATCGGCCAGGGCCTCGGCAATCGCCCCCATCTTGGGGCGCTTTTGCTGATCACGCTCGCCGCCACAACCAAACACACACCACAGTCTTCCGCCGGTGTGTTCGCGTAGCGCTTCCAGCACCTTGGCCAGGGCATCCGGGGTATGGGCATAGTCGACCACCACCAGCGCACGGCCATGCTGTCCACCAAAGCCCTCCATCCGACCCGCCACCATCCGGATCCCTGCCAGACTATGCAGCGCTTGGGCCAGCGGCGTGCCCATGGCGCGTAGCGCGCCCAGCGCGGCCAACAGGTTAGCGGCATTAAAGCGTCCCAGCAGTGGGCTGCGCAGTGCAGCCTGTTCGCCATCGGCCTGGACCTGCATCTGCAGGCCATCGCGCCCCAGTTTCAGCGCACTGCCCAGCAATTCATGGGGCAGCGTCGCGCCACTGCCGCCCTCCAGACCGTAGCGCCAGCGGCTCATCGCCTCTGGCAGTTCCTCCAGCCAGGCGCGCCCGATAGCATCGTCCACGTTGATCACCCCATGCTGCACTCCCGGCATTGCCAGCAAGCGATGCTTGGCGGCGGCATAGCTCTGCATATCACCGTGGTAGTCCAGGTGCTCGTGACTGAGGTTGGTATAGACCGCTACGGCAAAGCGCAAAGCCGCGACCCGCCCCTGTACCAGCGCATGGGAGGAAACCTCCAGTGCAGCCTGGCGCACCCCGGCATCGCGCATTGCCGCCAGCTCAGCCTGCAGGGTGATCGCATCCGGGGTGGTATGACCGGTATCCTGTAGTCGTCCGTAGATACCGCAACCCAGGGTACCTACCACGCCGCAGGGTGCATCTGCACTCAGGGCATGGGCAATGAATTGACTCACCGAGGTCTTGCCATTGGTGCCGGTAATGCCGATCAATTGCATCTCATGGGAGGGGTGGGCGTAAAAGCGCCCGGCGATCTCGCTCAACAGACCACTCAGACCGGGCACCACAAACATCGGCACCTTACTGCTGTCCGGATCGATGGACGCGCTTCGCGGCCCTGCCTCAACGGCGACGGCCATCGCGCCCTTGGCCAGGGCCTGCTCAAGGTGGTCCAGGCCATGGCTGGCCTGACCGGCACAGGCCAGGAACAGCCAGCCCGGCTGAAGCTTGCGGCTGTCCTGGCTCAGTCCCTGTACCTCGATGTGAGGCAGGGACACACCCTCCAGCAGGCCTTCAAACAGACGCGCCAGCGAGTACCCCTGTGCCTTGTCATGATTGGCTATCATTATCATTCCGCCCCCAACACCGCGACCCGCATGCCCTTGAGGGTGTCCAGGTCATCCGGTGGCACATCCAGCAGACGCAAGGCCCCTTCCATCACCCGCGCAAATACCGGCGCTGCCACCACCCCGCCGTAGTAATTGCCATCATCGGCACCATCGATCACCACCACCATTGCCAAACGTGGTTTGCTGGCGGGGGCCATGCCGGCAAACACCGACAGATACAGGTCCTGGTCATAGCCACCCGCGACCGCCTTGCGTACCGTGCCGGTCTTGCCGGCGATCCGGTAACCGGCCACCCGGGCACGGCTACCGGTGCCACTGTCCTGTACCGAGGCCTCCAGCATGCCGAGCACCTCGCGGGCAATCCTTGCGTCGATCACCTGCTGGTGGCGAGGCAGCTGCTCCCGATCCAGCTTGAAAAAACTCACCGGGCGCTGGCGCCCGTCATCGGCCAACGCCGCATAGGCCTGGGCCAGTTGCAGGGGGGTCACCGAAAGGCCGTAGCCATACGAAATGCTGGCACGATCCGCCTCGCGCCAGTCACGGTGGGAGCGCAGCCGCCCTTGGGCCTCGCCCGGGTAGCGGCTGGCGGTGTCGTAGCCAAAACCAAAGCGCACATAGGTGTCCCACAGGCGCTTGGGTTCGATACTCATGGCAACCCGGCTGGCCCCCACATTGCTGGATTTTTCCAGTACCTCGCTAAGGCTGAGGCGGCCATAGTCGCGAATATCGCGGATCGTAAAGCCGCCAACGCGCAACATCCCCGGACTGGTATTGACCAGGGTGCTGGCGTCAAAACGCCCTGTCTCCAGGGCCGCCGCGACGGTAAAGGGCTTCATCGTCGAACCGGGCTCCATCACATCGGTCACCGCCCGGTTGCGAAAACGCCGACTATCCAGGTCGGCACGATTATTGGGATTGAAGGCCGGCTGATTGACCATCGCCAATACCTCGCCGGTGGTCACATCCAATATCACCAGCGAGCCGGCACTGGCACGGTGGCGTTGCACCGCCGCCTTGAGTTCACGGTAGGCCAGATACTGCACCCGTCGGTCCAGACTCAGTTGCACATCCTGGCCAGGGCGCGGCTCGGCGATGCTCTCCACGTTTTGCACTACCCGTCCCAAACGGTCGCGCAATACCCGCTTGCTGCCGGGGGTGCCGCGCAACGTGGCCTCCATCATCAGCTCAATGCCTTCCTGGCCCACATCGTCGATATTGGTAAAACCCAACAGATGACCAGTCACCTCACCCATCGGGTAATAGCGGCGGTATTCACGTTGCAAGGACACCCCAGGGATCCCCAGAGCCATCACCTGCTCGGCATGTTCGGGAGTGATATGACGGCGCAGATAGAGGAATTCGCGATTTTGACGCTGGGCGATCTGGGTTGCCAGCTGCATCGGTGGAATACCCAGCAGCTGGGCCAATTCCGACCAGCGTTCGGGGTGATGGGCCAGGTCCTGGGGCTGTGCCCAGACCGATTCTACCGGGGCGCTGATCGCCAGTGGTTCACCATTACGATCGGTGATCATGCCCCGGTCAGCGGCAATCGCCACTACCCGCAAGGTGCGGGCATCGCCCTGGCCCTGCAGAAAATCACGCTGATTGAGATTGAGATCGCCCATACGCCACAGCAAGGCCGCCACGGCAAGCAACATCAGGCCTTTGACAAAGGCGAGTCGCTTCGGGTGTCCGGGCTGTTCGTTATGTTTGCTCATGGACGTACTATCACCACTGCCCCAGGGGGCGGTATCATCATCTCCAGCTTGTCGCTGGCCGTTTGTTCAATCCGTCCGTGGGTGGCCCAGGTACTCTGCTCCAACTGCAGGCGACCCCACTGAATATTCATCTCATCGCGGCTGGCCTGCAGCGCCTGCAGTGCCACAAATTGCTTGCGTGCCTCGTGGGTACCGAACACCACCCCAATAGCACTGGCCATGACCGCGGCCACCAGCAGCACCAGCAACAGGCGCGCCATGACTAGGCCAGTCGCTCGGCGACCCGCAGCACCGCACTTCGGGCACGTGGATTGCGCGCCAGCTCGGCCTCACCGGCTCGCACGTCCTTGCCAATCGGGCGCAGGCGACGCTGCAACTGGGCCTCGCTGATCGGCAGGTCCGGCGGGAAATCACCACCACGGGCCTGATCGCGGATAAAGCGTTTGACCAGCCGATCCTCCAGGGAATGGAAACTGATCACTGCCAGGCGTCCACCCGGGGCCAGCATCGCCAGACACTGCTCCAGCACCGCTTCCAATTCCTCCAGCTCGCGATTGATAAAGATCCGGATCGCCTGAAAACTGCGCGTGGCCGGATGCTTGTCCCGCTCCCAACTGGGATTGGCCTCGGCGACCAGCTTGGCCAGTCGGGCGGTATTCCCGATCGGCCCCTGTTCGATGCGGCTCTTGACGATGGCCCGCGCAATACGCTTGGCATAACGCTCCTCGCCGTATTCCTTCAACACCTGGGCGATCGCCGCTTCCTCGGCCTGGTTCAGCCACTGCGCGGCACTGATGCCACTGGTCGGGTCCATACGCATATCCAAGGGGCCGTCGCCACGAAAACTGAAGCCCCGTTGCGGGTCATCCAGCTGCGGGGAGGAAACCCCCAGGTCCAGCAGGATGCCATCGACCTTACCCTGCCAGCCGCGCTCGGCGACCAGTTCCGCCAGGCGGGTAAAACTGCCCTGTACGATGCTAAAGCGCGCATCCTCGGCGAAACGTTGTTCGGCCACTGCAATCGCCTGCGGGTCCTTGTCGCTGGCCAGCAAGCGCCCCTGCTCACCCAGCCGTTCAAGGATCGCGGCGCTGTGCCCACCGCGTCCGAAGGTGCCGTCCAGGTAGATCCCGTCGGCACGTATCGCCAGGGCCGCCAGCACCTCATCGAGCAGTACCGGGCGGTGTTCCATCTGTGGGCCGGCCATTAGAGTGAGAGCGCGCTGAGATCAGCGAGCATCTCGCCCTGGTTCAAGCCAGTCGCCTGCATGCGTTCGCAGTAGCTATCCCAGCTCGCCTCATCCCACAACTCGAATTTTTTGGCCTGACCGGCCATCACCACCTTTTTCTCCAAACCGGCGTACTGGCGCAGCTTGGTCGGGATCAACAGACGGCCATTGCCGTCCATCTCCACATCGGTGGCATTGCCCAGCAACAGGCGTTTTACCGTGGCATTGTTTGGATTGAAGCTGGAGAGGGCGTCCAGCTTGTGCTGGATCACTTCCCATTCGGGCAGGGGGTAGACGGCCAGGCAGCGTTCACGGATGTCGATGGTCATCACCAGCTGGCCGGCGCAATGGGCTTCCAGGCGCTCGCGATAGCGCACCGGCATCGCCATGCGACCCTTGGCATCCAGACTGAGATCTACGACTCCTCGAAACACGCTTCCTTCCCCCTGTGTGGATCCACTAAATCCCACTAAGATCCACTTTTCTCCACCTCCGCACACTATAGGTAGGAAATCGCCCTGCTGTCAAGCCGCGGGGTGCCGTGAAAAGTAAAAATCCTGCTTATTTCACAATAACTTAGGGACGCCGACCGGGTGGATGGCGGGGTGGAAAGGAGGTCAAAGATTAAGGCTTAGCAATCAGAAAGCTGTCACTAGAACTTAATGTAAGTTCTTAAGTTCCGAGTGCGGATGAATGTTGCGAAATGAAAACAATTTGAGAACAACTGCCGGAATTAGGTGGAGTCGGCCGATAAGCCGGGTTCTGTCTTGAACAGCCATTCATCTGCGATGCCCGTCACCGGACACCTGAAGCGACCTACCCGGGAACAGTGCGGGCCGCACCATCGTTCCCCTATTTGGTCTTGCTCCGGGTGGGGTTTGCCCTGCCACCGCGTGTTGCCACCGGCGCGGTGCGCTCTTACCGCACCATTTCACCCTTACCTGTACCCTCGAAAGGGCCATCGGCGGTATATTTTCTGCGGCACTTTCCGTCGGCTCACGCCGCCCAGGCGTTACCTGGCACCCTGCCCTATGGAGCCCGGACTTTCCTCCATACCCGAAGGTACAGCGACTGTCTGGCCAACTCCGGCGCATACCATACGTGGCACCCGCTGGGCTGGCAAGGAAAATTGCTGGG
>JACUTZ010000143.1 GCA_014859545.1 Gammaproteobacteria bacterium
CCGCTTCACCCATGTAGTCGTCTGTGGTAAATTCTTTTCCTTCCCGCCGCACAAACAAAAAAGCCCGAGCTTGCGCTCGGGCTTTTTGTCATTCCAGCCACAATCAGCGACTACATCCGGTAGTTCGGCGCTTCCTTGGTGATCTGCACATCGTGCACGTGGGATTCGGACAGACCGGAGTTGGTGATGCGTACAAACTCGGGCTTGTTGCGCATCTCCTCGATGGTCATGCAACCGGTATAACCCATCGAGGAGCGCAGGCCGCCCAGCAGCTGGTGGATCACCGGGTATAGCGAACCCTTGAAGGGGACACGGCCTTCGATCCCCTCTGGCACCAGCTTGTCCGGCTCGTTGCCTTCCTGGAAGTAGCGGTCGGAGGAACCCTGGCTGGCACCCATCGCCCCCAGTGAGCCCATCCCGCGATAGGACTTGTAGGATCGCCCCTGGAACAGCTCGACTTCGCCCGGGGCTTCTTCGGTACCGGCAAACATCGAGCCCATCATCACGCTGTAGGCCCCGGCCACAATGGCCTTGGCCATGTCGCCGGAGAAGCGGATCCCGCCATCGGCGATCAGCGGCACGCCGGTGCCCTTGAGCGCCTCGGCGACGTTATCGATGGCAGTGATCTGCGGTACCCCGACCCCGGCGACGATGCGGGTAGTGCAGATTGAGCCGGGGCCGATACCCACCTTGACCCCATCGGCACCGGCCTCGACCAGCGCCAGCGCCGCCGCGCCGGTGGCGATATTGCCGCCGATCACCTGCAGCTCCGGGAAGTGTGTCTTGACCCACTTGACCCGGTCCAGCACACCCTGGGAATGGCCATGGGCGGTGTCTACCACTACCACATCCACCCCGGCAGCGACCAAGGCCGTAATACGCTCATCGGTGCCGGCACCCACGCCGACCGCCGCACCCACCCGCAGGCGACCCTGGTCGTCCTTGCAGGCATTGGGCTTTTCGGTGGCCTTGTGAATATCCTTGACGGTGATCAGCCCACGCAGGCAGAAGGCATCGTCCACCACCAGGATCTTCTCGATACGGTATTCGTGCAGCAGGCCGAGAATGGTGTCCCGATCCGCCCCTTCCTTGACCGTCACCAGCTTGTCCTTGGTGGTCATGATGGTGGACACTGGCGCGTCGTAGCGGGTCTCAAAGCGCATGTCGCGATTGGTGACGATGCCAACCAGCTCGTCGCCATCCACCACCGGCACCCCGGAGATCCCCTGGGTGCGGGTCAGCTCCAACACCTCACGGATGGTCGCGGTGGGGTGGATGGTGATGGGGTCCTTGATCACCCCGCTTTCGAATTTCTTGACCTTGCGCACCTCGGCAGCCTGCTGCTCGATGGTCATGTTCTTGTGCACGATACCAATGCCGCCCTCCTGGGCCATGGCGATGGCCAGGCGGGCCTCGGTGACGGTATCCATGGCTGCCGAGACCAGCGGGATATTCAGGGCAATGCCGCGAGTCAGCTGGGTACGCAGGTCCACGTCCTTGGGCAGGATATTGGAATGGGCGGGGATCAGCAGAACATCATCAAAGGTGAGGGCTTCCTGAACAATTCTCATGGGGCTTACCGCGTCGTCTGAAGGGTTGATCGGGTGATTATACAAGCTTGCCCCGGCATCGGTAAACCGCCGCTGCTATCTCAGACAGGACAAGCGCACTATGCGTAGCTCCGGGCAACTTGTTTGATATCGGGACAATCACAAGAAAATATCTGATTTCACCGCAAAGGCGCAAAGACGCAGAGGTGAGGAGTCACGTTGATCCCGTCATGGGTGATTAGCCGCCGGTCATCCTCACCTGAAAGATAATAGACACTGGGTATTACCCTCAATTCTTTGCGCCTTTGCGCCTTTGCGGTGATAAATATCTTTTGGAGGTCCGGCATGCAGGCAGATGAAGCCCGCATGTGCTTGCCCTGGGATCTGATACACTCTGCCCCATGTCTGAACGTGATATCTACTCTGTCGCCCGCCTCAACCGCGAGGCCCGTGCGCTGTTGGAAGGCCACTTCCCACTGCTGTGGCTGGAGGGCGAGATCTCCAATCTGGCCCGCCCCCGTTCCGGGCACCTGTATTTTTCCATCAAGGACGAATTCGCCCAGGTACGCTGTGCGATGTTTCGCATGAAGGCAGTCAATCTGCGCTTTGCCCCCCGTGACGGCATGCAGGTGTTGATGCGGGTGCGGATCAGCCTGTACGAGCCGCGTGGTGATTTTCAGCTGGTGGTCGAACACATGGAAGAGGCCGGCGACGGGGCACTGCGTCGCGCCTTCGAGGCGCTGCGCCTGCGCCTGGATGAACAGGGGTTGTTTGCCCCGCAACGAAAACGCGCCCTGCCGCTGCTGCCGCGCTGCATCGGGGTGGTCACTTCCCCCTCCGGGGCGGCGATCCACGACATCCTGCAGGTACTCAAGCGCCGCTTTGCCGCGATCCCGGTGGTGCTCTATCCGGTGGCGGTACAGGGCGCGGCGGCGGCACAGGAGATCGCCACCGCGATCCGTCTGGCCGGGCAGCGCAATGAGTGCGATGTACTGATCGTCGGGCGCGGTGGCGGCTCGCTGGAGGACCTGTGGGCCTTTAATGAAGAGGTGGTGGCGCAGGCGATCCATGCCAGCCCCATTCCCATCGTCAGCGCAGTCGGCCACGAGGTGGATGTCAGCATCGCCGACCTGGTCGCCGATGTCCGCGCCCCCACCCCCTCCGCCGCTGCCGAACTGGTCAGCCCTGATGGGCAGAAGTGGCAGATCCAGCTACAGGGCACCCTGCAACGCCTGCAGCAGACCATGCAGCGCCAGCTACGCCAGCACCAGCAGCAACTGCAGTGGCTGCAACAGCGCCTGATCCATCCCGGGCGACGCCTGCAGCAACAGGCCCAGCGTCTGGACGAGCTGGAGCTGCGTCTGGGGATGGCGATGCAGCACCAATTGCGCCATCGCGCCAGTCGCCTGGCGCTCAATCAAACCCGCCTGGCCCGCCACCACCCAGCCCAGCGTCTGCAGCAATACCGGCAGCTGGCACAGATGCTGGCGCGTCGTCTGGAACAGGCCATGAATCAGCAACTGGCCCGTCGCCGACAACACCTGGCCGCCCAGGCCCATGCCCTGGAAACCGTCAGCCCACTGGCGACGCTGAGCCGCGGTTATGCAATCATCCATCATCAACACAGCGGCGAGCTGCTGCGCGATGTACGGGGACTGCAGCCTGGTGATCAGATTACTGCCCGCCTCCACCGTGGACGGCTGGACTGTCGTATCGAGGAAATCCATGACGATCAGAATTAATGTCCTGATGGTACTGATGCTGTTTGCTGTCGGCCTGCAGGCCGCCGACTTTCCGCGCCACAACCCGGTGCCGGGTGGCATCGCGCTGCTGCCGCTCGGCCAGGTCGAACAACGTCCCAGTGTGCGCTTCAACAATCGCCCGGTGATCGTCACCGAACGGGACGGCCAATGGCTGGCGGTGCTGGGTCTACCACTGGACAGCACACCCGGTGAACATCGCCTGCAGCTAAAACAGGGCGATGCCGAGCGCAGCCTGGCCTTCCAGGTTCACGCCAAGCAATATCCGGAACAACACATCACCCTGAGCAACCAACGCCAGGTGAGCCCCAGCGCCGAGGACCTTACGCGCATCCGTGGCGAGCTGGCGCGCAGCCGCGCCGCCTATGCCAGGATCAGCGAGCTTGAGCCGCAGCTGAATTTCATGCTGCCGGTGGATGGACGCATCAGCGGGGTATTTGGTTCACGGCGCTTTTTCAATGGCCAGGAGCGCCGTCCCCATAGTGGCCTGGATATCGCCGCGCCCACCGGCACGCCGATCCAGGCACCGGCCGGCGGCAGCGTGGTCGAGGTCGGGGATTTTTTCTTTAACGGCAAGACCGTGTTCATCGACCATGGCCAAGGTCTGGTCAGCATGTACTGCCACATGGACAGCATTCGGGTAAAACCGGGGCAGCAGTTAAAACAGGGCGAGCTGATCGGTACGGTCGGTGCCACCGGACGAGTGACCGGGCCACACCTGCACTGGAGCATCAGCATGAACAACACCTTGATCGACCCGGAGCTGTTTCTGAGCGAACAAACCCTGGCGCAGTTGAATGCGACCAATCAACCCTAATCCAATCCCAGCACGAGCAGCTCATGTCATTTGTTCCCGCCCGCTACGCCCATGTGTTGTTGTCGTTTTTTACCTCGCTATTCATGTCACTGATCATGTCCGGGGTGATCACCCTGCTCAATCTTGGCTGGGTGGATGATTTTCTGCTGCGCTGGCTGATTGCCTGGATCAGCGCCTTTGTGATCGCCTTCCCGGCCATCCTGCTGGTGATGCCGCTGGCCAAACGGATCGTCACCAGGCTAACCGTTGCCCACTGAATAAAGACTATTCACCGCAGAACTCGCCGAGAAAAACAGGCATGCCAAGGAACAGACCCCACTCAGCCTCTATCCCCATGCCGTGAAAATGCCATCGGCACATAGTTACCTGTGATCGTAACGACTCGCCCCTTCAGCGGTGCATAAAACCGAAAAGAGATGTTCTCGCCAAGACGCCAAGCAAGGATTTATGTCCAGGGATGGACGGTATTTGGCGAGAGGCA
>JACUTZ010000019.1 GCA_014859545.1 Gammaproteobacteria bacterium
CGCCGAAATACCGTCCATCCCTGGACATAATCGGCGCGCTGCCTCCTGGCGCGCCGAAATACCGTCCATCCCTGGACATAATCGGCGCGCTGCCTCCTGGCGCGCCAACATACTGCCCTGTCCGAACCGGGTGCCGTCCATGAGCGATGCCTCGCTGGTGGTTTGCGGCCTGGATGGGGTATTGGCCTTGCTGGAGCATCGCCTGCACTACCTCTATAACGACGAAGGCATGCGTGACTGGGAGGGATTTCATGCCGCCTGTGGCGATGACATGCCCAACCTCAAACTCATCGACCGGCTCAATCAGGCCCGTGCCGAAGGCGCGCAGGTGATTCTGATCAGCGGTCGCAGCAGTGCGGTACGTGAGCAGACCCTGCGCTGGTTGAGCGACTGGCATATCGGCTACGACGCCCTGTGGCTGCGGCCGCCCCGCGATTTTCGTCCCGCCGAGAAATACAAGGCCGAGATCCTGAGCCGCCATTATCCGGGGGTGACAATACGTCGTGTCTACGAATCCACCCGCCAGCTGGGGGTGGCCCGCTGGTGTCGGGAAGAGGGCATCCCCTGCACCCTGATCGGTCACAACCAGGGCAACGGTGAAGCCCGTGAGCAACTGGAACTGATGGTGGTGCCCCATCCCTGCGGCCATACCATGTTGCATCCCTTTTATGGCGACGATGAGGCAGGCTGGCAGGAACGCAGCGTGCAATTGGCCGCCGGCCCCTGCGCGCTTTGTCATGCCGACGAGCAGGCACGCGAACGCCAGCAGCAAGTCGAGCAGGCACGCCTGCAGGCCAAGCAGCGGGGCCTGCCACCGCTGGAGGGCAGCGACAGGCAGGTGGCCTGGGCGGAGGGGATCCGTCTGGGTGCCTTTGCCGCCATCGACAAGGTATTGCGCTGGGCCGAACAGGTCGAGGAGCAGGCCATGGCGGAAGACCCGGACTATTGGCAACGTGTCAGGCAGGGTATGCAGCGGGCGATCACCTGGCTGGAGGCACAAACCGATGCCAAGTGGTGGATCGACCATCGTCACGGCATGGGCAACAGCCTGGACAGTGGCCGGGCGATGCTTTCGGCGATCGCCGGCGAACAGGGCTATCTATAATTAGTGAGTGATCACTCCTGCAGGCGCAGGCGCAGCTGCCCGTGCTGCACCTCCAGATCGGCGATCCCTGCCTGCAAGCCCTGCCAGAAGCCATCGTCCTCACCAAACTCGGCCACCAGGTCGATGTGCTTGCGCTCACCCAACCAGGCGTTGGGCAGGGGCACCCCCCACAGGCTGACCCCGCGCAGAATCATCACCGGTCGGCCATCCAGATAGCGCAATTCCAGCCCGGCACGGATCTTCAGAGTCTGCCCACCGAGCAGGGGGAACTGCGGATCCAAGGCCAGCAGCAGGGTGATGCTGGCCAGATCCTGATCCAGGTGGATGGCCAGGCGCTGGGCTAGTTCGGGATTGCGTGCGATCAAGGCATTGAGTTCGCGCTCGCTGAGGAGGATCTCACGGCTGGCGGGATCTTCCAGATAGGGCTGTGGCTGCACTGCCTGTTCAGCCTGCTCCGGCAACAGCCGTTGCATTTTTTGCTCCAGCTGCCGCTGCTCGGGTTGGCTCAGCGACACCGGCTCCAGTTGCTTGGGCATCAACAGGCTTTGCACCAGCCACAGGCTCAGGCCCACCGACACAAGGATCAGCAGCAACAGGATCAGCGCCCACCACCAGCCGCCCAGACCACGACGTCGTTTGAATGTCTTGCCACCCACCGGGCGATATTGATGCATCTTGTTCAGCCTCTGTTCAGTGGGCCCATCATACCCTGCAGGCGTATCCCCACAACAGCAACAAGAGGAACGCCATCATGAACCGCATCCTACTCAGCCTCGGCCTGGTCATTACTGTCCTGCTACTCAGCGCCTGCCAAACGGTAAGCGTGCGCCATCACACCCCCTCGGTCTATGTGCTCGCCGAGCACCCTGTCCACCACCATCAACAGATCATTGTGCAACAAACCCAGATCCAGCAAACCCATCTCCAGCACCGTCCAGCCGCACAGCTGCGTCATGGGCAAGCGCCGGCCCCAGCAGCTCGGGTGCCTGTCGGTGATCCCGCTCCTGTCCGGCCCCATGCACCGGCACCGTCCAACAGGCCCGTGCACCGTCCTGAGGCGGGACCGGGCCGCCCGGTACAGGGCAAGCCAACCTCGCCAGCGCAACGGGAACATTCCTCACGGCAGACCCCGGAACGGCAAACAGGTCCGGGCACCGCAGCCCGCGCCACCCCGGCAAGAGCAGAGCGTGGTACCGCCCGCAGTCCCCAGCCGGCCAGCCCCTCACCCCGCGTCGGCCAGACCCACCCCCGCCAGGCCGCCCAGCAGCAGACTCAGGCCAACACCACATCACGCGGCGCAGCGCCCACGCCCACGCCCAGAGGACAAGCGGTGGCCGCTACGGCCGGGGAGGAGGAGGAAAGAAAAAATCCGCGGCGGGCGCGTTAGCGAGGGATGGGGTCAGCCAGACTGGAGCCCCTGGCGAAAGGCCAGTTGCTCCAGCGGACGACCAAACAGGTAACCCTGATAGGCGGTACAGCCATGCGAGCGCAGGAAGTCACGCTGTTGTTCACTCTCCACCCCTTCGGCCACGGTATTCAGACCCAGACTGGTGGCCAGGGCGATGATCGCCCGTACGATCGCATCATCATTGCTATCGATGCCGATGTCCTGCACAAAGCTTTGATCGATCTTCAATTCATCCAGGGGTAGACGGCGCAGGTAAGCCAGGGAGGAATAACCGGTGCCAAAATCATCCAACGAGAAACGACAACCATGTTCGCGCAGCTGGCGCATCTTTTCGATGGTGTCATTGATATCGTCCAGTACCATCGACTCGGTCAATTCCAGCTTGATGCGTTGCGGGGCCAGTTGGTGCTCTGCCAGCATCTGGCGCACCTGGTCGACAAAATCGGGCTGGCGAAACTGGCGCGCACTGATATTGATAGCCAGCGGCATCTGCTCCAGTTCGCTGCCAGTCCACTGCTGCAGCTGCTGACAGGCGGCGCGCAGGGCCCACTGCCCGATCGACAGAATTAGCGCACTCTCCTCCGCCAGCGGAATGAACTCGGTCGGCGAGACCATGCCCCGCTGGGGATGTTTCCAGCGCAACAGGGCCTCGGCACCGTGGATGCTGCCCTCATCATTGATTTGTGCCTGGTAATGCAACGACAGCTGCCCCACCTCCAGGGCTTGGCGCAGATCCACCTCCATGCTGGCCTTGGCCTCGACCGACGCCTGCATCGAGGGATCAAAAAAGCGGATGGTATTGCGCCCAGCTGCCTTGGCCTGGTACATCGCCATGTCGGCACGCTTGAGCAGTTCCTCGCTGCTCTCCTGCTGCCCATGAAATAGGCTGACCCCGATACTGGGACTGCTATGATGCTCCCGTTCACGCAGGTGATAGGGCTGATTGAGGCGCTTGAGGATCTTTTCGCTAATCTGCTCGGCCTTGCGCGCCGCCATGGCCGACTGCAGATGCAGCTGTTCCAACAGGACCACAAACTCATCTCCACCCAGGCGTGCCACGCTATCGTATTCGCGTACGCACTCACGCAGTCGTTGTGCCACCTCGATCAACAGTTGATCGCCGGCCAGGTGTCCCTGGGTGTCATTAAGGGTCTTGAAATTATCCAGATCGATAAACAGCAGGGCACCATGCATGGCATTACGCTGACTGGTGACCATCGCCTGGTGCAGACGATCCAGCAACAAACGGCGGTTGGGCAGCGAGGTCAGCGCATCATAGAAGGCCAGGTGGCGGATCTGGCGCTCGGCCTCCTTGCGTTCGGTCACATCCGAATAGGTGGCGACAAAGTGGCTGCGCTGCCCCTGACGATCCTCCACCGCGGTGATGGTCAGCCACACCGGGTAGATCTCGCCACTCTTGCGCCGGTTCCAGACCTCGCCCTGCCAGAAGCCATCGGCCTCGATAATTGTCCACATGTCCTGGTAAAACGCCGCATCGTGACGACCGGAGCGAAACAGGCCTACCCGTTGCCCGACGATCTCCTCCGGGCGATAGCCGGTTTGTTCACACAGGGCACGGTTGGCGCGCAGGATCTGACCGTTGGCGTCAGCGATCATCATCCCCTCCTGGGATTCGAAGGTAATCGCCGCGATGCGCAACTCATGTTCGTGGGCCATGCGCCGGGTGATGTCGCGGGAGATCACCACCATCGCCTTACGCCGTCCATCCTCCTCGAACACTGGCATCTTGCGCATTTCAAAGGTGAGCATTTCTCCCTGTTCATTGGGAAATTGCTCCTCAAAGACCATCAACTCACCCTGCTCCCAGACCTGTTGGTCCTGACCAAAACAGCGCTCATACACCTGGCGATATGTCGGCCGATCCTCGGCCATCTCCTGATCGCTGCGACCCTGCCAGGAAAAATCCTGCAACTGGAAGAATCGCTTGGCCGCCTGATTGGTCACCAGCCAACGCCCGGCACCGTCCTTGAAGAAGATCGCATCCGGGATCGACTCGACCAGTGCGCTCAGATTCCCATTTAAGCTGTGTAGCGCTTCCTCATGGCGGTGTTGTGCGATCGCCAGCATTGCCAATTGCACAATGGTATCGCCATAGGACAACCCATCACGGCTGACGCCTGTGCCATGTTGGTGACAGAGCAGCAACAGTCCGTGCTTGTGCTGCGCCTGCTCAATCGGCAAACAACGGCACGCACCCCCCCTGGTGTGTTCCAGCAAGCCTTGCAGGCCAGGGATGTCATGCAGGTTCTCGGATCGCTCAGCATACGCCAGCAGGGCCTGCTGCTCTGGCCTGCCCAGCGCCTGCAGGGATTGCTGCAGACGCGCGTCCATACCCTGCACCGCGGCGATCTGTAAACCCTGATCCTCCCCGTCCAACAGCAATATCGCCGCGGACAGATCAGGCCGACGTTCGACCAGGCGGCGCAGCAGGGTACTGAGGATAGTGGGCAGAGGCTGGTGTTGATTGAGTTGCTCGACCACACCCTGTTGCAGGCTCATGATCCAGCGATGTTCGGCGATGATCTCGCGCTGTTGTTCATATTCCCGACCAAGCCGCTGACGCAACACCGAGATCCAAGCCAACAGCAGGCCAAACAGCACAAATACCGTTACCGGTACCAGATAAAAACGCGGGTCGGTGGCGCCAAAAAACAACCGTTGTTGCAGGGTGGCTGCCACCAGACCCACCGTCAGCGCTATCGCCACATATTTGATGTAACTGCCCAGTTCCTTCCGACTCATACGCCCTTCCCCCACGACAGCTGCCAGAATTAGCATACACCCTGCCAGGCTGCATCCGCTATCGCCGTGCAGTCTCTTTGCCAGTGAGGTATCCTGTCGCCTCTGTTCTGCACCGTTTCGAGAGACGCCATGAGCCACAATCCCATCCTGCAAAACGAAACCGCACCCCAGGGTGCCAGCCTGGCCTGGGCCGAAGTACGCCGCCATCTCAAGCTGGATGAACATGGCCTGATCCCCGCCATCGCCCAGCAACACGACAGCGGTGAGGTGTTGATGATGGCCTGGATGAATCTGGAATCCCTGGATGAGACCCTGCGCACCGGACGGGTCTGCTATTGGTCGCGCTCGCGTCAGCGCCTATGGCGCAAGGGGGAAGAATCCGGCCAGGTACAACAGCTGATTGAGGCCCGCCTGGACTGCGATGGCGACACCTTGCTGCTGCTGGTGGATCAAACCGGCCCGGCCTGCCACACCGGGCGGCGCAATTGTTTCTACAATGCCATCCATGACGATCAGGTCGAGGTGATCAGCGCCGCGCTGATCGACCCGGCCACCCTCTACCGCAAGTCCTGAACCATGAAGACCCTGCTGATCTGGCTGGTGAAGGGCTATCAGTACCTGATCAGCCCGCTGCTGGGTCCACGCTGTCGTTTTTATCCCAGCTGTTCCAGCTATACCATCGAGGCCTTGCAGGTACACGGGGCGATCCGTGGCAGTTGGCTGGCGATACGCCGCATCCTGCGCTGTCATCCGCTCAATCCCGGTGGCATCGATCCGGTGCCACCCAGGCATTGCAAACATCAGCATCACAAATAATCTTTCGCCGCCAGCAAACTGGCCAATACTGTCCTGCGTCAGGGCAACAAGCGGCGGTTATCGCCAAAACGATGGTATGAGATATTACTGATGAGGCGTCAATGCCCTCTGTCCGCTTAGCGGGTGACAAGGACTAGATATCAGAGGTAGGCTTGCGTAGAGATAGAGAGGATCAGGCTTTGGCGCTACCGGCCTTGGTCTTGTCACGGGTTTCAATCGGTCGGTAGATCTCGACGCGGTCACCACTCAACAAAACATGCGTACGGGGCTGTACCTTACCAAACACGCCGACCTGATGGTAGCTCCAGTCGATATCCGGGTGTGCGGCAAGCACACCGGTTACGGCCAGGGCATCGTCGATGGTAGCACCGGGGTCAAGTTCGCAATCGCGCACAAACGCGCTGCCGGCGCGGACATATACCACCTGCACACGCACTCGTTCGACATCAGTCATCAGCTCGCACCGCAAACATACCGTTGCCCTTACATGGATTGGCCCCGACCATATAGCCGGGGCCAGTGCATACTCCAATATTTACTTGGCTGCGAGCTGGATCAGCTGGCCACCTTGCTTGGCTAGATAGGCATCCGCGTCTGGCTTCTTCATGAACGCCACCAGCTCTCCATTACCTGCCTTGACCAGGTAGGCTGACTTACCGAACAGCTTAAGACCCGTCATGTGATCGTAGACATAGGTAGAGTTGATCTTGACGCCCTTGGCAGTTGCCTCGCTGAACGCAGTGACCATCTTGGCGATGGAATCATATTTCTTGACCCCGCCCTCGGCAAACCAGATCTCAGCCGGTGACAATGCCTGATCATTAGGTGTGGGTGAGACTAACTCGGCCACCTGTGTATCATAATCGACACCGATCTTGGCGTAGGCCTTCTTCACATACTGCGGATCGACCCAGCGATCGAAATCGAGGGGCGGAATTGAACGCTCACGCTGCAATACGCCAAGGTCATACTCAAGTGCCTCTACCCACACAGGCTTAATGCTGGCATCCACAGTGGTAATACCGCCTTGGCTGAAGTAGAGATACAACACTTCCTTCTCCACCCCGGTCCATTCCGAAAGTTTGATCGCAGCACGCATTGGGTCTTCTACTATCCAGCGCTGCGCTTCCAGCGTGGCATCGACCACGGCCTGCACCACCTCAGGATATTCACGCGCATATTCTTCACGCACAACAATGCCATGGAAAGTGGGGATCTCGACTTCGCTGCCATCAAATATCTTGCGGCCAGTGCCTCGGAATTCCATCACCTCGGACCAGGGACAAAAATCCGCGTGTGCATCGATACGCCCGGCAGCGATATTGGCGACGCCGACAGGCGGGCTCTGGTCACGTAGACCAACCTTGTCCGAAAGACCCGCATCGGCCAAGGCCTTGAGGGTCATACCCCAGGCGGCGCTACCGAAGGGTGTAGAGATTTCCTTGCCAACCAGGTCCTGCAGCGATTGCACTGGTGAATCCACAGGCACCACGATGCCATTACCGGTACCCTTAAGATTGTAGCCAGTCAGTGCGATAAAGCGTGATTCCATCCGACCCGTTTCCTGGAAGCGAGCACCATTAACGATCAGCGGGTAATCACCCATCACCCCAAATTCAAGTCGACCGGCGATCATCTGGTTGGTGATCGGAGGACCTGAATCATAGTCATTGAACTGGATGCGGTAACGGGCCTTGGCATACTTGCCATCCCGTGGCAGATGTTTTTCAACCAGTCCCAACTTCTCCAGCACCACACCGCCGGAGACGGTGTTTGTCACCTGACTCTGATGCCCGATGCGGATATCGATGGTTTGGGCGGTACTGACGTTGGCATATACCAAGCTCAGCATACTCATTACAAAAATTTTCAGTTTCATACTTATTCCCTCAAGGCAGACAAGTTCAGTTGTATTAATCACGTGTATGTTCCAATTCAGATACCGCAGGATTCATGCCAGCCATGATTACCCCTGCTAATACCCGAAGATGGCCATTAAGAACACGCTTGTAGTGCCACGCCTGACATGTTTTGGTGCGGGCAGCATCAGCCTGGTGCGGCGCTTGCGATGCCTGATATGACAACTAGAACAAGTTCGCAGGACTATTCATCGCCGCGAATCAGCGTACAAAGGCCTCGTAGATCAGCAGCACACCGACCACCAGCAGGATTAGATTGACCAGTTGTGCCTGTCCCTGCACACCCATGCGATCAAAAACCCGGATCCCGATCAGCGTTGCCAACATCAGCGGCGGCGAGGCAAACAAGAAATAGAGCAGCACCGTGCTGGTGGTCAAACCCATCGCAGCATGGCCACCTGCGGTCAGCACTGCCAGCAGCATCAAAAATGCCACCATCACGCCCTTGCGCTCGGCGGGAAGCCAAGCCTGCATCGCCACATAGACAATCACCGGCGGTCCGGGCACACCCACCGTTGCAGAGAGCCAGCCTGCCACTGCACCAATCGGATATGCCAGGCGGGTGCCGCTAAGACGCGGCATTGCAAAGCGGCTCAGGCCATACACACCTTGCCCAACCAGCAGCAAGCCGAGGATCCACAACAGCACCTGCTCTGGTACTACGATCAGCGAGAACACGCCGACAACGATGCCAAACACCGCACTCATCAGCAGCCGATGCAAATGTGCGATATGCCAGCGCCCACGACGCAGCGCCCAAAGATTCAACGCACCAATGATCAGGCTCAACAGGGTAACTAGCACCACGCTGGACTGCAGGTCCATAAGTAATGTGAACAACGGCATTGCCAGTGCTGCACCACCGAAACCGGACAGTCCCTGGATGAGTCCAGCGGCAATGGCAATCAGGATAATCCAGAGGTAGATATCCATGGACCTCTCGTGCCACGCAGGCATGTAATGATGTGTGCACCACCACCTTGGTGACGCGTAAGGTCAAGCCTTGGCTGGATCGCCCACTGCCTCGTCCGACACCAGTTGCAGGGACCGCGCCCGCTGCTGGTGATCGATTCGGTTTTTTAGCGCGATCAGCAGCGCCAGGCCCATGAACGCACCCGGCGGCAGGATGGCCAGCAGGAAGCCCTGGTACTCAGGGAACACCGTCAGGGTGAGGAAGCGGCTGCCCTCGCCGAACATGAGTTCCACCTGGCGCAACAGCGTGCCGAAGCCGATCAGCTCGCGTAGCGCTCCGAGCACCACCAGCGCGGCGGTGAAGCCCAGGCCCATGCTCAGGCCGTCCAAGGCCGCGGGCGCCATGCCGTTACGCGAGGCGAAGGCCTCGGCGCGGCCGATCACCGCGCAGTTGGTGACGATCAGGGGCACGAAGATGCCCAGCACCCGGTGCAGTCCGTCCAGGTGCGCGTGCATCAGCAGGTCCACCACGGTGACCACCGAGGCGATGATGAGCACAAACACCGGGATGCGCACCTCCTTGCGCAGCCAGGGACGCAGGGCGGCGACGATCAGGTTGGTCAGCACCAGGGTCACGGTGGTGGCGATGCCCAGGCCCAGGCCGTTGATCACGGTGGAGCTCACCGCCAGCAACGGACACAGCCCCAGCAGCGCCACCAGTGCCTGGTTGTTAGTCCAGAGACCATCGCGCACGATCTCCCCATTCGGCTTATCACTCATCGTTGCTACTCTCCTGTACGTCCCCGTGCGGGAAGATCCGCTCGCGGTAGGTGTCGTAAAACTCCAGGGTGCGATGCACGGTGTGCATCACCGCCCGGGAGGTGACCGTGGCGCCGGTAAGCTGGTCAAAGTCCCCGCCATCTCGGCGCAGGCGCCACTGCCCGTCCGGCGTGTTGGCCCGCGAACGGCCGTTAAAGCCCAGCATCCAGGGTGAACGCGCCACCTCGATACCGTCACCCAGCCCCGGGGTCTCCCGGTGCGAGACCACGCGCACGCCGCTCACCGTGCCGCGCGCATTCACTCCCACCAGCAGTCGGATCGGGCCGGTGTAACCGTCCGGGGCATGCACGTCGAAGATGGCGGCGGCGGGCGCGCCGTCCCGGTAGGCGCGGTAGACCGTCACCCCGCCGTCCACGGGAAACCACTCGGGGGCACTCAGGAACTCGGCGCTGTCGGCGGGGATGTTGTCGAAACCCTCCGGGGCCACGGTTTCCAGCATGGAGAGCAGGTAGCGACGCTCGTTTTCATCGATGTAGGGAGTGGCGTGCCAGCTGGCCAGCACCATCAGTCCGCCGCCCAGCAGGCCCACCAGGCCCAGGAACAGGCCCACGGCCCAGGGCGAGTCCCTGCCTGGCAAACTCACCGCAGTCTCCCGCCCGTGCCGAAGGTACGCGGCCGGGTGTACTGATCCAGCAGGGGCACGGTGAGACCCACCAGCAGTACCGCGAAGGCCACACCATCGGGATAGCCGCCGAACACGCGGATGCCGTAGATCAGCGCGCCGATGGCCGCGCCGTAAATGAGCTTGCCCCGGGGCGTGGCGGCGGCGGTGACCGGGTCCGTGGCGATGAAAAAGGCAGCGAGGATCGCGGCACCACCGAACAGGTGCGTGAGCGGGGGGGCGTACTGTCCGGTATCCGCCAGGTGGAAGGCACCGGCCATCAGGGCCAGGCCGCCCAGCAGGGCCACCGGGATATGCCAGGAGATGATGCGCCGGTAGAGCAGCCACAGACCGCCCAGCAGAAAGGCCAGGTTCACCCACTCCACCCCGTGACCGGCGAAGGCCTCGAGGAAGGGTAGCGCCGAGAGTGCGGCACCGGCGTCACCGGCAAGGCCCTCGGTACGCAGCCGGTCCAGCACCGTGGCCGAGGTGATGGCATCCAGGGCCATGCCCCCGGGCAGTTGTCCCAGGAAGGTCAGTCGCAGGGTCTCAAGCAAACCGAGCGGTGCATCCAGCAGCGTCACCGGCGCAGGCCAGCGGCTCAGGTGCAGGGGGAAGGACACCAGCACCACCGCGTAGCCCGCCATGGCGGGGTTGAAACTGTTCTGTCCCAGACCACCGTAGAGAT
The DNA here is from genome assembly GCA_014859545.1 of Gammaproteobacteria bacterium. Taxonomy (GTDB): domain Bacteria; phylum Pseudomonadota; class Gammaproteobacteria; order Thiohalomonadales; family Thiohalomonadaceae; genus SLDE01. Next base: position 11,053 of record JACUTZ010000019.1, read on the forward strand.
GCTTGGCCACCACCACGGCGAAAAAGGCCCCCAGCACCGGGATCCACCAGGGCGCCAGCGGCGGCAGGGCCAGGCCCAGCAGCAGGGCCGTGACCAGCACGCTGAGATCCTTAAGGAAGGGCCACACCGGCCGACCACGGATGCGTAGCATGGCCGCCTCGAAGGCGTAGGCGGCCGCCACCGTGATGCCCAGGCTCACCAGCACCCCCCAGCCGAACAGCCAGGCATAAACGCCGATCCCCGGCACCAGGGCCAGCACCACCGTGGCCATCACCCGGGTCACAGTGGGCGCTGATGGCAAAGCCGGCGAGGTGCCGCCTGCGCTGCCCCCGGACATGAACCGCACTGGTTTCGCGTCGCTCATGCGGCGGCCTCGTCGCCATTGGCCTCGGCAGCCTCGGCGCCCTCGTCCCGTTTCGGCTTGCCGCGGCTGCGGCGTTTGGCCGCCTTTTCTGCCTTCTGGCGCTCGAGGCGCGCCTGGCGTTGTTCGTTGCGCGTGCGTGCCAGCTCCGCCTTGCGCGCACGGCGTTGCGCCTCGCGCAGCTCGTGCTTGGCGAACTGGTAGTACTGCACCAGGGGGATGCGCGAGGGACACACGTGGGCGCAACAGCCGCACTCGATGCAATCGAACAGATGCTGTTTCTGGGCCTTGTCCAGCTCGCCCGCCCTGGCATGCCAGTAGAGCTGCTGGGGCATAAGGCGCACTGGGCAGACCTCCACGCAGGCGCCGCAGCGGATGCAGGGCATGGCCTCGGCGGGACGGGTCTCGGCAGGCTGTGCGCGCACCAGCAGGCAGTTGGTGCCCTTGGCCACTGGCGCGCGGTCATCGGGCAAGGCAAAGCCCATCATGGGACCGCCGATATGCACGCGCATATCCTGGGCATCTTCCCTGAGCACCTGCTCCAGCACCTCGCGGATGGGCGTGCCCAGGCGCATCTCATAGTTGCGCGGCGCCGCCACGCCATCACCAGTGACGGTGACGATGCGCGAGATCAACGGACGCCCCTCGAACAGGGCATCGTGGATGGCCGCCACGGTACCCACGTTGACGCACACCACGCCCACCTGGAAGGGCAGGCCGCCGCTCGGCACCTCGCGACCGGTGAGCACGCGGATGAGCTGCTTCTCGCCGCCGGCGGGAAAACGGGTGGGCACCTGCACCACCGCCATATCCGCCGCCCAATCATCGCGCAACACCTGCGCCAGGGCCTGTTCCAGTGCACCGGCCGCCTCGGGCTTGTTGTCCTCTACCGCCACCCGGCATCGGCGCGCGCCGGTCAGTTCCAGCAGCAGGCGCGCGCCGCGTAGCACCGCCTCGGGGCGGCTGCGCATCAGCAGGTCATCGCAGGTAATATATGGCTCGCACTCCACGCCGTTGATGATCAGCGTGTCCACGGGCTTGGCCGGCGTGAGCTTCACGGCGGAGGGGAACACCGCGCCTCCCAGGCCTACGATGCCCGCGTCCCGGATGCGCTCCACCAGCTGTTTGGCCGGTGTGCGCCAGGGGTCCTGCTCGTCGGCGTTCGGCGGGAGCCATTCATCCAGGCCATCGGACTCGATGACGATACAGCGTTGGGGAATGCCCGAACGGTGCGCCACCGGACGCTCCTCGATGGCCACCACGGTACCGGAGGTGGAGGCATGCACCGGCGCGCTCACCAGGGCGGCTGGACGCGCGATCAGTTGTCCACACAGCACCCGCTCGCCCACGGCCACCAGGGGTTCCGCCGGCTGACCGGCATGCTGGGCCAGGGGCAGGACGATGAACCTCGGGATCGGGAACGGCACGATGGCCTCCCGGTTGGAGAGTTCCTTGAAGCCCGGCAGTCGCACACCGCCCGGGAAAGACCACAGACGCCGCTTCATACCCGCGCCACCTCTCTGGGCAGGGGCGGACGCCAGCGATCCACCGTGAGTTTGGGCTCAACCATCTCGATACAGCCGGGCACCGGGCAGACCGGCTCCAGGCACAGCTTGCAGCCGGTGCAGTAGGCATCGATCACCGTGTGCTTGTGCCGGGCCGCACCCACGATCGCGTCCACGGGACAAGCCTGGATGCACTTGGTGCAGCCGATACAGGTCTGTTCGTCGATCACCGCCACCAGGTCCGGCGGCGTGTCTGCGACCTCGTCATCGCCATTGGCCAGAGGCTTGGGATCGCGCCCCAGCAGGTCGGCCAGCGCCACCACACCCACGTAACCGCCAGGTGGGCACTGGTTGATGTCCGCCTCGCTACTGGAAATGGCCTCAGCATAGGGACGGCAACCGGGGTAGCCGCACTGCCCACACTGGGTCTGGGGCAGGATGGCGTCGATCTTATCCACCAGGGGATCGCCCTCCACCTTCAGGCGCAGGGCCGCGAGCCCGAGGCCGACGCCGAACACCAGGGAGAGCATGGTAATAACAATGACGGCGAGCATCACACCATCCCCACAAAACCCATGAAGGCCACCGCCATAAAGCCGGCGGTAATCAGGCCGATGGGCGCTCCACGGAAGGACAGCGGCACGTCCGCCGCCTCCAGGCGCTCGCGGCCGGCGGCGAACAGAATCAGCACCAGGCTGAAACCGAGCGCCGCGCCAAAACCGTAGACCAGCGAGGAGATAAAGTCGTGGCGCTCCTGCACGTTGAGCAGGGCCACACCCAGCACCGCGCAGTTGGTGGTGATCAGCGGCAGGAAGATGCCCAGCACGTTGTAGAGCAACGGGCTGGTCTTGTGCAGGAACATCTCCGTGAACTGCACCACCACCGCGATCAGCAGGATGAAGGTGATGGTGCGCAGGAACTCCAGCCCCAGGGGGGCGAGCAGGTAGGTCTCGGCCAAGTAGCTGCTGGCCGATGAAAGCGTTAGCACGAAGGCGGTTGCAAGACTCATGCTGAAGGCGGTCTCGAGCTTCTTCGACACGCCCATGAAGGGACACAGGCCCAGGAACTTCACCAGCACGATGTTGTTGACGAACACCGTCCCCAGCAGCAGTACCAGGTACTCGGTCATGCCGCTGCTCCGGGTCGCGCGACGGGCACAGGGATCAGCAGCTCGCGCAGGTAGTCCCAGGGGTAGATGCCCCGGTCATGACCGTCGTCGAAATGCAGACACACCCCGTAATCCCCCACGGGCTCCACCCGGGTGAGCGCCAGACCCTCGGCCGCCCGCTGCGACTCACCCCGTGCGATGGCGCCCCGGCAGCGCCCGCAACGGCAGGCCTCGCGCAGGGCGGCGAAACCGGCCTGGGAACGCAGGCCGTCCGTCCAGTCGATAACCAGGGAGCCCGATTGGGATTCCACGGTAATGCATAGTGCCTGATGGGTCTGCATGTACATAGCCTCCAATGCGCCTCCCCGCTCAGCGGGCCAGGTACTGGCGCTTGCCCTCCTTCTCCACCCAGACATCCGCCTCCGGCAACGGGTCCTTTATCTGGTTAATGGGCGGCCAGTCCCTTGCCAGCTCCTCGTTAAGCGCCAGGAATTCCTCCTGCCCTGCGGGCATAGCATCCTCGGCAAAGATCGCTCCGGCAGGGCACTCGGGCTCGCACAAGCCGCAGTCGATGCACAGCTTCGGGTCAATCACCAGGAAATTGGGTCCCTCGCGGAAGGTGTCCGGCACGGGACACACCTCCACGCAGTCGGTGTACTTGCAGCGGATGCAGTTCTCGGTCACCACGTAGGTCATGACTGTTCTCCTTTCTTTGGTGTTCAGTGTCAGGATTGGGCAACGCCGTGGATTTGTCCCATCGACCAACGGGCCAGCTTGCGCACATCGGGATCCGGGTCTTCCAGGGCCTTTTCCAGGAACGGCAGCGCCTCGGATGAGGCGATCTCGCCCATGGCGCCCACCGCCTCCTTGCGCAGGTTGCTCACCTCGTAGGCCAGCGCCGCACCCAGGGCGGGGATGGCCAGAGGATTTTTCAGGCGCCCGAGGCTGCCGGCGGCCTTCAGACGCACCTGCCAGTACTCGTCCTCCATGGCGCCGATGAGCGGCTCGACCGCCGAGGCCGGCGCCAGCTTGCCGATCACGAAGGCGGCCTCCTCGCGCACCTGCCAGTGTTCATCGGAGAGTCCATCCACCAGGGTCTCCAGGGCGCGGTCACTGGATGAGAAGACCAGTGAGCCCATGGCGGCTCGACGCACCTCAGGGTCGCCGTCCCGGCGCGCGGAACCCATCAGCGCCATCAGTACATCGGCAGCCTTGAGGTAAGCAAGAACCCCCACCGCCTCACGGCGCACCCGGGCGTCGGGATGCTCCAGCAGCGACAGGGCCGGACCCTGGGCCTCAGGCACGCGCAGCTCACGCAGGGCATGCAGCACCGAGGCCTTGACGAAGGGGTCTTCCACATCCAGGCGCTCCAGCATCAGCGCGCCCATGGCACTGTCCTTGTTCTCCGCCAGGGTCTCGGCAGCGGCCTCGCGCACCGTGGTATCGCTGTCCGAGAGCGCCTCAAGCAGCGCAACGATCACCTCCGGCTTGCCCTCGAACTCGTAGAGCACCCGCGCGGCCTCGGCGCGCACGCCGGCATCGCTATCCTTCAGGGCGGCGATGGCCAGGTCGGCGGCCTCCGGCTCCATCACCTCGGCCAGGCCCATGGTGGCCACGCGGCGCACCTTTGCATCGGCATCGACGAGTCGCTCGCGCAGATCGTCCAGGTCCGTGTATTCCTCGAATGTCAGGCTCATGATCGTCTCCGTTCAGCGCAGCAGGTAGGGAATGCTGACGTTGACCGCGCCCGTGGGGCAGTCGGCCTCGCAGGGCATGCAGTACCAGCATTCGTCGTACTTCATGTAGGCGGTGCCGGCCTCGGCGTTAATCGCGAGCACGTCCAGGGGACAGACGTCTACACACACGGTGCAGCCCTTGTCGGCAATACATTTTTCCTGGTCGACGGTGACCGGGACGCTGGTCAGGGTGTTGGCAAGTGGCATGGGGTTCACCTTTACTGTTGAACGAAGTTGTTGATGCGAAGCTTGCTGTAGGAGTCTTTCTCCTCCTCGTCCAGCTCCACGATGTAGGGGTCGATGGGACGCTTGAAACAGGCGGGCATCGTGTCCTCGCCCTTGATGGTCTGCACGTGGGTGAACCAGGTGTCGTTATCGGTCTCGGGATAATCGACCCGGTAGTGGTACAGACCCCAGCGGCTCTCGGTGCGGTACAGTGAGGCGGCCGCTGCCATCTCGGCGCAATCGAGGATGAAGTGGGTCTCCATGGCACGCATCAGCTCATGGGGGTCCGAGGCGCACAGGTATTGCATGTCCTCGCGCACTTCCGCGAAGCGCTCCCGGGCGATCTCCATCTTGCGGGTCACCTTGGGGGGCTGCAGGTAGTCGTTCACCATGCGGCGGATCTTGTATTCCATCTGGTAGGGGGTGATGCCGTCGCTGCGCTTGAGCGGCGCAAGGACCCGCTCGCGCTCCTGATTCACCTGCGCTGCATCCAGTTCAGGCATGGCATTGTCTGCGCAATAGGCCGCGGCATCCTCGCCGGCAATCTGCCCGTACACGAAGGCGCCCAGCATGTAGTTGTGGGGCACGGCCGCCATGTCTCCAGCGCCGTAGAGACCTGGCACCGTGGTGCGGGCGTTCTCGTCCACCCACACCCCAGAGGCACTGTGGCCGCTGCAGAAGCCAATCTCGGAGATGTGCATCTCCACCATCTTGTCCCGGTAATTGGTGTGGCGGCGCTCATGGAAGCGACCGCGACTGGGGCGCTCGTTGCTGTGCAGGATGGTCTCTATCTCGGAGATGGTCTCCTCGGCCAGGTGATCCATCTTCAGGAACACCGGACCCTTGCCACCCTCCAGCTCCCGGTAGAACTCCAGCATCATCTGTCCGCTCCAGTAGTCGCACTCGATGAAGCGTTCTCCCTTGGAGTTGGCGGTGTAGCCGCCCATGGGGCCGGTGACGTAGGCGCAGGCGGGTCCGTTGTAGTCCTTGATCAACGGGTTGATCTGGTAGCACTCCAGACCGCTCAGCTCCGCGCCCGCGTGGTAGGCCATGGCGTAGCCATCGCCGGCATTGGTGGGATTCTCGTAGGTGCCGAACAGGTAGCCGGAAGACGGCAGGCCCAGACGCCCGGCGGCACCGGTGCACAGGATCACCGTCTTGGCGCGGATCACCGCGGTCTCCGCGGTACGCGGGTTGAGCAGGAAGGCGCCGGCCACCTGGCCATTACTCCCGGTGAGCAGGCGCGTGGCCATGTAGCGGTTGATCACCTGCACCCGGTGGCGCTTGAGCTGGCGGTAGAGAATCTTTTTCATGTGATGCCCTTCCGGCATGGGCAGCACGTAGGTCCCCAGGTGATGGACCTTCTTCACGTTGTAGTCGCCGGTCTCGTCCTTCTCGAACTTCACGCCCCAGGAATCCAGCAGCTTGATCATGTCGTAGCTGCCCCTGGCATAGGCCATGACAGTCTTCTGGTTGACGATGCCGTCGTTGGCGATGGTGATCTCCTTGACGTACTGCTCGGGTGTTGCATGGCCGGGGATCACCGCGTTATTCAGTCCGTCCATACCCATGGAGATGGCACCGCTGCGCTTCACATTGGCCTTCTCCAGCAGCACCACCCGCAGGTTCGGGTTTGCCTCCTTGGCCTTGACCGCGGCCATCGGGCCGGCGGTGCCGCCACCAATCACCAGCACGTCGGCTTCAAGGATGCTATCTTCTTTACTTATCGTCGTCATGGTTTGTGCCTCTCTTCTGTGTGATTCGTTCAACGGCGGTCTACCCGCAGTTGGTATTGGTATGCATCGCCGCGATAGGACAGGTATTCGAAGTCCACGGGGACACCTTCGGTATTCACCACCAGGCGATTTATGCGTAGCACCGGCGAGTCCAACTCGACATTAAGATGTCTTGCCAATTCATCATCCGCACTCATGGCCTCGATCCTCAGCTCGGCATGTCCCAGTGGTATGTCAAGATCGTTTTCAAGCATGGGAAAAATGTCGCGCGCCAGGTCGCGACCAAACAAGGCCTCGCCAATGGCGGTTGGAAAAAAACTGTGGTCCAGCGATACCGGCTCACGATTCAAATAACGAATACGCTTGACCTCAACCACCTCGACGCCGCTGCCGAGTTGCAACGCACTTGCGACGGCCTTGGGCGGTTTGCAACTTTGAATCTTCAGCACCTTGGTCGAGGTTTCATAACCTTTACCCGCCATCGCTTCGCCGAATCCGAGCAGGCGCTGGATGTCCTGTATCACCTTGGGTTTGGACACAAACGATCCCTTGCCCTGCACGCTGAACACCAGACCCTCCGCATGCAGGTCGCGCATCGCCTGTCGCACAGTGATACGACTCACGCCGAACAGCTTCATCATCTCGCTCTCGGATGCCAGCCTGGTATGTGGTGCGTATTCACCATCAAGAATGCGCTGCTTGATCACATCCTTGATCTGCATATAGAGCGGTTGCATCGAACCAGCCGTCAGCTGAACGCGCTCCTGTTTATCGCTAATCATGATTTTATTCGCCCCATCGTTCACTCGTCATACCCTGTCATAACAACCAGGTACAAAACCATGCCCACGTAATTCATTTGCCACCGGCTCAGACTTCGCCCTTAAGTTCGAAAGCGCGCAGGGATTCCTGGCGGATCAATTCCATGCACCGTCGCTTGGTTTCAACAAAACGTTCGTCAGCGATGATCTCCGGTGGTCGTGGCCTCGCCAGTTCAACCCTTATGTCTGCAATCAAACGACCCGGACTGGCACTCATCACCACCACCCGGTCCGCCAGGAAGATGGCCTCATCGATATCATGGGTCACGAAAATCACCGTGATGCCGAATTCGTCCCATATATCCAGCAGACTCTCCTGCATCATGTGACGGGTTTGTGCATCCAGCGCACCAAACGGCTCATCCATTAACAACACCTTTGGATAGTTGGCGAGCGCGCGGGCAATACCGACACGCTGCTTCATGCCACCAGACAGTGTGGCCGGATAACGCTTGGCATAAGGACCTAGCCCCACCATGCCCAGCAAGGTACGTGCGATACTGCTTGCCTCTTCCCGACTGCACCCGGCCATTCGCGGACCAAAGGCAACGTTGTGCTCCACCGTCTTCCATGGAAACAGGGAATGCTGCTGGAATACCATGCCACGATCCTGTCCCGGGCCCTTTACCGCAACGCGATCGATGCTTACCTCGCCCTGACTGGGTTTGACAAAACCCGCCACACAATTCATCAAGGTCGATTTACCACAACCCGATGGCCCGAGAAGACAGACGAATTCACCCGGCTTGATTTCCAGAGTGGCATCCTCTACCGCAATCGCATTGCCGCCGAATACCACCGAGATGTTGTCAATGTGTATATGGCCCTTGTCGACATGGACGTGGCGGTGTCCCTTGGTAGTTGCCATTTCGGCAGTTTCCAGAACAGGCGCTGTCGTCGTTGGTTTTCGAGCTTGATTGGTGACTTGAAACATAAATGATGATCTCCAGTTGAATTGAGATTCAAAAACGGCGATGTCAGTGACTCACTTCCTGCCAGCGCAGCGCAGGTCTTGACAGACGCATCACCAACCATGTGGAGAGCGTGCCCAATAGACCGATGGTGAGCATGCCGATGATGATGTTGCGGTACTCGACCAGCGCATAGGAACGCCAGGTGAAATAACCGATACCGTACTGACCACTGATAATTTCGCCCGCCAGCAGCGAGAACCAGGCAACGCCCATACCGATGGCCAGTCCTGCGAGAATGCTGGGCAGAGCACCCGGCAGAATCACATGCCAGAGGATGGCGCGATTACTGGCGCCAAGCGATCGTGCCGCACGCACCAGTGACTCATCCGTTTGGTCCACACCGTGTATGGTATTGAGCACGATAGGAAAGAAAGCACCAAGGTAGGTAATAAAAATAATGCTCGACTCTTCGGTCGGAAACATCAGGATCGCCATCGGGATCCAGGCCACCGCCGGTATCGGCCTGACGATCTCAATGTAGGGCATGATGATGTTTCGCACCAGTCGCGAGCGCCCCATCAATACGCCAACAATGACACCAAATATCGTGGCCAATGAAAACGCAATCAGGATGCGCTGAATGCTTACCGTGATGTGTTTGTAATAGTCCGAACTCGACAACAGGCCACTGAGTTGTGCGCCCACATCGAGCGGTGCCGGCACATTGCGAAAGTCGATGATGAATTTCACGCCATTTGCCGATAACAGTTGCCAGACTACCAGTGCCGCTATTACCGCGCCGAGGCGTATCGCATAGACATCCCATGGCCATTTGCGCAGGGATTGTAGCGCCAGGGCGCATCTCATGCTGCACAAGTCAGCCAGGGATTTCTGTCTTGCTTCCATCGCTGTTACCTCTTCTGCAGGCATCGTCTTCACCGTCTCCTGTTTATCCATCGCCACTTCCTCTTCACCCATGTTCGCAGCCCTGACGCCAACTTGTTATGACATATCATGCTGTCCTGGTATTTAATCTGCAGGTTCCGTGCCAGTGTCGGCCATACGCTTGATAAAGAAACTAACTTATTGTTTTTTTACCGGATAAAATTGAGGGGACAAAAACACGGCGAGACGAGCAGGTAGGTATTGATGCTCCAGTATCGTGCAACCCACAAAGACGGAGGTTGATGACAGTGCATATTCCAAGTGCGACTTATGCAAGGCATATGACAGGTAGTACAAGTGCCATGCGCAGTATGTATTGGCAACGCTGGCTTTCGCTGTCCTGCAGTTAGCTCCTGTTGGATAAACTCCGATGAGGTGTGTCCTGGCTAGAAAAGAGATCCCGGTGGCATCGATCCGGTGCCACCCAGGCATTGCAAACATCAGCATCACAAATAATCGCTTGTTCAGCTTTTGTTCAGCGACTGGCGCGTACCCTGCAGTCGTAGCCAGGCAATCCCGCCTGTGACAAGAGGAGCAAGACCATGAAAACCATCCATATCGCTGCCGCCAGTCTGTTTGCCCTGAGCCTGCTGCCCGCTGCGGCCTTCGCCCATGGTGGCAAGCACACAAACCAGGCAGTAACCACTACCACCACTACCACCCATTACAGTCAGGCCGTGCACCCGCGCCAGGCGGCTTTGCAACATGCCCAGGGCCGTGGCCATGGTCCGAACAAAAACCAGTACAAACACCAGCACAAATACCAGAAATACCAGCACCAGCATCGTCACCAGCCACACCAGCCGACCCAGGTCATCCATCAGCCGGCCCGTGTTGAACCCAGCCTGCAGATCCGCATCGGCTATCGCATTGACCTGTAAGCCGTCCGGCCAGTCTGCCTGTGCAGGCTGGCCACCCCCCATGCAAATCGCTATGCTGTGCCTTTGCCCGCCCATTCCCGAGGTGACACCGTGATCCGCACACTTCTGTTATGCCTCGCCCTGCTACTGCCGCTGGCAACCCAATCCGCCTGGTCGCTCGGCCAGCCAGGTGTGGCCCTGCAGGCGGTCAGTCAGGGCAATGGCATCAGTCTGGAACAGGCCGCTGCCCAGGTGCAGCAACAGCACGGGGGCCGTATTCTCTCTGCCGAGACCATGCAGGAAAATGGTCGGCAGGTGCACCTGATCAAGGTGCTGACCGCCGATCACCAGGTGCGCACCGTGCGCGTGCCGGCCAGATAATGCGCATCCTGCTGGTCGAGGACGAGGCGCCATTGCGCAGCCAGATCCAGGCCCGCCTGATCGACGAGGGATATAACGTCGATGCCAGCGGTGACGGACAAGAGGGGCTATTTCTGGCCAGTGAGTACCCGCAGGACCTGGCCATCATTGACCTTGGCCTGCCCGGCCTGCCTGGCCTGGATCTGATCCGCCGCCTGCGCAGCCAGGGCCACAAGCTGCCAATCCTGATCCTCACCGCGCGCGGTAAATGGGAGGAAAAGGTCAATGGCCTGGAGGCCGGTGCCGACGACTATCTGGTCAAACCCTTCCACATGGAAGAGTTGCTGGCGCGCCTTCGTGCGTTGCTGCGCCGTGCCGCCGGCAGTACCAGCAATACCCTGCACTTTGGCCCACTTAGTCTGGACACCGTCGCCCAGCAGCTGCTGCGCGATGGCGAGATCCTCAGCCTCACCGCCTATGAATACAGACTATTCGAATACCTGGCCCGTCATCCCGGCAAGGTGATCAGCAAGGACGAACTGGGCGATTATCTCTACCCCCACGATGAAGATCGCGACAGCAATGTGATCGAGGTGCTGATCGGTCGGCTGCGCCGCAAGATCGATCCGGACAACCAGCGCACCCCAATCGAAACCCTGCGCGGGCGGGGCTACCGCTTCAACCTGACGGACTGAAATGCTTTCCTTACGATTGCGCCTCAATCTGGCCGCGCTACTGGTACTGCTGGTATTTATCGCCCTGACCGCGCTGGCGCTGGAAAAAGCCTTTCGCGACAGCGCCCTGGCCAGTATGCAGGAACGCCTGCAGGCCCAGCTCTACCTGTTGATGGCCGCCACCGAGGTTAGTCCGGAAGGGGTGTTGCTGGTGCCGCGACAGCTGGCCGAGGCCCGACTCAATCTCCCTGATTCCGGCCTGTATGCGCGCATCAACGACGCCACCGGCCAAGCCCTCTGGCACTCGTCCTCGGCCATTCAAGCCAGCAACCGTGAATTTGCCCTGCTGGCCCAGGAGCAGCACAACCGCCAAGGCTTTGTCCGCGACGCTGAGAGCGAGGCGACACTGTTTATCGCCGCGTTGCGAGTGGACTGGGAGCAGGCCGACGGCAGCCTGCCGCTGATCTTCAGCATCGCCGAAGACGCCCGCCCCTTCGAGACCCAGCTGCGTGGCTATCGGCAGAATCTGTTTGCCTGGCTGGGGGCAATGGCGGTGCTGTTATTACTGGCGCTCAGCGCCGCACTGACCTGGGGCCTGCGCCCGCTACAACAGGTCAGCACCGAGATCCGCGCCATCGAGGCTGGCCAGCAGGCGGATCTGCGCGGCAACTACCCCAGTGAGATCCGCCAGCTCTCCGACAATCTCAATGCCCTGTTGCACCACGAGCGCGCCCAGCAGGCACGCTATCAACACGCCCTGGGGGATCTCGCCCATAGCCTCAAGACCCCGCTGGCGGTACTACGCACCCTGCCCGAACGTACGCCCGTGCTGGACGAACAGATCGCCCGCATGGACCACATCGTGCAATACCAGCTGCAACGGGCCGCCACCGCCGGACGTTCGGCGCTGGCCACGCCGATCAGCTTGCAGGGCAGCCTGGATCGCCTGCTTCGCAGCCTCCACAAAGTCTATGCCGAGCGGGGTATCCGGGTGCAGCAAATGGTGGACCCACGCTGTCGGTTTCGTGGCGATGAGGGGGACTTGCTGGAGCTACTGGGCAATCTGCTGGACAACGCCTTTAAATGGACCGCGCAACGGATCCGCATCGAGGCCTGGCTGGAAGATGGGCAATTGCTGATCGCCATCGAGGATGACGGCCCCGGCATTGCGCCCGAACAGATCGAACCGGTCATGCAGCGCGGTACGCGCCTGGATGAGGCCACCCCCGGCCACGGCATCGGCATGGCGATGGTGCGGGATATCGTCGCCGCCTATCAGGGACAGTTGTCGATTGCGCGCTCCGAGTGGGGCGGCGCCCTGATTCGGGTGACGCTACCGGGCTGACTCGCCAGCGCCCTGGCGCGGTTGGCCCTGACGTTCAAACTGCCCCGCCCCCTGCTGCGGGTACTGGCGCTGTGGCACATGCTCGCCACCACCTTGCACCGGCGCCAGCAGCGGCATCGCTGCCAGCGCCAGCAGGGCAAACAAACCCAGCAACCCGGCCGCGATGCGGTAGCGGTATTCCCGTGTTGCCTTGCCGACGATGGCGCTGCGGATGAAACGAAAATGCAGCAACAGATGGCTGGCCATCAGCAGCAAAAAGCTCAGCGCGATCCACAGGTGCACACTGCCCCAGTCATGCCGACTCAGGCCCAGTACCGTGGCGGCACGACTGCGCTCCGGCAGGCTGAACTCCAGCAGCAGGCCGGTGGAAACCATCAACACCAGGGCGACAAAGGAGAGCAGATCCACCCATTTCACCCAATCACCGCGTTGCATATACCTCTCCCAAACCGATATGTACGCTGATAAATGAACGGCCCTTAGCCCTCGCCCTGCGCCAACTACGCCGGCGGAAAGCGTCCCTCATTGATCGCGGTTTTATCCCAGGCGGCCTGTAGCAGATCCACCCCGAGGCGATCGGCGATACGTATCAGATAGATCTGGATATCGGCCAGCTCCAGGCGCACCTCTTCCAGTTTGTCTGGTGCAAGCTGATAGCTCTGCTCCTCACTCAACCACTGGAAGTGCTCGACCAGCTCGGCGGCCTCGGCGATCAGCGCCATCGAGAGGTTCTTGGGGGAATGATAGCCCTCCCAGTTGCGCCGCCGGGCAAACTCGGCCAGATGTGCGCGCAAGGCCTCCATCTCTGCTGGGGCGGCCATCAGCGGACAATCCCCACATCGCCCTGCCAGCGTAGTGGCAGGACCTGTTCGCCACGCAACGCGGGCACACGCAGGCTGGCATCGAAGTCCACCGGGATACTGCTGCCACGCTGCAGGGTAGTGAAGAGATTGCCCAGCTGGCTGTAGTTCAGTTGCAGCGCCAGCTCGGTACGCCCCTGTTCGCCCGCCGCCAGATTCACCGCCTGGGCCAGTTCGCCCTGGCTGATGCCTTGCCCGGCCAGCTCCAGGCGATAATCCATGCCGTTCAGGCGGATCGGAAAGTCATTGGGATTGTCCAGTTGCAGGCCCAATAGCAAGGCCACCCCACTCAGGTTGAACTGCAGCACCCGCAGCGATTCAATGCGCATCCTCGGCAGCTCGGGCAGCTGCAACTCACCGCGATAATTAAAGGGGACGGAAAACAGGCCAAAATTCATTGTGCCGCTCAGGGCATAGGGGATGGATTGCCTGCCGCCCAAGGCCTCCAGGCCACCGAGTAGTTCGGCAAAACCCAGGCTCAAAGGCAGGGCGATGCTGGACTGGCCATTGGCGGGCAGCTTGAGCTGCTGGTCACTGCGCCCCTGGATCAGTGGACGCTGGTCGATCTCCAGGCGATAGTCCAGCCCGGCCAGGGACAGCCCCAGCGGGTTGGGATTGTGCACCCCCAGGCGCACATTCAGGTCCACATCGCTCAGCGAGAGACGCGCAATCTCCACCTGCTCGACCGCCACCTCAGGATTTTTAATCTGCTGTTGCAGGGCCGCACAACCGGCCAGGGCCAGCAGTAGCCCCATCCATATCCCTCGGCGTATCCAGCTTGCCATTTTGTCTCTCCGCTCATCGTTATCGCCGCAGTATGCCACAAAAGGCTAGCCGAGCTGCCGGAGCCGCGCCTGCAATAGGGCCGGAAAACGCTTGTACCAGATGGCATTGAGTGGCGAGGGATGGGGCAGGGGATGCAGGCGCAGGCTACGCTGCGTTCGACCATCACTCAGCAGCACCTCGAGGTGCGTGTCAAAGCGATCCTCTCTTGCCCAGAATGCCTCCAGCGCCTGCTTGACCTCGCGCGGCTGATTGATCGCAAACCAGAAAAAGGCCTCGCGTCCCAGGGTGATGATGTCACTGCCCTGCCAGGCATGCAGCAACAGGTCGGCGACCAGCGGCTGAAAGCGTTTTTTGACCGCCATCGACCAGGCCTTGTTGCCCAACGGTTTGTAAGGCACGGTATTGGCCCAGAAATAGGCCGCACCGATCGCCTGCGAGGCGGCAAAATCCGGCATCGCCTGGCCGTGCAGATGCTGGTAAAGCGCGCCGCGCACCTGCTGCCCGGCGGCACCGATGAAGGGCTGCTGGTGGCGCACCTCATCCCGACCTGGATCGCGGCCAAAAAAGGCGATCGCCGCCTGGGGATTGCCCTGGCCGATGATCGGTTCACGCCAGTCCTGGCCCAGCTCCTGGTAAACCGCCTTGTCGAGACCCGCCAGTTCGGCGGCCAACTCACCAAAGGCCTTGTTGCGTTGTGTTGC
>JACUTZ010000020.1 GCA_014859545.1 Gammaproteobacteria bacterium
ACCCCTAACCCCTAACCCCTAACCCCTAACCCCTAACCCCTAACCCCTAACCCCCAGCTCTCTGTCACCAATCCTTCATCTTTGTGTCATCCTGTCATACTGTTGTCATGTTACTCCGTTGTAATGTCGGCGTGACCTGATGGAGTGTGACAGATGACGGCAAAGAAAATATTGCTGGTGGAAGACGAGGCGGCGATCCGCGAGATGATGCGCATGGCGCTGGAACGTGCCGGTTACGAGATCAGTGAGGCTGAGGATGCGATCCAGGCCGAGCGGCAGCTGAGTGACGGCCTGCCGGAACTGGTGTTGCTGGACTGGATGTTGCCGGGCACCAGCGGGATTGAGCTGGCGCGTCGCCTGCGCAAGGATGAATATACTCGCGAGCTGCCGATCATCATGCTTACCGCTCGCTCCGAGGAGGATGACCGCATCCGTGGTCTGGAAAGTGGTGCCGATGACTACATCACCAAGCCCTTTTCCCCCCGTGAGCTGATCGCCCGCATCAAGGCGGTGTTGCGTCGTGCCAGCCCCGAGGCAGAGGAAGGACTGCTGAAGAGCGGTGATCTGGTGTTGGACAGCCATAGCCATCGGGCCACGGCCAATGGCCGGGTGCTGGAGATGGGGCCGACCGAGTTTCGCCTGTTACAGTTTTTTATGTCCCATCCGGAGCGGGTCTATACCCGTTCGCAATTGCTGGATCGGGTCTGGAGTCGGGGCAGTTTCGTCGAGGAGCGTACCGTTGACGTGCACATCCGTCGTTTGCGCAAGGCCCTGGAAGGCGAGGGGCATGATGCCCTGATCCAGACCGTGCGCGGCGCGGGCTACCGTTTTTCTGCCCAGTCCTGAGCCTGAGCGCAAGACCGGATCTCCGCTTCGTTTTTCACGCGTATTTCGTTACCCTTTGTGACCCAGTCCATTTTCTGAAGGTGTGCGCTTGCCAAATCCCTGGTTACGAGAACTGCGCCGTGTGCTGATCTGGCTCGCCCTGGCTGGCCTGATTGCCTGGCCACTGGGCTACCCGATGACGGCGATACTGCTGGTGCTGGGGGGGTATTTCATCTGGCATTTGCGCAATATGTACCGGCTCTATCACTGGTTGCGCGGGCACCGCTTTCACCCACCCGAGGCGAGCGGGATCTGGGGCGAGATCCTCGACATGATCTACCGTCTGCAGGTGCGCCACCGTCAGCGCAAGCGTCGCCTTAGTGGTTTGATCAAGCGCTTTCAGGCTGCCACCGAGGCGATGCCCGATGCCACGGTGATCCTGGATGACTATGGTGCCATCGAATGGTTTAACGCTGCTGCAGAACAACAACTGGCACTGCAGCCAGGGCGCGACCAGGGGCAGCGCATCATCAATCTGATCCGCTATCCGCAGTTCAAGCACTATCTTGAAGAGGACTCTCCCACACTGCCCTTGCGCATGGCGGCACCGGGTGATCCGGGCCTAATGCTGAGTGTGCGGGTGGTGCCCTATGGCAGCCGCCAGCGTTTATTGATTGCCCGTGACATTACCCAGCAGCTCAAGCTGGAAAACATGCGCCGTGATTTCGTCGCCAATGTCTCCCATGAACTGCGCACCCCGCTAACCGTGGTGAACGGTTTTCTTGAAACGCTCAATGATGATGACACCGCCCAGTACCCACCGCACCTGGCCCGCTCGCTGGAATTGATGGCACAACAGACCAGCCGCATGCAGCATCTGGTGGAAGACCTGTTGTTGCTGTCGCGCCTGGAGACCGATCGCAACGCCCCGCCCCACGAGCCGGTGCGGGTGGCGGCGATGCTGGCGATGATCCGCGAGGCGGTGGAGCCGCTGATCGAGCAAAAAGATCAGCAATTGCACATTCAGGCCGATCAGGCCCTGTTCATCTATGGGGCAGAAAAAGAGCTATACAGCGCCTTTAGCAATCTGATCACCAATGCGGTGCGCTATACCCAGGATGGCGGGGAGATTTCGGTACACTGGTACCAGGATGGCAAGGGGACGCATTTCGAGGTGCGGGACAATGGCCAGGGGATCGCCCCCCAGCATATTCCACGTCTGACCGAGCGTTTCTATCGGGCCGACACCGGCCGCTCAAGGGAGGTGGGCGGCACCGGCCTGGGTCTGGCGATCGTCAAGCATGTGCTGAATCGACACCAGGCGGCGCTGCGGATCAGCAGCACCCAGGGCAAGGGCAGCACCTTTAGCTGTGATTTTCCGGAAAACCTGCTGGTTGAAGCCGCGCGCTGATCAGGTTTGGGGTAGCGAGGCCATCGGGCCAATCAGCATCAGCCGTGCACCATGTTCATCGGTGCCACAAACCCTCGCAGGCAGGCTATGGCTGCGCAGCGCCTGGCCGCGACGTTCCGACCAGAGCACCTCCACCTCGCTATTGTCGGTCAGTGTGACCCGGCCGGTATCGACCAGCAGGCTGTTGGGGCCGATACGCAGTCCGGTCGCACGAACCAGTCCCAATGGCCCGTATTTCAGGGTCAGATGCAGTAATTTGGATGGATTGATTGGGCTCATCTCCTTTCCCCCATGCTGAACTGGCAATCTCCCCAAGATAGCCGAAGTCTGCGTGTTTGCTAGCATGGTATATCAGCAAATACGGATGCGTTACGATGGAAAATTTGCAGCAGATCCCATTATTTTTGAGCGGGATTTACGGTGCGTTTCCGGCAAAATCCCTGTCATGATTCTGACTTAGCTGTGTTTGTTGTTGTAGATTCTGGATATTGTTATACAAGTGGGGCTGCTTTTTTGTTTATCAGCCAGGCCTGAGTTATAAAAAATCGTGATGAAGAAAATCCTGTTTCTGCGGCTAATTCTGCTATCGGCATCCCTGGTTGAGGCCGCCGATGTGCCAGTATCGCCCTGGTAGCAGCGTGATGCACAGAGCCAGTGGCAGCTGAATCTGTATTTTTTTGGTCGCTGCAATGCCCGCACTGCAAGGAGGCCCCCGGCGATTGCGGCGGTGATGTTGCTGGCGATACTGGTGCCCCTGTCGGCCTGGTTGTGGGAACGGAAAAAACACCGTTAAAGGAAGCTCAGCCAGCCATTGTGCTTGCGCAGTTGGCGGATAAATACGCCATACTCCACGCCGGTCTGCGTCGCCATCTCGCCAGCCCGCTGGCTGATCCCGCGCAGGCGCTTTTTCAGGCGAAAGCCGTTACCGGCCAGGGCGATGATGTTTTCCTTGCCCAGTACCGGCAGTTGCATCACGTTGCCGCCAAAGCTCTGGCCCAGATCGTCGATGATCTCGCCCACGTGCACAAAATCTCTGCTCCACAGATTCATGCTGAGCATCCCCTCGTTGGCGAGGCGGCTACGGCAGGCCTCATAGACACTCGCCCCCAGTACACTTTGCGAGATACCGGTGCCAATGAAGGCGTCGATGAAGATTACATCGTAATTGGAGAATGCATCCTCATCGGCATTGCGCAGGAACTGTCCGGCATCATCGATATGTACCCGCAGACGCGGGTCATCCGGCAGGGCGAAATGCAGGTAGGCCACCTCGCGCACCCGTTCGCGGTACTCAACCGCATCGATATGACAGGCCGGGTAGTGGTGCAATAAAAAGCGCGCCAGCGAACCGCCACCCAGGCCGAGCAGCAAAAAGCGTTGCGGTGTCGGGCAGAGCAACAGTGCGGTGGTCATGGCGCGGGTATAGCTTAGGCAGAGCGCCACCGGGTCCGACAGCTGCATGCTGCTTTGCTTGGGCTCGGTGCCAAAGTGCAGCGAACGATACAGACCATCGTCCACTACCTCGATCTCGCCCAGCTCGTCGAAAACGCGGTGAATCAGTTTGCCGTGGTATTTTTGCATGGGGGGATCATAAGGGAGGTAGGGATTGCATGGCTAGCGGTAGGATTGTGTCGCTCCCGCGACGTTTTATTGGATGCGGGGAATTCGCCCCCGCGGGCGAGGTACACTGCGAAGTCCCTCCCTGGGCTTCGTAAAATGTAAGCTGCGCGCGGGGCAGCCCCCCGCATCCAATCAAACCGTCGCGATAGCGACACCACATCGTGAATAGCGTCATTTTACAGTAATGCGACGAGCGTTTGTGGAGGCCCATCAGTGAAAAAAGCTCATAACCCATCCACCGGATCGGGCATAATTCCCCCATGAACAATCCATTTCTGCATGATGACTGGCGGGCCAGCGTGGCCCTGCGGGTCAGCCCACGGGCGCGCTACCTGCGCATCCGCATCGATCACCAGGGCCGGGTCGAGCTGGTGTTGCCGCGCGGCTATGACCGGGGCGAGGCGCTACAGTTTCTCGACACACAGCGCGGCTGGGTGGAAAAGACCCTCAGCCGCATCACCCCGCCTGAGCCGCTGTTGCGACCAGAGCAGATCACGCTGCCTGCCATCGACCAGTGCTGGCAGGTGGATTTTCGTGCCGGGCTGCGTGGCGGTTTCCGTGAACAGGAACCGGGAATTTTGCTGCTGCGCGAAGGGGATGACTGGCCCGAATCCCTGCGCCGTTGGTTGACAGTACAGGGCAAGCGCCACCTGGTTCCCTGGTTGGCGTCGGTCAGCGCCGAGCTGGCACTGCCCTTTCGGGGGGTAACGATACGCGGTCAAAAAACCCGCTGGGGCAGTTGCTCGGCCAGGGGCAATATCAATCTCAACCATGCGCTGTTGCTGCTGCCGCCAGAGCCGGTGCGCTATCTGCTGATCCACGAGCTGTGCCATACGGTGCATATGAATCATTCCCGTGCCTATTGGCGGCTGGTGGAACGGCTTTGTCCCGATTACCGCATCCATGATCGGGCCCTGCGCGGGGCGATGGCGCGCATGCCGGCCTGGTTGCATGCCTGAGCTTTAATTGTTTGGGTGAAGAATGATGCAAGGGCTATCTCCTGAACGGCCTATAAGTTCGGAATGCGTGATCTTGCCAAGCCGCCAAGTCGGCGGTGAAAACGACGGGGCGTTACAGCGCGCAGGACATCGAGAAGCTGATCGGCGCCTTTTCCCTGGAAGAGCTGGTCAGCTTCCTGATCCTCTCGGGCAAGGTGATTAGCGGGCAGTTCTGGGAACGGGACTACGACCTGTAATGGGTGCTCGCTGTCACCGGGCATTGCCCCTGTTGAAGCACCGGTTCAGCCGAATTCCCGGCGCCCTGGTGCCAGACGCTTATACTGGCGGATCATCAGGATCGCCATGCGCACCAGCGGCAGTTCGATACGCTCGGCCTTGAGGCCGATGACAAGGCGGGTGCCGTGCTCGCCCGCCGCGCCAATCTCGTAGAAATTGGCCTGCCCCTCGGGCAAGGCCTCGATGCAGGCGTCCCACGGGATATCCGGGTCTTGCACACTGCCGCGAAAACGCAGCCGCAGCTGCTGGCCACCCGGCGGGTCGAGCAGCTCGGCTTCGGCCAGCGGGTCGGCATAGGGGCGGGTGGTCACTTGAAAGGACTCCTGTTTGGTCGCACTTCTGGTGGATGGGTTGCAGGCCCATATCATACCCGGCTTTTTACGACCGTTACGCCTGTGTGGCGAAGATGACATGAGGATCGAAGCATGAATGCCCCCCAGATCAATACCGCCATCCCCAAACGCCGCTACCAGCTCGGGGATTTTTCCGTGGTGGTGCTCGGTGATATCGAGTCCGGCGATGGGCTGGACTACCGTTATGTGTTCGCGATGGTGCAGGACGGTAGCAAGGACCCCAGTTTCTACGTCACCGCCAGCAAGGCCTCCCCGGACGACTATCTATTGCGTCTGATCGCGCCGAATATGGAGCGGGACTTGGATACCTCACCGGCCTGGCAGGACCTGGATGCCTTTTGCGAACAGGCCATCTCGCTGGCCCAGCAGGTGATGGGCCTCAAGGATGAGTACCCGCATCGGCTGATGTAGGGAGATCATTAATATCTGTCGGGCCAGCTGGTCTGACAGAGTCAGCCTGTAAATCCCCGGTTATCTCCTGGGAAGTAGCCCTAACCCTGCTGTCATCCAAGTGTCATATTTCTCGCCTATACTCTGCCAAGTTGTTCTTTTTGCTGGGCAGAGGCGGTTTATGGTGACCCCCACCACCTCTGGCCTGGCCTCGCCAGGCGTCCTTATGTTATTCATTTTCCGTATTTTTTTTATTTTATTACTGCTGTGTTTCGCCATGGCTGGGCCTTTGTATGCCACGTCTGCGATGCATCCGGCAGAGCTTACCGCTCATCAACAGGCCGAGGCCGGTAACTGGGATGCCGCAAGGCAGAGCTTTGCCGAGGCGGCTGAACAGGGCTCACCGACGGCGATGGCCTGGCTTGGGCTGATTCATGAAGAGGGGCGCGAGGTCGAGGCCAGCGATGCGATGGCGGCAATCTGGTACACCCGCGCGGTGGAGGCCGGGGCCGATCATCTGGCGCTCAAGTTGGGCTGGCTATACCTCTCCAGCAGCACGATTCGGGACCAGGCCCGTGCCGAGCAGTGGTTTCGTTACGGGATGGCGCAGGGCGACCTGTCCGCCCATGTGGCCCTGGCCTCCGTGTTGATCGCCGATGCCCTGGGGGGCAAGAATGTGGAGCGGGTGCACCAGGCGCGTGAGTGGTTGCTCACTGCGCATGCCGGTGGCCAGCCGGTGGCCAAGCTCTTTTTGACCCGGCTGTATCTGGAGGGGATCGGTGGCCATCCGCTGGATTATGCCAAGGCCTATTTCTATGCCAGCCTGGGGGCCGAAGAGGGCCATCCGCAGATGCAGGGCTGGCTGGCGCAGATCTATATGGATGGTCTGGGGCGTGACCGTGATGCGATTGCCGCAGCCAAGTGGGCGATGCTTGCAGCCATCGGTGGCGACCCGTTGGGTAGTGGCGTCTACGCCAAGCTGGAGCTGACCCTGGGTGAGGCGCAGTTGGCCGAGGCCCGCCAGCAGGCCATCGCCTGGGCAACACGTTGATGCTCAAGGTGATCATCGGCAGTCTGATTGCCCTGGTGTTGGTGTGGCTGTTTGCCCAGAGTCTGGGGCTGACCCCGGAGCAGGTCGAGGACAGGGTCTTGCTGGCGCAGCTCAACGAAGAGGCTGGGTTGGCCTTTCGTCGGCAAAATGCCGTTCAAGCCGGGGTGGTGGCGCTGGGTGATGGGCTACAGGTGCAGATCCTGCGCGAAGGCACAGGGGCCGTCCCGGCATTTGATGACTGGATCAGCGTGCACTACCAGGGCTGGCATGTGGATGGTCGCCTGTTCGAAAGCACTTACCGCATGGACCTGCCCGGCAGTGTGCCGGTGGCGCGCACCATCCCGGCCTGGCAACAGGTACTGACCGAGGTGCCGGTTGGCACCTTGCTGCGTCTGGTGGTGCCGCCACAGATGGCCTACGGCAGCGGTGGTGCCGGGCAGATCGGTCCGAATGAAACCCTGATCTTCGAGATCGAACTGCTGGCGATCCTCGATGCACCGGTGCCCATCGAGCGCGATGCGCTGCAGCAGCCAGTGCCGGGTTTGCAATAAACATCTTTAACACAGAGGGCACGAAGTACACAGCGGGGGATTGTTGCTGGAGTGAATTGGCCGGGGCTAGAGTAAATATTCTCTATTTATCAATATATTGCTACCTCCGTGCTCTCTGTGTTGAGCGTTTTTTTTAGGATTCACAATACTGTCATATTTGCTTCATAGAATTGTCATCATGCCACTGGATACTGAGCGTGCGATGGGCGGGGCAGAACTCGCCGCGTGACGACTTCAAACCAAATGAGGAATGCGTACCATGTTTAAGAAAACCCTGATTATCAGTGCCATTGCCGCACTGGGTTTTACCGCCACCGCCGCCCAGGCCGAGGTTGACCCCAAGCTGCCCAGCTACCAGCGTGTTGCCGGTATCTCCGGTAACCTGACCTCCATCGGTTCGGATACCCTGAATAACCTGATGACCCTGTGGGCTGAAGAGTTCGCCAAGAATTATCCGAACGTCAATATCCAGATCCAGGGTGCGGGTTCGTCTACGGCCCCGCCGGCGCTGCTGGAAGGTACCTCCAATTTTGGCCCGATGAGCCGCGGCATGCGTGACTCCGAGCAGCGTGCCTTTGAAGGTCGTTATGGCTACCCGGCCACCGAAATGCCGGTGGCCATCGACATGGTCGCGGTTTATGTGAACAAGGATAATCCGGTCAAGGGTCTGTCCCTGGCACAGGTGGATGCGATCTTCTCTGCCACCCGTGCCTGTGGGCATGACCGTGATATCACCACCTGGGGCCAGGTCGGTTTGACCGGTGCATGGGCCAATCGCGATATCACCCTGTACAGCCGCAACGCCGTATCCGGCACCTATGGCTACTTCAAGGACAACGCCCTGTGTGGCGGTGACTTCAAGTCCACCATCAACGAGCAGCCCGGTTCTTCGGCGGTCGTGCGTGGTGTCGAGCAGACCATCAACGGTATCGGTTACTCCGGTATTGGCTACAAGACCTCTGGCGTGCGCGTGGTACCACTGGCCAAGAACCATGGTGATACCCCTGTCGAGGCCAATGGCGAAAACGCGGCCAGTGGTGCCTATCCGTTGGCCCGCTTCCTGTATGTCTATGCCAACAAGCATCCTAACAACGGCTGGAACCCGCTGGAGCGCGAGTTCTTCAAGATGGTGCTGTCCAAGCCGGGTCAGGAAGTTGTCCATCGCGATGGTTACGTGACCTTGCCTGAGAGCGTAGCCAGCCGTCTGCGTACGGAAAAGGGCCTGTAAGCGGGTCTGATCCACAGGCAGTCGTATAAAAACCGGGTTCTGGTGTCCGTAAGGTGCCAGAACCCGTGTTTGCTTGGCAGTGGGCATGGTGACGTGTCTACCGCCAAGCATGCGCCAGGGCGACTCACACACGGTGACCGTGGTTCGTTAACGCAGCAAAGCGGGATGACCGCTTGCCCGGACTAGTAAACTGCAGCAGTCAATCATCGAGGTTAAGTATGTCGGTCAATACACCAGACAGTCACTTGGGGGCAGGCTCCCTGTTACCCGATGCGGAGCAACGCCAGAAGCTGCGCAAACGTCGTGCCATGCGAGATGGTCTGTCACGCTACGGGGTGGGCAGCAGTGGTATTGGTGTCATTGTTGCCCTGACCCTGATCTTTGTTTACCTGTTTTATGAGACCTTGCCGATGTTGGCACCGGTCAGCATGGAACAGGGGCAGGCATACACGGTACCGACCGGAGAGACGGATGGGTACAGCCTGCACCTGACCCTGGACCGTTATCAGGAGATTGGTGCGCGTTTTACCAGCCGTGGCCAGATCATGTTTTTCGATGCGCTGAGTGGTGAGCGCAGGGAGACGCTGCAGATACCCGTACCGGAAGGGGCTGAGGTGACGGCGTTTGCCCGTTCCGAGAGCCGCCGCAGCCTGTTTGCCTATGGCTTTTCCGATGGCAGCGTCCTGCCGCTCAAGGTGGAGTATCCACAGCATTTTGTTGATGGCCAGCGCCATATCAATCCCCGCCTGTCTTTTCCCCTCGGTGAGCAGCCGATTCGTATCGGTACAGATGCGGGTGAACCCTTGGTCTCGCTGGCGATCGTTGAGGGACGTGGTGGTTACATCGTGGCGGGTGGCACCGTTAGCGGCAAGATCGCCATGGCAATGTTTACCACCACCACCAACATGATGACCGGTCAGGTGCAGGTACGACGTCAGGATTTCAGCCTGCCGACACTGGATGCACCGGTAGGGCAGATCCTGCTGAACGACTCCCTGCGCAACTTGTTTGCGATCGATCGGGATGGCCTGTTGCACAGCTTTGACATCGTGGACCGCAGCAATCCCAGTGTGATTGAATCGATTCGCCTGGTGGCCGAGGGCGAGATGGTGACCGCTGCCGAATTGCTGGTCGGCTCACGCTCACTGATCATCGGGGGATCCGATGGCAGTATCCGCCAATGGTTCCTGGTGCGCGATGAGGGCGGCAATACCCAGCGGATGACGATGATCCGCGAATTTCGCGCACACCAGGGTGCGGTCACTCATATTGAGCCGGAATATCTGCGCAAGGGTTTCCTGACTGGGGACAGCCTGGGTGAGGTGGCGCTGCACTACGCCACCTCCAGTGTCACCCTCAAGCATCTGCAGCTTGATGAGCAGGCGATCAACCGCATGGCCATCGGACCGGCTGACAGTCTTGCCCTGGTAGAGGCCGAAGGTGCCGGGCAGATACAGGTAGTGGAGATTCGTAATCCTCACCCGCAGACTTCGATCAGCGGTCTGTGGGGCAAGGTTTGGTATGAGGGCCGTGACGCACCGGAGTATATTTGGCAGTCATCCTCGGCGGATGATTCCTTCGAGGCCAAGTTGAGCCTGGTGCCACTGTCCATCGGTACGCTCAAGGCGGCGCTGTTCGCAATGTTGCTGGCCACGCCACTAGCCATCATGGGGGCGATCTACACCGCCTATTTCATGTCTACGCCGATGCGCAAGATCGTCAAGCCCTCGATCGAACTGATGGAAGCCCTGCCGACCGTCATCCTCGGTTTCCTGGCGGGGATTTGGTTGGCCCCCTATGTGGAAAACAACCTGCCGATCCTGATCACTGGTGCAGTGTTATTCCCGCTGGCGATCCTGCTTTCCGGCCTGTTGTGGACCCGAGCACCCGAGCGCATTCGTAACAGCGTGAATGCTGGCTGGGAGGCTGCGATGCTGGTGCCGGTGGTGTTATTGACCGGCTGGATCGTAGTGAGCAGCAGCCCCTGGATCGAGGTGGCCTTCTTTGATGGCTCGATGCGCCAGTGGTTGACCGATGTGGGTATCCCCTATGACCAGCGCAATGCCCTGATCGTCGGACTGGCGATGGGCTTTGCGGTGATCCCGACGATCTTTTCCATAGCCGAGGATGCGGTGTTTAACGTACCCAAGCATTTGACCCAGGGATCGCTGGCGCTGGGAGCCACCCCCTGGCAAACGGTGATGGGGGTGGTGCTGCTGACCGCCAGCCCCGGGATCTTCTCCGCCATCATGATCGGCTTTGGCCGCGCAGTGGGCGAGACGATGATCGTACTGATGGCCTCCGGCAACAGCCCCATCGTCAACTTCAATATCTTCGAGGGCATGCGCACCCTGGCAGCGAATATCGCGGTGGAACTGCCCGAGACTGCGGTGGGATCGACTCACTTCCGGGTATTGTTCCTTTCCGCACTGGTGTTGCTGTTCTTCACCTTTATCCTGAACACCGCTGCGGAGCTGGTGCGCCAGCGCCTGCGCAAGCGCTATGCGTCGCTGTAAAAGCGGTTTAACCGCAAAGGTCGCGAAGGGCGCAAAGTAAAGAAAGTATGCATGTTTTTGATGGTATCCAGAGGGGTTGGTAACTGGTGGCTGATGACAACATGACAATAATTTTATTCCCTTTGCGCACTTTGCGTCTTTGCGGTGAATTAGTTTTTTTGAGGCTTGAATGATGAAGAATTGGTGGAAGAGTGGCACGCCCTGGA
This sequence comes from Gammaproteobacteria bacterium, assembly GCA_014859545.1. Lineage (GTDB taxonomy): Bacteria > Pseudomonadota > Gammaproteobacteria > Thiohalomonadales > Thiohalomonadaceae > SLDE01. Next base: position 11,387 of record JACUTZ010000020.1, read on the forward strand.
TCTGGCTGACCGGTGGTGCGGTGACGATCAGTATGATCATGGTGTTTGGCCTGATCCTGCTGATCCTGGTGCGCGGATTTGGCACCTTCTGGCCACACGCCATCGTGGAGACCAGTTATTCCCTGCCAGGCAAGGAGAGCGAACGGGTGGTTGGCGTCCTGCGTCGCTCCGAGAGTCTTGCCGCAGGTGTGATCCGCGAGGCTGGCATTCCATTACCTGAGGGGCAGGTCGTGGTGACGCGACATCTCATCAAGGCGGGTAATCGCGATGTAACCGGTCGGGATTTTCAGTATTTCCTGGACGACTTCCTGGGTGAGTGGCATTACCCGCGCGAGATGGTGATGCTGGAGCGGCGCGAGTGGGGCGATTTTTTTGGGATGCCCTTGCGTCTGCTCGAACAGGGCCAGGTGGTGGTGGATGGGGAAGGCCTGTGGCCGGAATTTCAACAGCGACTCAAGCGCAGCAACAGCCTGTTTGATGAGATCCGCCGTATTGAACGTGGCGCCATCGGCAACATCAATTTTGCGATGGAGCGGGTGCGTCTGGACCGCCGCCGTGCCGAGTTGCGTGGCACGCTCAATGCCGCAGTCGAGGCGGATCTGCAGGCGCGCATGGAGCGCCTGAATGCCGACTATGCGGTGCTGGAACAGCGCCTCAACAGCCTCTACGCCGAGGCGCGTCGTGACAGCATCGTATTGCGCGCGGCGAGCGGTCAGGAGATTACGGTACGCCTTGCCGATATCGTCAATGCCTGGCAGCCGAACAACATGTCGATCCCGGCCAAGCTTGGCACCTATGTGGTGAATTTTTTTGATTTCATCTTTGGCTATCCGCGTGAGGCCAATACCGAGGGCGGGATTTTTCCGGCGATCTTCGGTACCGTGACGATGGTGCTGGTGATGTCGATCATCGTCACTCCGTTTGGCGTGCTGGCGGCGATCTACCTGCGCGAGTACGCACGCCAGGGGCCGCTGCTCAAGGCGATCCGCATCTCGGTGTATAACCTGGCGGGTGTGCCTTCGATCGTCTTCGGGGTGTTTGGTCTGGGCTTCTTTATCTACTTCCTGGGCGGCGGGATCGACCGGATGTTCTATCCCGAGGCCCTGCCGGCACCGACCTTTGGCACCCCTGGCCTGTTCTGGGCGTCGCTGACCCTTGCGCTGCTGACCCTGCCGGTGGTGATTGTCTCCACCGAGGAGGGCCTGGCGCGCATCCCCAGTACCATCCGTCAGGGTTCGCTGGCACTGGGTGCCACCAAGGGCGAGACCCTGTGGAAGGTAGTGGTGCCGCTGGCCACCCCGGCGATGATGACCGGGCTGATCCTGGCGATTGCCCGTGCCGCCGGTGAGGTGGCACCGCTGATGCTGGTGGGGGTGGTCAAGCTGGCACCAACCCTGCCGATTGATAGCAATTTTCCCTTCATCCATCTGGAACGCAAGATCATGCATCTGGGCTTTCACATCTACGATGTGGGCTTCCAGAGCCCCCATGCGGAGGCCGCCGAGCAATTGGTCTATGCCACCGCGCTGATCCTGGTATTGCTGATCGTGATGCTCAACCTGACGGCGATTACCATTCGTAACCGCCTGCGTGAAAAGTACAAGAGTGACTCCGATTGATGAATCCGGTATTTGAATCAGGCATTAGAGCCAGGCCGATTAGGTTTCGATAGTGAGGTTTAACCCATGGATACGATGATGAATAGCCCCAGCCAAGCGAATGCACCGGAAGGTAAGCATGCGCATTTATTTGACCGCAGTACACACGAAAAGCTGGATCTGAGCAAGGAAGACATTGCCCTGGAAGTACGGGATCTCAATCTGTATTACGGTGATGCACGTGCCTTGAATAATATCTCGATGAAGATCCCGGCCAAACGTGTGACCGCCTTCATTGGGCCATCGGGTTGTGGTAAATCCACCCTGCTGCGCTGTTTTAATCGCATGAACGACCTGGTCGATTCCTGTCGTATTGAGGGCGAACTACTGTTGGAAGGGCAGAATATCTACGAGCGCGGCGTAGATGTAGCCGAGCTGCGTCGCCGTATCGGCATGGTGTTTCAGAAGCCCAATCCCTTCCCCAAGTCGATCTACGAAAACGTGGCCTATGGTCTGCGCCTGCAAGGGGTCAAATCCAAGCGGGTGCTGGACGAGGTGGTCGAACGTTCACTGCGTGGCGCGGCACTGTGGGATGAGGTCAAGGACCGCCTGCACGAGAATGCCTTTGGTCTGTCCGGTGGTCAGCAGCAGCGTCTGGTGATTGCGCGCGCCATCGCCATCGAGCCGGAGGTAATCCTGCTCGATGAACCGGCCTCGGCGCTGGACCCGATCTCCACCCTGAAGATCGAGGAGCTGATCAACGAACTCAAGGATCAGTACACCATCGTCATCGTTACCCACAACATGCAACAGGCGGCCCGTGTCTCTGATTACACCGCATTCATGTACGTGGGGGATCTGATTGAATACGGTGATACTGATACCCTGTTCACCAATCCATTGAAGAAAAAGACCGAAGATTACATCACCGGTCGGTATGGGTAAAAGCATTAACCGCAAAGATGCAAAGGACGCAAAGATGATGGGTTATACAGGCTTTGTTTATGAAAGGTAAATTTATAGTCAGGTGAATGACTTTTTGGTGTGTTTTTTAAAATCGATTTACTTTGCGAGCTTTGCGTCTTTGCGGTGAATTTTTTGTATTTCTCAGGGTTTCCCCAGGAGTTAGATGATGGACAAGATCAATATCGGGCAACACATCTCTCAGCAGTTTAATGTGGAGCTGGAGGATATTCGCAATCGTGTGATGGCGATGGGCGGCCTGGTCGAGCAGCAGTTGGTTGCTGCTACGAAGGCGATGGTTGATGGCAATGGTGAGCTGGCCGAGCAGACCTATAACGATGATTACAAGGTCAATGCCATGGAAGTTGGCATCGACGAGGAATGCAGTCGCATCCTGGCACGCCGTCAACCGACTGCCAGCGATCTGCGCCTGATCGTGGCGGTGATCAAGACCATCACCGACCTGGAACGCATCGGCGACCAGGCCAAGCGTGTGGCGCGCATGGCGCAGCGCCTGGCCAGTGATGATGCCAAGGTGGGCAACTATGTGGAGCTGCAGCATATGGCCGATCATGTGCGTCACATGTTGCGTGATGCCCTGGATGCCTTTGCCCGCATGGATGTGGATGCTGCACTGGAAGTGGCCCGCGAAGACCTGAAGGTAGACAAGGAATATGAAGGGCTGATGCGTCAGCTGATCACCTTCATGATGGAAGACCCGCGCACCATCACCCGTGTGTTGGATGTGATGTGGGCCGCCCGTGCGCTGGAGCGGGTCGGCGACCATGCCCGTAATATCTGCGAATACGTGATCTATTTCGTCAAGGGCAAGGATGTCCGTCACATCAGCCTGGAGAGCATGGAAGAGGAAGTACGCCGAGAGCGTTAGGAGGCAGGTCGAAATAATATTGTCATCACCGAGGACGTGCCTGGGCCATCAATGCAAGGCGCGTTTCGCAGGGAATGGCCACTCCCTTGCCAAGAAACGCAACACAGCAGTGATGGCCCAGGTGTGGCCGAATGTAAATATTATTTCGACCTGCCTCCTTAGAGTACGGGGGCAAACAGATAGGCGGCCCGTGATGCCAGCCGATGCCAGAATGTGAGCTGTCGAATATCGTCCAGCACCATCTGCCGTGAACGGGCAAAGTCCTCCTCGAACATCGCCTCGACCTCGCGGGCAAACTGCTGGTCCAGGACGATGGCGGTGACCTCGAAGTTCAAACGGAAGGAGCGGTTATCCAGGTTGACCGTACCGACCGCTGCACCCCGATCATCGACCAGAAATGCCTTGCCGTGCAGAAAACCATCCTGATAACGATAGACCTTCACCCCCGCTTCCAGCAGTGGTTCGATAAAGGCATAGGCGGCATAGAACAGTAGTGGATTGTCCGGGACTTCCGGGATCAGAATGCGTACATCCACACCGCTCACGGCGGCGAGTTTGAGCATGCCCTGTACACCCTCATCCGGGACAAAGTAGGGACTGGCGATCCAGATGCGCTGTTGGGCGGCATGGATGCTTTGCTGCATCATCAGGCTTGCCGTTTCAAAGCGATCGGCCGGGCCGGATGGGAGGATCAGTACCGGCACATCCGCATCATGGTGGTAGGCCGGTTGCCAGTCCAGTTCGGGGATGGTGTCGGTGGCCCAGTGCCAGTCTTCCAGGAAGGTCATTTGCAGCGCCAAGGCGGCCGGGCCTTCGATCTTCAGGTGGGTGTCACGCCAGCGGCCAATGCGCGGGTCCTTGCCCAGATATTCATCCCCGACATTCAGCCCGCCTACCCAGGCCCGCATGCCATCGGCGACCACGATCTTGCGGTGATTGCGAAAGTTGAGCTGGAAGCGATTACCCGGCCCACGGGTGGAATGGAAACGGTGTACCTGCACACCCCCATCACGCAGACTTTGCAGATAGCTGCTGGGTAGGCCGTAACTGCCAATCTCATCATACAAAAAATAGACATCCAGCCCTTCTTCGACCTTAGCGATTAGTGCTTCGCGCAGGCGCTGGCCGAGATCGTCGGCATTGACCAGATAAAACTGCACCAGCAGGTAGCGTTCGGCGGCCGCGATACCGGCAAAGATGCTGTCGAAGGTTTGTTCGCCATTTTTCAGCAGGCTGACTTTGTTGCCATTTAGGAACGGCCATTTGGCGAGCTGCTCAATACCATGTAGCTGCTTGTTGTGGCGCGCGCCGTTGTAGCGGTGTGTCCAAAGTTCGGTGGTTTTGTCCAGCATGGAGATGGCCAGCGCGGTGTCTTCATCGCGCCGAGCGATCACATAGCCCTGAAAACGATCCCGCCCAAACACCCAGTAGATCGGTGCCGAGAGATAGGGGACGGTATTGAGTGAAACGATCCAGGCGACCGTGCCCTGGGAGGTGCGGGAAGACATCAGGGCGTCGATGGAAGAGAAAAATCCGATCAGATGCGCCAGCACGAAAAAACCGATCAGGCGCCAGCGGCGTTTGCGAGGGAGCGGGGTGGTAAAGCTAAGTGGCATCAGCCATTCGCCAGCGTTGGGGAGCCAGGCTTGGTGGCCCGCCGATCGGGATCATGGTGCCAGCCGTTGTTGCCAGTACGCGGCCCGCTGCGGGTCACGACGGCCATCGATCTCGCCACTGGCATAGACGCGGGCCAGGGCCTCGATGGCCTCCGGGTAGCCCTGGGCGGCGGCGGCCTCCCACAGGGCCAGGCCGCGATCCACATCCCGCTCGGCACCGATGCCACGGATGTAGATGTGGCCAAGATTATAGCGGGAGGGGGCATGACCCTGCTGGGCGGCCAGGCTCCACCAGCGGTGTGCTTCACGGGAATTGCGGAACACCCCCAGGCCGTCGTAGAGCAGCAGCCCCAGATTGTACTGGGCCTCGACCATATCCTGTCGGGCAGCGGCCAGAAACAGGATGCGGGCGTATTCGGCGTTGCGCTCGACCCCCAGCCCGTGCAGATAGAGCAGGCCAATATTGTATTGCGCCTTGGCATCATTGGCCTCGGCCAGCGGTTTCCACAGCGCGAAGGCCTGCTGGTAATCACCGGCCTGGAAGGCAGCGATGCCCTGTTCCAGCGGACTGGCCGAGAGCGCAAGACTGCATAGCAGCCAGCCGAGGCCGAGCAGGTATCGCAGCTTTGCACATGGATGTCGAAGTGATGGCGTCATGGACGTGTTATGCCTGATTTGCCCGGCGCTGACAAGCCGTGGCGGCTGTGTTACTTAGTATCGATCCCAGGCCACAACACAAGACGTGTATCACCGCAGAGACGCAGAGGCGCAGAGTGGAAGGCAACAAGGCGGCGTTCATGCTGCTGTTCCGGTCCTGTTGCGAAAGCCAGGAGCGGGCGCGACCACGCCGTCATGAAGGGAAACGATAGTCTCGCTCTGTTGCCCAGAGTTCGAGGTAGCCTCCGCATGCTGCGCCTGGGCGATATGTTCCCGACATCGCCAACCGACTACGTCCTGTAGTCGTCTGTGGTGAGTGTCTTGATGGGTTTTACCCGGATATCGAAAACGACTTATCACACGCGTCCTGTCTGGAGCAATCGTTAGCGTGGGCCGAGCAGCAGGAACTCCATCAGTGCCTTTTGCGCATGCAGGCGATTCTCGGCCTGATCCCAGACCACGCTTTGCGGCCCGTCGATCACCGAGGCACTGACCTCTTCGCCGCGGTGGGCGGGCAGGCAGTGCAGGAAGACCGCGTCGGGCTTGGCGCAGGCCATCACCGCATCATCGACCTCAAAATCGGCAAAGGCCTGTTCACGCACCGCCTGTTCCTCTTCCTGGCCCATGCTGGCCCAGACATCGGTGGTGACCAGATCGGCACCGCTGGCGGCCGCCTGGGCATCGTGCAGCAGGGTGATGCGATCCCCGGCGCGGGCAACAATTGCCGGATCTGGCTCATAGCCCGGCGGGCAGGCGATGCGCAGCTGGAAATCGAATTGCAGTGCGGCATTGATGTAGGAATGGCACATATTGTTGCCATCGCCGATCCAGGCCACGGTCTTGCCCTGGATGCTGCCACGATGCTCCACATAGGCCTGCACATCGGCCAGCAGCTGGCAGGGGTGGTAGCGATCGGTCAGGGCATTGATTACCGGTACCCGCGAGTGGGCGGCGAAGCTTTCAATCTTTTCCTGCTCGAAGGTGCGGATCATGATGATGTCGACCATCCGTGACAGCACCCGAGCGGTGTCTTCGATCGGCTCGCCACGACCCAGCTGGGTATCGCGTGGCGAGAGGAAGATCGCATGGCCGCCAAACTGGGCCATGCCGGCCTCGAAGGAAACCCGAGTGCGGGTGGAGGATTTTTCAAAGATCATCCCCAACACCCGGTTCTGCATCGGTGCATAGATCTCGCCACGCTGTTGCATGGTCTTGAGTTCGATGGCACGCCGGATCAGTGCGTTCAGTTCGTCGCGGCTGAGGTCCAGCAGGCTGAGAAAGTGGCGTACCGCCATGGTCGCTCTCCTTCTTGGTGCGCGATTATTTGCCCTGGGCAATAAAATCAGCGATGAGATCGGTGAGGGTGTGCAGCAGCTGTTCGGCCTCGTCATCGCTCATCACCAGCGGCGGCAGCAGGCGCACGGTGTTGTTGGCGGTAACATTGATCAGCAGACCACGCGCCAGCGCCATCCCGACCAGCTCGCCACAGGGACGGTCCAGTTCGATCCCGATCATCAGGCCCAGGCCACGGATATCCTCGACATAGTCCTGTTCGCCCAGCGCCAGTTCAAGGCCGGTCAGCAGGCGCAGGCCGAGTTCCTCGGCACGCTCATGGAGCCGGTTGTGGGCCATGGTATCCAGCACCGCCAGGGCGGCGGCACAGGCCAGCGGATTGCCACCAAAGGTGGAACCGTGGTTGCCGGGTTTGAACAGCTCGGCGGCCGCGCCACGGGCCAGGCAGGCACCGATCGGCACGCCATTGCCCAGGCCCTTGGCCAGGGTCATTACATCGGGCTGGATGTCGCTGTGCTGGAAGGCAAAGGGCTTGCCGGTACGACCCATGCCGGTTTGGATCTCGTCCAGCATCAGCAGCCAGCCGTGCTTGTCGCAGAGTGCGCGCAGTTGTGCCAGGTAGTTTTCTTCTGGAACGCGCACCCCACCTTCGCCCTGCACCGGCTCGACCAGGATCGCGACCACTTCCGGATTGTGTTTGGCGATGGTTTCCAGTGCCGCCAGGTCGTTGTAGGGGGCGCGCAGGAAGCCCTTTACCAGCGGTTCGAAACCGGCCTGCACCTTGCGGTTGCCGGTGGCGCTGAGGGTGGCCAGGGTGCGGCCATGGAAGCTTTGTTCCATCACGATGATGGTGGGGGTGTCGATGCCCTTGCCGTGGCCATACAGGCGCGCCAGCTTGATCGCGGCCTCGTTGGCCTCGGCACCGGAGTTGCAGAAGAAGGCGCGGTCCATGCCGGCCAGGGCGGTGAGTTGTTCGCCCAGGGCCTGTTGGTTGGCAATGCCATAGATGTTGGAGGTGTGCACCAGCTTGTGGGCCTGCTCGCACAATGCGGTGGCAATCGCCGGGTGGGCGTGGCCGAGATTGCACACGGCGATGCCGCTGATGGCATCCATGTAGCGTTTGCCCTCGGTATCCCACAGCCAGCATCCATCACCCTTTTCGAAGGTGACCGGCAGGCGTGCATAGGTGCTCATCAGTGCATTGGACATGAAATTTTGCCTCGCAAAAAAACAAAAATGGCAGTCCCCTGTGAGACTGCCATCTCTATCGAATCGGCGATTTTACCCCTACCGGACGGTAGAGGCAAATGCTGGGAAGTACAAGTGGAAAGGGGCAAGCGACGCGATGCAAGGGAAGGCCGCCAGTCGGGCGGCGCTATGGGATCAGACTGAACCCCTTGCCCCTTATTGCTTGCCCCTTGCCCCTGCTTTTAGCCCGCGAAGTTGGCGCTGGCGAATTCCCAGTTGACCAGGTTCCAGAAGGCCTCGACATACTTGGGACGGGCATTGCGGTAGTCGATGTAGTAGGCGTGTTCCCACACATCGCAGGTCAGCAGCGGGGTCTTGCCGTCGGTCAGCGGGCAGGCGGCATTGGAGGTGTTGACGATTTCGACGCTGCCATCGGCGTTCTTTACCAGCCAGGTCCAGCCGGAGCCGAAGTTGGTGGCGCAGGAGGTGCTGAACTTCTGCTTGAAGTCGTCAAAGGAACCAAAGGCCTTGTTGATCGCATCGGCCAGGGCACCGCTGGGGGCACCGCCGCCATTGGGGCTCATGCAGTTCCAGTAGAAGGTATGGTTCCAGACCTGGGCCGCGTTGTTGAAGATGCCGCCGGCCGGGGCGCTCGTGATGATCTCTTCCAGGCTCTTGCCTTCGAACTCGGTGCCGGGCACCAGGTTGTTCAGGTTGGTCACATAGGTGTTGTGATGCTTGCCGTGGTGAAACTCCAGGGTCTCGGCGGAGATGTGGGGCTCAAGGGCATTGTTGGCGTAGGGCAGTGCTGGAAGTTCATAGCTCATTGTTGCGGACTCCTTGGTTCGGGTTAATAACCTTGCAAAAAACTAAAGAATAACGGATCGACGTCATCCTGTACAGGCGAGGTGGGTGCAAAGCCTGCAAATTCAAGCCCGGCGTGGCAATAGGCGCAGGATAAGCAGGGGGATGAACAGGGCAGTATAGACCATTGCCTCCGGGCTGATGGTTTTGGCCACCATGAAGTTGTGGGTGATGGCCAGTGGTACTGCCACATAGACCAGACGGTGCAGCCGGGCCCAGCGCCGACCCAGGCGGCGCTGCCAGTGGCGGGTGGAGGTGATGGCCATTGCCAGCAGGATCAGCCAGGCACTCAGGCCGATCAGAATATAGGGGCGAAAGCGCAGGTCTTCGAGGATTGCCGGCAGATCGAAAAATTGGTCCAGCGTGATGTAGACCAGCAGGTGTAACAATGCATAGGCGAAGGCAAACAGGCCGAGCATGCGCCGCAGTTGCATCGGGCGTCGCCAGCCGCTGTGACGGCTGAGGATGTTCAGGGCCAGGCCCAGCAGCAACAGGCGCAGCGCCCAGTGCCCCAGCTCGTGCATGGCCGCCTCGATGGGATTGGCTCCCAGCCCGCCATGCAAGCCGCTCCAGACCAGCCACAGCAGCGGCAGGCTACACAGCAAAAAAACCGATGGCTTGAGCCAGCGCATCAAAACAGGGTTTTGGGGTCCATGCCCTGATAGAGGTGTGCCACTTCCTCGGCGTAGCCGTTAAACGGCAGGGTGTCGCGGCGGCGCAGCTCGCCGATGCGCCGTTCGCGCCGCTGGCTCCAGCGCGGATGGTCCACCTCGGGATTCACATTGGCATAAAAACCGTATTCCCGTGGCGAGAGCTGCTGCCAGGTGGTGGTCGGGGCAGCTTCCAGCAGACGGATGCGCACGATGGATTTGATGCTCTTGAAGCCATATTTCCATGGCACCACCAGGCGCAGCGGCGCGCCGTTCTGATTGGGCAGCTCGTGTCCGTAGAGACCGACCGCCAGGATGCACAGCGGATGCATGGCCTCGTCGATACGCAGCCCCTCCACATAGGGCCAGGGCAGGATCCGTCGGTCGCGCTGGCCGGGCATCTGCTCCGGGTCATGCAAGGTGGTGAACTCCACGTAGCGGGCCCGCGAGTTCGGTTCGGCGTGTTTGAGCAGGGCGGCGAGAGGAAAGCCCACCCAGGGGATCACCATCGACCAAGCCTCGACGCAGCGCATCCGGTAGATGCGCTCTTCCAGCGGGTGCAGTTTCAGTATGTCTTCGATATCGATAGGGCCAGGGCGTGCCACCTCGCCCTCGACCATTACGCTCCAGGGGCGGGTGCGCAGCAGCTGGGCGTGCTTTTTGGGATCGCCCTTGTCGGTGCCGAATTCATAGAAATTGTTGTAGCTGGTGATGTCCTGATAGCTGGTCAGGCTTTCCTCGCTACCAAAGGGACCCGGCACAACCCCTTCCAGTTTGGGCGGACGCGCCTCAGCCCTGGCCTGAGCCGCTAGCAGACCGGGCAAGAGTAGCGCACCGCCGCCCAGGGCAAACTGGCCGAGAAAGCGTCGCCGCTCACGGTAGATGGCCTCGTCGGTGATCGCGCTGCTGGGGATGGGGTCGGGGCGTTTGATGAGCATCGGGCACCTTTGGGGCTGTATGACACCGGTTTGAGCATAGCAAATGCCCATGTATTGTGACGATGAAGAAAAATGATGAAAGTGCCGTTTTGTGCTTCTGAATCGTGAAGGAAGGGCCATTGGCTAATGGAGCACGGGTGAATAAATTGCACTGTCACCCTGCTCACGCTACCATTTCGAGGAAGGTACTGTCATGCACAGACTGCTGGCTGGGATATCACCATGAACTATGCAAATCTCCTCGACAAGTTGCAAAAGCTTCCTACTGAAAAGCAGGCGGAGGTTCTCGATTTTGTTGAATTCCTGGCTGCCCGTCATGGGGCAGTGGGGCTAAACGAGGTCGATGCCTGGTCAGAACAGGACTTTGCACAGTTTTCCATGCACCATGCCATGCAGGGTTTGGAAGACGAGGTGTATGACTACACCGAACAGGACCTTAAGGAACATTGGTCGTGAAGCAGGCGGGTGATGTCGCCCTGACACCTTTTCCCTATACCGACCTCAGTGGTGCCAAGTTACGCCCCGTTTTGCTGTTGCAGGAGGCACCTGGCGGCAACGACGATTGGTTGGTCTGTATGATTTCCACACAGCTCCATCAGGCTGTTGCTGGGTTTGATGAGTTGCTACAGGCTGAGGATGACGATTATGTCTCCAGTGGCCTGAAATCCCCCAGCGTGCTGCGTCTGTCCCGCTTGGCCCTCTTGCATGGCAGTTTGATGCCCGGAGCCATTGGCCGCATCGGCATGTCACGTCTACACCGCGTTCGTTGCCGCATTGCCGAATGGGTTAGCGGAGGCGGTCACTCCTGACAATGCCCCCCATGTTATGAATGTAATAGAACTCGGCCTGTTTGCCAGCCGCATTGAGGCGGTCTGCGAGGAGATGGGCGCGGTGCTGCGGCGCAGTGCCTTTTCGCCCAATATTCGTGATCGTCTGGACTATTCCTGTGCCATCTTCGATGCCGAAGGCCAGCTCTGCGCCCAGGCTGCGCACATCCCGGTACACCTGGGCAGCATGGCCTATGCGATGCGCGATATTGTCGGCAGCCTGGACTGGCAGCGCGGCGACATGGTGGTGGTCAACGACCCCTTTCTGGGTGGTACCCACCTGCCCGATGTGACGCTGATCGCGCCGGTATTTGTCCCGCCCGCCCAGGGCGAGCAGCTGTTGGGCTTTGTCGCCAATCGCGCCCATCATGCCGATATCGGCGGCAGCAGTCCCGGCTCGATGCCGATCTCCCGTACCCTGGCCGAAGAAGGCATCATCATCCCGCCTTCGTACCTGTTGCGTGCCGGCAAACTGAATCAGGCGCTGCTGGATACGATCCTTGCCAGCACCAATAATCGCGATGAACTGCAGGGGGATTTTGCCGCGCAGATCAGCGCCAATTACAGTGGGGTGCAGCGCCTGGCTGAACTGGTGGCGGGGCTGGGCGTGCCACAGTGGCAGCAGGCACTGAATGAACTGAATGACTATGCCGAGCGCCTGTCCCGTGCCGCGCTGCGCGGCATTCCCAGCGGCGAATACCGCTTTGGCGACTGCCTGGACGATGATGGCCTGGGTAATACCGACTTGGCCATTGTCGCCAGGCTGCAGGTGGATGAGGAGGGGATCCGGGTGGATTTCAGCGGCACCGCCGCGCAAACCAGTGGCAACGTCAATTGTCCACTGTCGGTGGCGGCGGCCGGTGTCTACTATGTGTTTCGCTGCCTGATGCCACCCCAGACCCCGGCCTGTGCCGGGGCCTTTCGACCGATCAGCATCCGTGCGCCGCTGGGCTGTCTGCTGAATGCCGAGCGTCCGGCGGCGGTGGCCGCTGGCAATGTGGAAACCTCCAGTCGGGTGGTTGATGTGATCTGTGGTGCATTGGCCCAGGCGATCCCGGCGCTGATCCCGGCGGCCAGCCATGGCAGCATGAACAATCTGGCGATGGGGGCACGTGGCGAGCGTAACTGGGACTATTATGAGACCATCGGTGGCGGGATGGGGGCAGGGCCACTGGGTGGTGGCCTGGATGCCCTGCAAACCCACATGACCAATACCCTCAATACCCCGATCGAGGTGTTGGAACGCAATTACCCGCTGCGCCTGCGCCGTTATGCGATACGGCGCGGTTCCGGCGGAGTCGGGAAAAGAAACGGTGGCGATGGTCTGTTGCGCGAGTTCGAGTTCCTGGCCCCGTCCGAGCTGACCCTGCTGACCGAACGCCGCCGTCATGCCCCCTGGGGCCTGGCCGGTGGCGGTGATGGGGCCTGTGGCGAGAACCACCTCAATGGTGAGTTGCTGCCGGGCAAGTGTTCCGTCAAGGTCGAGGCCGGCGATCGCCTGAGCATCGCCACCCCCGGCGGCGGCGGCTGGGGGAAGCAGGATTAACACCACAAGCCTGATCTCGCGCAGGGGCGCAGGGATCGCAGAATGAGTCGGCACTTACCCGAATTTTTACGAATGGGGTGATGCTTGCGCAACAACTTTCAAGCGAGGAAAAAAATAATGGTACGGGTATTGGCAGTGACGGTGCTGGTGATGTTTTTGTCTGCCTGTGCCACGGCGGTGAGCACCGGCTATGGCCAGGGCGGCCAGATGGCGGATGGTCGCAGTTATAGCGAGGCCTACGGGGATAATCAGATCAGTGCAGCGGTCAATACCGCGCTGGTGCAGGACAGCCTGATCAAGGCCAGCGATATTCGTGTCAGCACCCGCGACGGGGTGGTCACCCTCGATGGCCGGGTGGCCAGTATCGAACAGGCCCGCCGGGCCGCCAGCCTGGCCGCCTCGGTCAGCGGCGTTAAGCGTGTAATTAATCGCCTCGCGATTGTGCAGTAAAAAACGGGACCGCAAAGACACAAAGGGCGCAAAGAAACAGCGCAGAGTGACTGCGTGATGGGCGGTGCTCATCCGAGCGGGTATTTACCCGATGTTTTCTTCTTATCTCAATGGGTTTTCTTTGCGCCCTTTGCGTCTTTGCGGTTGAGTCTTTCTAGGGTAGGTGTGCGTTATGTGCGGAATTTGCGGTGAGTTGAGACTGGACGGCCAGGGCGCGGACCTGGGCCATGTGCGCAGTATGTTGCAGCGCCTGGAGCGGCGCGGGCCGGACCATGAGGGCAGTTTTTCCGATGGCCCGGTGGCGCTGGGGCATCGCCGTCTGGCGATTATCGATCTGTCCGAGCGCGGCAATCAGCCGATGGTGGATACCGCGCTGGGCCTGGCGATTGTGTTCAATGGCACCATCTACAATTACCCGCAGTTGCGCGATGAACTGCGCGCGCTGGGCCACAGCTTTGTCTCCGGTGGCGACACCGAGGTGATCCTCAAGGCCTATGCGGCCTGGGGCGAGCAGTGTGTCGAGCGTCTGACCGGCATGTTCGCCTTTGCCATTTGGGATCTGCATCGCCAGCAGTTGTTCCTGGCCCGTGATCGCCTGGGCATCAAGCCCCTGTATTACAGTCAGTCCGAACAGGGGCTGCGTTTTGCCTCCAATACCCAGGCCCTGCTGGCTGCGGCCAAGACCGATGGCAGCATCGATACCAGCATTGATCCTGTCGCCCTGCATCATCAGTTCACCCTGCATGCGGTGATCCCGGCACCGCGCACCATCCTCAATGGCATACGCAAGCTGCCGCCCGGTCATAGTCTGAATATTGATCGTCATGGCAAGCAGCAGCTGCGTCGCTACTGGCAGCTCTATGCCAGTCGTCCGGCGCAGCCACGTTCCGAGCAGGAATGGGTAGCGGCGATCCACGCGGCGCTGAAAACCTCGGTCAAACGCCGCCTGGAGATCGCCGATGTGCCGGTTGGGGTGTTGCTTTCCGGTGGCCTGGATTCCTCCCTGCTGGTCGGCCTGTTGGCCGAGCAGGGGGTGAAGGATATCCTCACCTTCTCCATCGGTTTTGAGGATCAGCCCGAGGAGCAGGGCAGCGA
>JACUTZ010000144.1 GCA_014859545.1 Gammaproteobacteria bacterium
TTCGAGGCGATCGCAATAGGCCTTGAGTGCCTTGATCCGGGCATAGGCCTTGTCATTGCCTTCGATCAATACCCAGGGGGCGTATTCGGTGCTGGTGCGTTCCACCATGTCATTGACGGCGTGTTCGTAGTCGTCCCAGCGTTCGCGGTTGCGGTAGTCTTCCTCGGTGATTTTGTATTGTTTATAGGTGATCTTCTCGCGTGCCTTGAAGCGGCGCAGCTGTTCGGCTTTGTCGATGTGTAGCCAGAATTTCAGCAGTACCGTGCCGTGCTCGCTGAGCTGTTCCTCGAAGTCGTTGATCTCTGCGTAGGCGCGCATCCATTCCTCATTGCTGGCATAGCCCTCGACCCGTTCCACCAGGACCCGTCCATACCAGCTGCGATCATAGATGGTGACCTGACCGGCACGGGGGATGTGGCGCCAGAAACGCCATAGGTAATGATGGGCGCGCTCTTCGTCGGTGGGTGCAGCGATGGGGATGATTTGGTAGCTGCGCGCATCCAGCGCTGGGATGATGCGGCGGATCAGCCCCCCCTTGCCACCCGCGTCCCAGCCCTCCAGGACGATCACACTGGAGATCTGTTTTTCGTGGGCGGTGCGCGCCAGTAAATGCAGGCGACCCTGTAGTTTTTCCAGCTGTTGTTTGTAGTCTTTTTTGGTGAGTTTCTTGCTCATATCCAGATGGCTGAGCAGGGTCAGTGGGCGGGTCAGCACCGGCAACGCCTCGCTGCTGCTGGGCGGCAGTGAAACACATTGTTGCTGCTGCTGTTGCAGGCGCTGGCGGATACGTTCCAGGATGTGCTGGCCGACGGTCAGGCCGCGATAGCGGGGATCGGCACCTTCGACGATGATCCAGGGGGCCTCGCCAGTGCTGGTCTCGCGCAGGGTGCGCTCGGCAATACTGCGAAATGCCTTGTAGTGTTTGAGGTGCTTTTTATCCTGCTTGGTGACACGCCAAGCGGTTTCCGGATTATTCTCCAGTTTTTTCAGCCGTGCGGCCTGGGCATCGCGGGAGAGGTGTAACCAGAGTTTGATGATCAGCGCGCCATCGTCGATCAATCCTTTTTCAAAGGTCTTGATGCGCAGCAGGTTGGCATCCAGTTCGGCCTCGTTGAGTTTTTCGGTGACCCGATCGGCGATCGGCTGGCTATACCAGGAGCCCACATACAGACCAATGCGGCCACGGGCAGGCAGGGAGCGCCAAAAGCGCCAGTATAGCGGGCGTTCACGCTCTTCATCGCTCATCGGGCCGAAGGCAAAGGTGCGCACATAGCGCGGATCCAGCCATTCATTGAGCAGATTGATGGTGTCGCCCTTGCCGGCACCATCCACCCCGGAGATCAGTACGATCACGGGAAAGTTGGCCTGTTTGAGTGCCTCCTGCACTTCGAGTAATTCGGTGCGCAGGGTCGGCACCCGCTTGTTGTAATCCTTTTTACTCAGAGCATGGCCTAGCTCGGCGACTTCAAACATGACACGCGGCTCCTCGGCGATGATGTCCTGAGTATAACAGCGCGAGCGGCAAGACGTAGGCTTGCTGTGGGATTATTCAGGGCAGGGACGATAACTTCCAAGGCCTTTCACCGCAGAGGCGCTTATTGCAGTTGCTTGACCCCGCGCAGGCGGTAGTAGAGCCCCATCGCCTGATCGTCGCGGATCAGTTGCAGGGTGCCTTGCACTACCACCGGATCGTAGCTGAAGGACAGTGGTGGTGCGGCAAAGGTTTCGACCATGCTTTCGGCACCGCCGGGCATGCAGAAATAGCAGTGGGGTGGATTGGCGCTGAGGATGAAGTGGCCCTGACGTTCGGCGTTTTCCAGCGGCAGCATGAAGCCCTGCATGATCACCTCTTTGCCGTCGTATTCGCTGATCCGCGAGCCAAAGCTGGGCGGCGCAAAATCCTTGCCTGGGGTGACGTCACTCATCAGTGACCAGGGTAGCGCGCCGGGATAATCGACGGTAAGGGTTTGTCCCTGGCCCAGTTGTCCGAGAGTGGGAGGCAGCTGTTCCTGTTCACCGACAATGCTCAGGCGCAGCTGGGTGTCGCGTTCGCCGATCTGGAAGCTGACCAGATCCTCGCCAGGTTTGACGGCGGTGATGTCGGCGTGGATCCAGCCATCCTTGTCGCTGCGGCCGTCATCGGTGCTGATTCGGTTGCCCTGGCGGGATTGGATGCGTACTGTGGCGCCGCTGACCGGATTGCCGGCGCTGTCCTCGGCCAGGAGCGAGACAAACAGATTGTCACCGACCACCATGCTCATGTCGCGGATCTCCCCCCAGCCATGCATGTCGGTCATGTACAGACGGAGGTAACGAACGTCCTGCTCCGGGCTGGCATGGGCACTGGTGTGGGTGCCGGCGCCAACCAGCAGAAGCAGGCAGAGCAAGGAAAGTGGTAGGCGGTAAATGACCATGGTTTGCAGACTCATATAGTTCGTCGATGAACACCGGGCACTGGACGCAAGGATTCGAGCTGATCCATGTCGATATGCCCTTCTTTGTATGCTTTGCGGTGAATCTAGCCCCTGGCCAGAATGCGCGCAATATCGCTGCGGTAGGCACTGAGCGCCGGGATTAACGCGGCCAGCAGGCCAAGCAGCAGGGCGAATAATAACAGACCCCACTCGGCCTGCAGCCAGATAAATCCGCGCAGGTCCAATTGTTGGGCCTGGGGCAGCCATTGGCCGATCAGCTCGGCTGCCAGGTGTCCACCGGCAAGGCCGAGCAGGGTGCCGAGTACTGCCAGTATGACGCCTTCGAGCAGTACCAGATTCATCAGACGCAGGCGGCTGGCACCCAGGCTGCGCAGTACCGCCAGGTCATACTGGCGTTCGCGCAGATTATTGTACAGGGCGATAAACATGCTCAGCCCGGCACTGAGGATCAACAACAGCCCGAACAGGCGCAGGGTGTCCATGCCGATCCCCAGTAATTGCAACAGGCGACTCAGCTCCACCGCCGGTACCGCGGCCTGTAATTGCCCCCGGGCGTTGATCTGGCGGGGTAGCAGGGCGGCGGCCAGCGGTGATCGGTACTGGATCAGCACGGCAGTGATCTGACGATCTGGTGTAGCCTCCTGCAGGCCAAGCCCGTCGTGGTGCCCGGTGGCTGCCTCATCAGGCGCAGGGTGGTGGGCATCAGCATGCCCGTGTCCATGGTAGTCATGATTATGCGAAACCACTTCATCGTCATGTCTTTCGGCAGCGTGATTATGATCGTGATCGTGCTTCTCGTGGACCGCCCAAACACTTTCCACACTGGTCAGCACCAAGCGGTCGATCACGCTGGCATTGCGGTGCAGGATCCCGACTACTTTGTATTTTTGATCGCCGTGCAGCTCGCCGCCCTTACTGAGACCATGGGTACCGTCGAAGTGATCGCCCACTTTCAGGCCGGTACTGCGCGCCACCTCGTGGCCGATCACCACTTCCATCGGGCGACGCCAGAGGCGGCCCTCCGTGACCCCGGCCGCGTAGTGGCGGGGGTAGTCATGGCTGCTGCCGACGATCCGGTAGCCACGGTAGTTGTCGCCCAGGGCAATGGGAATGGCGCGTGCCACCAGTGGGTCGCGCGACAGTTGCATGGCCTCATGCAGCGGAATATTGCCGGTAGGGACATCCAGGTGATAGAGATTGGCGAGGATGATCTGCAAGGGGCTGCCCTTGGCACCCAGCACCAGGTCGATCCCCTGGGCATCGCGGCTGAGGCGATCCTGTAGCTGATGGCCGAGCAACAGGATCAAGGTGATGGTGGCCATACCCAGTGCCAGCAGCAACAGGTTCAGGGCGGTGTTCAGGGGCTGGGCGCGCAGCCAGGATAGACTCAGACGGAACAGATTCATGGACACAGCGCCTCAAGGGCAGGCAGCAATAATTGTTGCTGGCAAGCCGATTTGAGTCGCCGATCGTGGGTGGCGATCACCAGGGTGGCCTGGCTGGATTCGGCTTGTTGCTTGAGCAGGGTGAGTACTTGCTCACAGTGGGCATCGTCCAGGTTGGCGGTGGGTTCATCGGCCAGCAGCAAGCCGGGGCGGTTGAGCACCGCCCGTGCCAGGCTGAGCCGTTGCAACTGGCCCTGGCTGAGCTGCTCCGGACGACGGCGCTCCAGGCCCTGTAGGTCGAGCTGGGCCAATACCTCGGTGATACGGGCATCGTCCTGGGGAAGTTCGGCCAGGTAGGGGGCCAGGCGCAGATTGTCCAGCACATTCAGGTGGGCGAGCAGATGCGGGCGTTGAAACACCATGCCGATATGGCGGGCGCGGAATTGATCCATGGCGGCGCTGCCCAGCAGGCCGATGTCCTGCCCGGCGATATGAATGCGTCCGCTAGTGGGGCGCAATAGACCGGCCAGCAGGTGCAGCAGGCTGGTTTTGCCGCTGCCGGAGGGACCGAGCAGTAGCCAGTGTTCACCCCTGGCCGCCTGCCAGTCGGGCAGGGTTAGCACGGTATCGGTATCGTAGCGAAGTTGCAGTTTTTCGATCTGGATCATAAGTTTGGACTCTGGACTTTGGGTTCAGCACTCAGCACTCAGCACTCA
>JACUTZ010000021.1 GCA_014859545.1 Gammaproteobacteria bacterium
AATACCGGCCTGTCACGCCGGGGGTCGCGGGTTCGAGCCCCGTCCGCTCCGCCATACGAAGAAATGGGCGCATTCCGGTGCGCCCATTTTTTTTGCCCTTTTGATTTTCAGGGGCAGTTACTGTCAACAATCGGCAACAGGATAATCGTCCGCCATGCTTGAATTCATTCGTAATCGCGCCAAAGGTTGGCTTGCTTGGGTTATCATCGGCCTGATCACCGTGCCATTCGCCCTGTGGGGTATACATAATTACATCGGTGGCGGTGGTACGACCTATGTGGCCAAGGTCGCTGGTCAGGAGATCGCTCAGAGCCACTTTGATAACACCTATCAACAGCAGCGTCAGCAGCTTGAGCAGATGTTTGGCGGTCAGATCCCAGACATGTTCAGTGAACAGATGCTGCGCGCTCAGGTGCTGGAGCAGATGATTGAGCAGGAAGTGGTGATCCAGGCTGCGCTGGGGCTGGGCATGCGCATCAGTGACCGGCAGTTGGCCAATGTGATTCGTTCGGTGGATGCCTTTCACGAGGACGGGGTTTTCTCCCAGGAACGTTACCTGAATCTGTTGGCACGTCAGGGCATGACGCCGACGATGTTCGAGCAACGGGTGCGCCGTGATTTGCTGGCCGAACAACTGGAAAGTGGCTTCTCCGGCACGGCCTTTGTGACGCCTCAGGCCATTGATGCATTTATTCGCCTGGATCGCCAGCAGCGCAGCTTCGAGTGGCTAAGGGTGAAGGCCAGTGACTTTATCGCGCAACTTCGCATCACCGAGGCGGATATTCAGGCTTGGTATGAAAGCAATGCTGCCCGTTATCAAACTCCAGAACAGGTGAAGCTGGATTATCTGGAGATCCGCGCCGAACAATTTGTCGATATGGCGGAAGTTGAAGAAGACGAGTTGCGGATGCGTTATGAGGCGCGCATCGAACAATATCGTAGTCCTGAGGAGCGCCGAGCCAGCCATATCTTGGTTCGTTTGCAAGAAGGCGCATCCGATGCGGCTATTCGTGCTTCACGTGAAAAAGCTGAGGCCTTGCTGGCGAGGATCCGTTCCGGTGAAGACTTCGCCACGCTGGCCAGCAGCGAGTCGGATGATCCGGGTTCCGCTGCCAGCGGCGGTGACCTGGGATATTTTAGTCGCGGCATGATGGTTGCCAGTTTTGAGGATGTTGCCTTTGTCATGGAGCCAGATCAGCTCAGTGAGCTGGTGCGTAGTCCCTTTGGTTTTCACATCATTCGCCTGGACGATGTACGCGGTGGTGAGCTGACGCCTTATGAGGCGGTTCGTGATGACCTCTACCGAGAGGTCAAACAGGAACGCGCCGAACGCCTTTATTATGAAATGGCGGAACGCCTAGCCAACTACACCTATGAGCAGCAAGATAGCTTGAGTGTTGCTGCTGAAGAGTTGGGCCTGCCCATCCAGACGACGGATTTTATTACCCGTCAGGGTGGTGCCGGGATTGCAGCCAATCCCCGTGTGCTCAGTGCTGCGTTTTCTGATGAACTGTTGAATCGCCGGATTAACAGCGATCCGCTGGAGATTACCCGTGAACATACCGTTGTGGTGCGGGTGAAAGAGCACCGGGCTGCAGCGGTGCGTCCTTTGGATGAGGTGCGTGACAGCATTGTCGCTGCATTGCATCAGCAGCGTAGCAGCGAGTTGGCCCGTGAACAGGCGGCCAGTCTGTTGACAGGCATCGAGCAGGGAACACCGATGGCAGATTTCGCGGCCCAAACCGGTGTCAGTATCGGTTCTAGGCAGGTGATTCAACGCGACAGTGACGGATTCGAGCCCGATGTGATCGAGGCGGTTTTTGCCATGCCTCATCCTGCCTCTGGCGGCTACACAAGCCAGCTGCTGGGTCTGGGCAATGGTGACCAACTGGTGTTGGTATTGCATGAGGTTGTCGATGCCGATCCGGCTGAGGCCGATGCGGCACAACGCGAACAGGTCGCGCAGTTGTTGCGTCGGGTGAACGCGATTACCAGCAGTGAGGCCATGCTGGCATCGATTCGTGAGAAAACCGATATCACGATTCGCCGTTAAGCCTTAAGCGCGGGTATGGATGCACCCATCCCGGCGCTCGCCGGTCCAAAGACCGGCGGGGAGGGTAGCCTGTATACCTGCATCGGGCCGCGTACATGCTTCTGTATGGTCAAGATGCGTGCCAGCGAATACCCGGCGCAGCCCTCAAGCGTTTTCCTGCGCAACACCTCTTGCTAGGCGAGAAACTTCAGCCCCAGAATCCCGGCGATAATCATCAGTATGCACAGCAGACGGATGATGGTGGCCGGTTCATTAAACAGCAAGATCCCCAGTGCCACGGTTCCCACCGCGCCAATCCCGGTCCACACCGCATAGGCCGTCCCTACCGGCAGCGTTTTCATTGCTGTGGCCAATAAGCAGAAACTGGCAGCCATGGCGAGCACCGTCAGCACACTTGGCATGGGGCGGGTGAAGCCTTCGGTGTATTTCAGGCCGATTGCCCAGCCAATCTCAAACAGTCCGGCAAAAAATAATAACCACCATGCCATCGGCGTACTCCTTGCGGGGTCGTCCCCGGATGTATCCATCAGTGGTGGTCGTCCACACTGCGATTTGAGCAACAGGGCCGGATTTTAACTTGATTCTTATTCCGGATGAAATCAGTAACTCGGTATCCTGACAGACCTCAAGCCCGTCAAGTGGCTTTGACCTGGTTTGTATGCGCGTTCAAATGACTCTACCTGACTATGTGGGTGAAATTGTGAGCCGCTTGGATTCAGTTGGAGCTATTTATGGCTACACTGCTGATACTACCCCCTGGTGGAAATAAGCTGTTATGGAAAAACAATATCAAATGGTGTTTAGCGGTGGGCTGCTAAAGGGACGCAAGCCTGAGCAGGTTGCTGTGGCGATGAGCAAGCTGTTGGGTCTGCCCAAGGCCAGGATCGCGGCCTGGATCGCCGATGCCCAGCGTGTGCCGCTGGGTGAGCCAATGGAGCTGGAGGCTGCCAAGCATCTGCGTATACAACTGGCTGCGCTGGGTGCAGTCAGTCAGATCGAGGTGTTGGATTCCACTGGGCATGGGCAGGCGGCTGTCAGCCCGGCCCGCAAGCCCGCGGTGCAGAAGCAGCCAGTCGCCGCGCCGATCGATCCTCATCCCGAACAGCCCGCATCCAGCCCCCGTCAAAAACGCTACCAGTGGCCTTGGCTGAACCGCCTTTTGCCGCTGCGTCGTCGCTGGTTGTTGATCCCCGAGATGCTGTTGGCCAGCCTGGTGCATCTGATGTTGCTGCTGCTCTATGGCCTGGCATTGCTAGGCCTGCTGTTTGGGGTGGTGGTTCCGTCGCTGGGCAGTACCTGGGCGGGTGGGGTGATCGGCAACCCACTGCTGGGTCTGCTGGTCCAGTTGGCGGCGGTATTGCTGGGTCTGCTGGCCCTGGTGATATTAGCGAAACCCCTGTTCTCGATCCGGCCACATCGTTACCGTGGGGTCTTGTTGCGCGCCGAATATGAGCCCGATCTGCATGCCTTTATCGAGGACATCTGCGAGCGTGTCGGCACGGCGATACCTGCGGTGATCTATCTGGATAATGCCAGTCGCGTGGATGCCCATTTTTACCATGGCCCGATCGGTTTTTTTCAACGGCGGGTGGTGCTCAGCCTTGGAGTGCCGATGGTTGCCGGGATGAATTGCAGTCAGCTGGCGGCGATGATCGCCCAGGCGATGAATCGCTTTCGTCCCCGTTATGTGCCCCATGCCAACAGTGTGGTGTTGGCGATCCAGGCCTGGTTGCAGGCAGCCTTGCACCAGCCTGATCCGATCGATCGGCAGCTATTGCAATGGCAGCAGGAAGGGCGGATCAGCGAAGTCTTCCTGGCACTGTGGCAAGGTTTCTTTGCCCTGGGACATCCCCCCCTGCGCGGCATGCTTTTTGTTGGTCAGCTGGTCGCCCACCGGCCGGTCCATCGCATCCTTGCCGATGCGGATAAACGCTCGTTGTCCTTTGCGGGTACCGAGGGTTTTTTGCGCCAGCTGGATCAACTTCGTCTGCTGGAACACAGTGAACAGGACATGCTTGCTGGGCTGACCGCACGCTGGCAGGCGGGCGAGGCGCTGCCGGATAATCTGGTGCAAATGAGGCTGCTGCAAAGTCGTCAGTATCCTTCCTCTATGGCCCAGTCGCTGCGTGATGCTCAACAGCAGCAACAGCGCCAGCGGGCGAATCTATTGCCCTGTGACAAGCTGCGCCTGGCGCGCCTGAATCGCCAACAGATCCTTGGCAGCTATAACTGTCTGAGTCCGGCTCAAATTCTGTTCAGTCATTATCAAAAACTTACCCGCTGGATGACGCTGCGCTATTACCACCATGAATTGGGACTAGCGGTCACCCGCCAGCAATTGCAGCAGCTCAGCTCGCCACGTAGTCATGAGGCGGCGATCAGTACAGGTCTGGAAAGCGCCTTTGCTGGACTGTATCAGGATTTTCCGGTACTCAGCCTGAAATCCATGTTTGCGACGTTGCGCAAGATCGAAGACCCGGAGGCGGTGCGGCAGGAGGCCCAGGCGCGTTGCGAGGCCGAACTGGAAAAGGCCCGTTACCATGCCAAAGGGATGCAGGAGAGCCGCGGGGTGATGCGCAATGCCCTTAGTCGTGAAGAGATCCACATGGCAGGACTCTGGCGCCATTGGGGTGAGGCCCGGCTGAGGCGTAGTGATCTGGAGTACCTGCACCAGCAGGCCCGTGATGCGGAAAATGAGTATAGCGAGAGCCAACAGGCCCAGCAGCGTTTTTTGTATGCCTATGCCCGTCGTCTGGCGGCGGCCCTGGTGCTGGCGATGCGTGCCAATCGTAGCCTGGAAGAAGAGTTGAAGCTGTTGCTGGGTATTCTGGATCGCATCGAGCAGGTTTCAATGCCCTTGCGTGAGCTGGCCCAGCAAAGTCTGTTGCTGGAGGTCTTGCTCAGCTTTCAGAACGACCCATGGAATCGGCGTATCCGCAGCCGCATCGAACAACGCAGCAGTGATGTGAATACCCAGCTGCTGGCGATCGGGGTGAATCTCAAGCAGGCACCCTGTCCCTTTGGTAGTCAGCGCAAACGCAACCTGATGGCCTACTTACTGGCCGATGCACGTGACGATAAACATCCCGAGGGGGAACTGGATCGGGCGATGGATGTGTTAAACAAACTGCCGCTGATACAGGGCAAATTGATGTTGCGCTTGCTGGAGATCGCCGGGGTGTAGCCGCATCCGGCAACCGTGGTAGCTGCATGCGATAGGGCGATGCCTATTTGCTTTTTTTGCCGACGGACTTGCTGGTCTTTGCCGCGCCAGCCTTGCTAGCGGCTTTGTTCTTGGCTGGTGTCGGTGAAGCAGGCTTTATGCTGGCCTTGGCTGCAGTTGTCTTTGTACTGGATTTGCTGGCGGCCTTTTTGACAGTGGCTGCCGGGGCGGGCAGGCAGTCTTCACGCCAGCGGCAGAACATCTGATCGCACTGGCCATCAATGGCACTGCCAAAACAATCGAAGTTTCCTTCGGCTCGCTGGATGGTGCGGATCAAATCGGCCTTGCCCAGCTTACCGGCACTGATGCCGCGTTCCTTGGCGATGCTACGAATGGCTTGAATCTGCATGGTGCTTCCCTATGTCTGTGGGTGGTGATGAGGCTCAGTATAGACCTCGGCCTCGGTGTTGTCAGGTGAAGAACAGATGACAAAAAAACGGCAGCATACCCTGCATGCCGCCGTTGTTTGGATTGACCCCATGGCTCTGGGCAAGACTAACCGGTATTGCGCATCCCGGCGGCGATGGCATTGATGGTGCGCAGCAGCGGTTCCAGCCACTGTTCCCGCTCCTGTTCGCTGAGTTGCTCGTTGCGATAACGCTTCAGCAAGGTAATCTGGATGTGATTGAGCGGATCCAGATAGGGGTTGCGCCGTGACAGGGACAGGGCCAGTACCGGGGTTTCTTCCAGCAGACCACTAAGTTGGGCGACCTCCAGGATGTTGCCAACGGTGCGCTGGTGTTCCTGGTTGATCAGTCCATAGATGTGTTTGGCGACTTCCTGATTGTGCTGCATCTGCGAGTATTCGGCGGCGATCCGCATATCGGCCTTGAATAGCGACATCTGGGTGTTGCTGAGCAGGGCGCGGAAGAAGGGCCATTCCTGATACATCAGGCGCAATTTTTCCAGGTCACGTCCATTGCCATCCAGCCACTGCTGCAGGGCGCTACCGATCCCGTACCAGGCCGGGATGGTATGACGGGACTGTGCCCAGCCAAATACCCAGGCGATGGCACGCACCGAGGACTTGGAACGATCCCCTTGCTTGCGATGGGAGGGACGGGAGCCGATATTGAGCAGGCCGATCTCGCTGACCGGGGTGGCTTCGTAGAAATAATCGAGAAACCCTGGGGTGCGGTCGGTCAGTTCGCGGTAGACATCCTCGCCGCTTTCGGCCAATTGTTGCATGATCGCCAGATAATCCGGGTTATCCTCACGGGGCTTGCAGATCAGGCAGCGACTGGCCTTGAGCAGCCCACTGACCCCCATGGTCAGTTCGTAGATCGCCGTTTCCAGGTTGCTGTACTTATTGGACAGCACCTCACCCTGTTCGGTGAACTTGATCTCGCCGTGTACGGTGCCTTCTGGTTGGGCCAGGATCGCCTCGTAGGTTGGGCCGCCCCCGCGACCGATGGTGCCGCCGCGGCCATGGAACAGGCGTAGGTGGATATCGCGACGCTGGGTGAGGCTGGTGATCTTTTTCTGTGCCTGGTAGAGATTCCAGCCGGAGGCGAGGATGCCGCCATCCTTGCAGGAATCCGAATAACCCAGCATCACCTCCTGGCTATTGCCGGAGGCGGTCAGCAGATTGGCATAGACCGGATTGTCGAGCAGGGCGGTCATCACCGGTTCGATGTGCTCCAGATCCTCAATGGTCTCAAACAGGGGGCTGATATGGATGTCGCAATACCATTTGTCATTGAGGCGCCCGGCCAGGCCAGCCTGACGAGCCAGCAGCATCACCTCCATCACATGGCTGGCCGTATGGGTCATGGACACCACGTAGTTGCCAAAGGCCTTGTTGCTGATCTCTCGGCGCATCCTGGCCATCACATCGAACACATCCAAGGTCTCGCGGGTGGCCTCGCTGAGATCGCTGCGTTCGAACACCAGCGCATCGTTGCGGCTGATCAGCTCCGCCAGCAGTGACAGACGCTTGCCCTCGTCGAGGGCGTTGTAGTCGATGCCCTCGGGCAGGTGGGCGATCAATTCGGCAACGGCCTCGCTATGGCGAGTGGATTCCTGGCGGACATCCAGATGCATCAGATAGAAGCCATAGGTCTGTACCAGCCAGATCAGATCCTGCAGTTCGCTATGGGCGATATTGGCATCGCCATGCCCGATCAGGGATTGGCGGATCTGGGTCAGATCAGTGAGGAATTCATCTTCGGTACGATAGGCGCCATGGGTGCTGTCATCATTGTCGCCGGCCATGCGCGCGTCGACCAGGCGCAGGTTTTCGCTGAGGCGATAACGCATGATGTAGAGCTTGCGGCGGTAGGGTTCGGCGGTAAAGCGCAAGGGTTTGTCGCTAAAGGCCTCGGGATAGGCCGCCTCATCCCGCTCCAGCCCTGAGCGAAAGGCCTCGCTGGGTTGACAAAGCAGGTCGGAATGGGTCAATACATGGCTGAGATCGGTGATGCGTTTGATGTATTCGCGCAGGATCTCGCGGTGTTGCAGACGTACTGCCAGGGCCGTGGTCTCCGGGGTGACAAAGGGATTGCCATCGCGGTCACCGCCGATCCAGGAGCCAAAGCGAAACACGGTCGGGGAGGTGATCTCGATGTCCTGGCCGTAGACCCGACGAACCGCCTTTTCCAGGTTGCGATAGACCTGTGGTACCGCTTCGAACAGGGATTCGCGGAAATAGAACAGGCCATTCTTGATCTCGTCACGCACCTCGGGCTTGACGGCACGTACTTCGTCCGTCTTCCACAAGACCTGGATCTCGGAACGTACCCGGTTGGTGATAAGCTCCCGCTCTTCCTTGCCCAGACGTGGATCATTGAGTTTTTCGCTGGTGATGAAGATACGGCGCAGGTTTTCCATCACAGTGCGGCGCTTGGCCTCGGTTGGATGGGCGGTAAAGACCGGCATGTAGACCAGCTTGCCGAGTACCCCCATCACCTCATCCAGCTTCATGCCCTGCTGGTAAAATTCGCGCAGTACCGAGTCAAAGGAACCGGTCCACAAGGGGCCGCCACCACGTACCTGTACCCGGCGCTGGCGGTGCTGGAATGCCTCTTCGGCGATGTTGACCAGACTGAAATACAGACTGAAGGCGCGCACGATGTGCACCAGGGTGTCTGCATCCAGGGTTTCGACAAATCTGGCCAGCTTGCGGCGATTGGCGGCATTGTCCCGCTTGCGCAGACCGATGTAGCCCTTACGCAGAGTTTCCACCGCATCCAGTACCTTGCGGCCTTCCTGATCGTGCAAGACCTCGCCAAGCAGGTTGCCAAACAGCTTTACCCGGGCACGTAGTGTCTTGTCGCTGAGAACTGTCATAAAAGGGGGGAACCTTCTGATTTATCAGTTGTTTTATGAACGGAACCTGGCCTTGCTTTGGGTAGGCCGAATGCTACCGAACCACGTAATAGCCTAGCATTATAACCGAAAGCACCGACTAGGGGAAAAACCTGAAATGCCCTGCAAAACGGCAGCTTACGCTATCGCCTTATCCTGCATGGCCTGTTGATATACCTGCCGATAGGTTTGGGCACTATTCTTCCAGCTGACGTCCTGGCGCATGCCGTTTTGGCGCAGGCGCTGCAGGCAATCCTTGCGGGCCATGCAGCGCAAGGCCTCGCCCATGGCCCAGCTCAGGCCGGTGGCAGTGGGGTGTTCGAAGACAAAGCCGGTGGCACTGCCATCTTCCAGGGTTTGTGGCCAACAGTGTGTGACGGTATCGGCCAGGCCACCAGTCTTGTGAACGATAGGCGGGGTGCCGTAGCGCAGACTGTAGAGTTGATTGAGGCCACAGGGTTCAAAGCGTGAGGGCATCAGGAAGAAATCGGAGCCGGCTTCGATCAAATGGGCCAGTACCTCGTCATAGCCGATGGTGACGCCCACTTGGTGAGGATATCGATGGACTAGCTCGACACAGGCCTGTTCATACTGTTTGTTGCCGCTGCCAAGCATCACCAGTTGGATCGGCGCATGGATGTGATCGGGCAGGGCCGCCAATACCAGGTCGATGCCCTTTTGCTCGACCAGGCGACTGACCAGGCCAAATACCGGCACATCGATCTCCGGCAGGTCAAAATGGCGTTGTAGGGCGGACTTGTTGATGCTTTTGCCCAACATATTGTCTTGCGAATAACTGGCGGGGATCAGACGGTCATGATTGGGATCCCAGATCTGGGTGTCAATGCCATTAAGAATACCACTCAGGCGATCCTGGCGATGGCGTAGCAGGCCATCCATGCCATTGCCGAATGCCGCAGTGGTGATCTCCTGGGCATAGCTGGGGCTGACGGTGAGCAGCCGATCCGCATGGGCCAGGCCACCCTTGATCATCACCCACTGGCCGTAATACTCCATTGACGCCGGCGACCAGAGTGCCTCGGGCAGCTGCAGGGCACGAAAATTTTCTTCACTGAAATAGCCCTGATAGGCAAGATTATGGATGGAGAAGATGGTCGCCGGGCGCTGTGATTCCAGGTGGGCCAGGGCGATGGCCAGGCCGGTCTGCCAGTCATTGCCGTGCAGGATATCCGGACGCCATGACAAGTTGGCGCGGCCCATCGCGATCTCCACCACTACCCGGCAAAACAGGGTGAAACGTTCGGCATTATCCGGCCAGTCCTGGCCGTGCTCATCCACATAGGGGCCGCCTTCGCGTTCAAATAGCGCAGGGGCATCCACCAGCCATACCGTAACCCCGGTATCCGGCATCCTGCCCTCCAGCAAGCTGACATGCTCGCCCATGACCTGCAGACTGGTAAGGTGGCGCAGATGACCTGCCCCGACCAGGGCGGCCGGATAGGCAGGCAGGATGATCCGCACATCCTCACCGAGATCACGTAGCGCCGCCGGCAGACTGCCACTGACATCTGCCAAACCGCCGGTTTTTATCAATGGAACCGCTTCACTGGTGGCAAAGAGGATTCGAGTCATGCTTTACTCTGCTAAGACTATTATTTGTAATGAATCGGCAGGATAGTGGTAAGCGACGAAACTTACCAGTGCAATCACCCGGGAGGGATTATGCGTATAGGAATGATCGGCTTGGGCAAAATGGGTGGCAACATGGCTCGACGCCTGTTACGCAAGGATATCGAAGTGGTGGGGTATAACCGCTCGGCAGCGGTGGTCGAAACACTGCAGACAGAGGTGGGCCTGTTGCCGGCAGCCTCCCTGCATGACCTGGTCAGTCAGCTGTCTACACCGCGGATCGTCTGGTTGATGTTGCCAGCGGGTTCGGCCACCGAGCAGGCTATTCACGAGCTGGCCGGCATGCTGGAGGCCGGTGACATCGTGGTGGATGGGGGCAATGCCAATTACCACGACAGTCAGCATCGTGCGGCCTTTCTGGCCGGGCATGATGTCGGTTTTATCGATGCGGGTACCTCGGGCGGAGTGTGGGGGCTGGAAAATGGCTACTGCATGATGGTCGGTGGGAGTGAGGCGGCGGTGGCACAGCTTGAGCCGGTGCTCAAGGCTCTGGCTCCGGCCGAGGATCGTGGTTGGGCGCACATGGGCCCGGTGGGTGCCGGTCACTATACCAAGATGGTTCACAATGGCATCGAATACGGCATGATGCAGGCCTTTGCCGAGGGCTTTGACTTGATGCGCAGCAAGGCCGAATTCAATCTCGACCTGGCCAAGGTGGCAGAAACCTGGCGGCATGCCTCGGTGGTGCGCAGTTGGTTGCTGGATCTGACTGCCGAGGCCCTGGCTCAACAACCGGATATGAGCGACATCGCCGCGATCGTGCCGGACTCTGGGGAAGGTCGCTGGACCGCCATCGAGGCGGTGGAGCAGGGCGTGCCCCTGCCGGTAATCAGCCTGGCGCTGCAGATGCGCTTTGCCAGCCAGGATACCGACAGCTACCAGGGACGCATCCTGTCGGTGATGCGCAATGCCTTCGGT
Organism: Gammaproteobacteria bacterium; assembly: GCA_014859545.1. Classification (GTDB taxonomy): domain Bacteria; phylum Pseudomonadota; class Gammaproteobacteria; order Thiohalomonadales; family Thiohalomonadaceae; genus SLDE01. The sequence goes on from JACUTZ010000021.1 coordinate 11,151, forward strand.
GGGCACGAGGTGATCAAGAAATGATCGAGCCGTGCAGCTTTACCATCATCGGCGCCACGGGCAATCTGGCTCGCAACAAACTGCTCCCGGCGCTCTATCATCTGGAGGTGGCCAAGCGGCTGCCGGAAAAGCTGGCGATCATTGGTTTCGCGCGCAGTGATCACAGTGACGAGAGCTATCGGGATGAGGTGGCCGAATTACTCAAGACCCGGGTGCGTGGTGAGATCGAACCAGCCCTGATGCAGCGTTTCCTTGCACGCCTGCAGTATCAGCAAGGCGATCTGCACGAGTCGGAAAACTTTGCCAAGTTACACGACCGTTTGACCGCGCCGGGTCTGCCGCAGAATCGTATTTTTTACCTGGCGATCCGGCCTTCCGTGTTTGGGGTGGTTACCAATCATCTTGCCGCGGTAGGTCTGCATAAGGAACAGGGCGGCTGGAGCCGGGTGGTGATCGAAAAACCCTTCGGCTATGACCTGGAAAGTGCCCATATCCTCGAGCAGCAACTGCACCGACATTTTCGCGAAGAACAGCTCTACCGCATCGATCATTATCTGGGCAAGGGTACGGTACAAAACGTGCTGGTGTTTCGCTTTGCCAATCTGATGATGGAGCCACTGTGGAATCGCAATTACATTGACCATGTGCAGATCACCCATGCGGAGGAGCATGGCATCGAAAAGCGTGCCGAGTATTATGATGGCGCCGGGGCGATGCGTGACATGCTGCAAAGTCATCTGTTGCAGATGCTGACCCTGGTGGCAATGGAACCGCCGGCACGCTTGGACGCCGAGTCGCTGCGCGATGAAAAGGTCAAGGTGCTCAAGTCGATCCGTACGATCACCCCCAATGCGGTACATGCCCAGGCCTTTCGTGCCCAGTACAAGGCCGGTATGCTCAATGGCAACAAGGTGGATGGCTACCTGGACGAGCAGGGCGTGGCGGAAAACAGTACCACCGAGACCTATACGGCACTCAAACTCTACATTGATAATTGGCGCTGGCGCAATGTGCCGTTTTATATCCGTACCGGCAAACGCATGGCCAGAAATACCTCGATGATTTGCATTCGTTTCAAGCATCCACCGCAGCAGTTGTTTCGCGAAACCCAGCTCGAACAAATCAAGCCCAACTGGCTACTGATGGGGATTCAGCCAGAGGAGTGTCTGCGTGCCGAGATCCAGGTCAAGGTACCAGGACTGGAGATGCGTACCGAGACCACTACCCTGGATGCCAGTTACTGCGGGGTCGGGCAGCGCAAACTGGATGCCTATGAGGCGCTGCTCCTGGATGTGATCGAGGGCGACAGCTCATTGTTCCTGCGCTACGACGAGGTGCAGTGGGCCTGGCGGGTGGTCGACCCGATTATTAAGGTCTGGTCTACCGAACGGGACTATATCCACACCTACCCGGCCGGCAGCTGGGGACCCGAGGCCGCCAATCGCCTGTTTGATCGCGAGGATCAATACTGGCGCAATAATATCGACAGTGACGAAGAAGGTTAAGCGCATGAGTGATCGTCAGAAGTTAACTTCATCTGCGGCCTGGCAGGCCCTGGAACAACATTGCGCAGATATCGCTCCGATGCAGATGCGTGACTGGTTTGCCGAGGATAGCGGGCGTTTTGCCCAGTTCTCTACCAGTGCCTGCGGGCTAATGTTGGATTACGCCAAAAACCGCGTCAGCAGCGAGACCATGCGCCTGCTGTTCGCCCTGGCCGAGCAGGCGGATGTGGCCGGCTGGCGTGCGCGCATGTTTGCCGGGGAGAAGATCAATTTCACCGAAGGGCGGGCAGTGTTGCACACCGCCTTGCGCAATCGCAGCGATCAGCCGGTGTGGGTGGATGGCAGGGATGTGATGCCCGAGGTCAATGCGGTGCTGGATCGGATGCGGCACTTTTGCATCAAGGTGCAAAGTGGGATCTGGCGCGGCCATACCGGCAAGCCAATCCGCGATGTGGTCAATATCGGCATTGGCGGTTCTGATTTGGGGCCATTGATGGTGACCGAGGCCTTGCGTCCCTATTGGCTGGCGAATATCCGGGCCCACTTTGTCTCCAATGTAGATGGTGCACAGCTTTCCAGCGTGCTGGAAAAACTCGATCCGGCCACCACCCTGTTTGTGGTTGCCTCCAAGACCTTTACCACCCAGGAAACCCTGACCAACGCCCATAGTGCGCGGGAGTGGTTGCTGGCGACTCTGCATGAGGAGGCGGCAGTGGCCAGTCATTTTGTGGCGGTTTCCACCAATGCCAAGGCGGTCAGTGCCTTTGGCATCGATACCGATCATATGTTCGCCTTCTGGGATTGGGTCGGCGGGCGTTACTCGCTGTGGTCGTCGATCGGCCTGAGCATCGCGCTAGCGATCGGCATGGACAACTTCGAGGCGCTGCTCACTGGCGCCCATGCCATGGATCGCCATTTTCAGGAGGCCCCGCCGGAGCAGAATCTGCCGATGATCATGGGCCTGATCGGGCTTTGGTATAACAGCTTCTTTGGTTTTCCCAGTCAGGCCATCCTCCCCTATGACCAGGGACTGCATCGCTTTCCCGCCTATCTGCAACAGGCGGATATGGAGAGCAATGGTAAACGCGTCGATCGTCATGGTCAGCTCGTTGATTACCCTACCGGCGCGATCCTCTGGGGCGAGCCTGGCACCAACGGCCAACATGCCTTTTATCAGCTGATCCACCAGGGCAGTCACATTATCCCGGTGGATTTTATTGCCCCGCTGCAAAGCCAGCACATTTTCCCCCACCATCACCCGATCCTGCTGGCCAATGTGTTCGCGCAAAGCCAGGCGCTGATGCAGGGCAAGTCTGCCGAAGAGGCCCGTGCCGAGCTGCAGGCCGAGGGTCTGAGTGGCGAGGCGCTTGAGGCACTGCTGCCGCACAAGGTCTTTCCCGGAAACCGTCCCAGCAATACCATCCTGTTCGACAAACTCGACCCCTATACCCTGGGCACCCTGATTGCCCTGTACGAACACAAGATTTTCGTGCAGGGGATCATCTGGCGGATCAATTCCTATGACCAATGGGGGGTGGAGCTGGGTAAGCAACTGGCGAAAAACATCCTGGTGGACCTGGAGGCGGAAGATTTTTCCGCACGCCACGATTGCTCGACCAATGGGCTGATCGATTTTTATCGCCGACACCGCCAGTGAGTGGGATGAATATTTTTTACCGCAGAGGCGCAGAGGCGCAGAGAAAGACAGAAAAGTCCGCAGCCAGCTGGATGGGATGCATTGTCGTCAGCGCAGATTGCCCCGTCCAGCAAGAGACAGTGTTTCCTCAGCGCCTCTGCGGTGAATTGTTTTTTTAATCCAAACAATAAAATGCGCTAGCACGATTTCTGCAGGTACAGCCCAGCCAGCGGCGGCAGCGAGATCACGATGGAGTAAGGCTGGCCCATCCAGGCCACCGTTTCGGCGACGAAACGTGGATATTCCCCATAACCGGAACCGCCATAAGGCTGCGCATCGGAGTTGTGTAGCAGCTGATAGTCGCCGGCCTCGGGAACACCGATACGATAGCCGTCGCGCGGTTGGGGGGTGAAGTTGAAGCTGCAAATCATTACCTGTGCTGCATCACGTCGCAGGAAGCTTAATACCGAGTGCTGGCGATCATCACAATCCAGCCACTGAAATCCCTGATGCTCAAAGTCAAAGCGGTGCAGGGCAGACTCCTCGCGATAGAGCCGATTCAGTTCTGCCAAGAGAGTGTGGATGCCGTGGTGATGAGGGCGAGCATAGAGATGCCAGTCCAGCGCCTGGGCATCGTTCCATTCGCGGCCCTGGGCAAACTCTGCGCCCATGAATAACAGTTTCTTGCCGGGCATGGCATACATGTAGGTGTAGATCAGGCGCAGATTGGCAAAGCGCTGCCATTCGTCACCGGGCATCTTGTCCAGCATCGAACGCTTCATGTGTACCACCTCATCGTGGGAGAAGGGCAGTACAAAGTTTTCGGTAAAGGCGTAGAGCATGCCGAAGGTGAGCAGGTCCTGATGATATTGCCGGTAAATGGGATCACGGTGGAAATAGCTCAGGGTGTCATGCATCCAGCCCATGTTCCACTTCATCGAGAAGCCCAGCCCGCCCATGTCCACCGGGCGTGAGACCATCGGCCAGGAGGTGGATTCCTCGGCCATGGTTAGCGCGCCGGGTTGCTCGCGATGCACCAGTATGTTCATCTCGCGCAGGAAGCTGATCGCCTCCAGGTTCTCGTTGCCGCCGTGTACGTTCGGGATCCAGTCGCCGGGTTGGCGCGAGTAATCGAGATACAGCATCGAGGCGACCGCATCGACGCGCAGTGCGTCGATATGGAATTCCTCCAGCCAATACAGGGCGCTGGAGAGCAGGAAGGCCTTCACCTCATTGCGTCCAAAATTGAAGATCAGGGTGCCCCAGTCGCGATGTTCACCACGGCGCGGGTCAGCATGTTCGTAAAGCGGGGTACCATCGAACAGGGCCAGGGCATAGCTGTCCTTGGGGAAGTGGGCCGGTACCCAGTCGAGGATCACGCCGATGCCGTGCAGGTGACACTGGTCGACAAAATAGCGAAACCCATCCGGGTCACCAAAGCGACTGGTCGGGGCAAAATAGCCGGTGGTCTGATAACCCCAGGAGGCATCAAAGGGGTGTTCAGTGATGGGCATCAGTTCGATATGGGTAAAACCCAGCGATTGCACATGGGCGATCAGACCCTCGGCCAATTCCTGATAACTCAGAAATTCTCCCTGGGCATTGCGCTGCCAGGAACCCGGATGTAGCTCATAGATTGACATGGGCTGGTGCAACCAGTCGGCCTGGGCGCGTTGTTCAAGCCAGGCCTGATCCTGCCAGCGGTAATCACTGCGCTGTACGATCGCCGCAGTGGCAGGACGCATCTCGAACTGCTGACCGTAGGGGTCGGTTTTGAGGTGAATGTGGCCGTGTTGATCACGGATCTCGAATTTGTATAGCTCACCACGGTTCAGATCGGGGATGAACAACTCCCAAACACCGCTTTGACCGCGATTGCGCATCGGGTGGATGCGCCCGTCCCACTGGTTGAACAGACCGACCACGCTGACCCGCTGGGCGTTTGGTGCCCACACCGCGAAGCGTACCCCATCGATTCCCTCCAGTCGGCAGCAATGTGCCCCTAGTAGTTGCTGGGCGCGAAAGTGCTGGCCATGGTGGAACTGTAACAGAGCCGGTTCATCCAGTATCGGTGGAAAACGATAGACATCGTGCTGGGTGTGAGACTGGCCCAGGGTGTCTTCCCAGCGAATCTGGTAGTCGGGTGCATCCGGGCAGGCTGGGCCATGATAATAGAACAGCCCACTGTGGCGATGCTGGTGCATGTTCAGCTCACTGCCATCGGCCAGCAGCAGCCAGGCCCTGACCGCGCCTGGACGATAGATGCGGATGCATACCGCATCCTTGGCCGGATGCCAGCCCAGCAATTCGAAGGGATCATGGTGGCGTGCCTCTACCAGACGCTGGATGGATTGTTCGGTGTCGGTCATCGGCATATCGTTGTCCTGGGGGAGTTATCTCGCGGTATTACCATCATCATACAGCAAGGTGGATGGAGATAAAGGGCTGTGATAAATGTGGGGATAGGGCGTATAGTTAAACATTACTAGGCTCGACAAACAGCGCCATGCAGGAGGAGGTTTTATGCCAAATAGAGATACACCGCGTTTCGTCAGTCGCCTCACCCGAGAGACCCTGGCCCTGATTCTGGCTGGCGGGGCAGGGACCCGTCTGAAGGGCCTGACCCAATGGCGTTCCAAGCCGGCTGTGCCCTTTGGCGGCAAGTTCCGGATTATTGATTTCCCACTTTCCAATTGCATCAATTCCGGGATCCGCCGGGTGGGGATCTTGACCCAGTACAAGGCCCATTCGCTGATCCGCCATGTGCAGTTGGGTTGGAGTTTCCTGCGTGGCGAACTCGGCGAGTATGTGGAACTGCTACCGGCCCAGCAGCGCCTGGGTTCCAACTGGTATTCCGGAACCGCCGATGCCTTGTATCAGAATATCGATATCATTCGTTCCCATAATCCTGAATACGTATTGGTACTGGCCGGGGACCATATCTACCAAATGGACTATGGCACCATGCTGGCGGCCCATGTGGAGAATAATGCCGATCTGACCATCGGCTGCTTTGAGGTGCCTCTGGAAGATGCGCGCTCCTTCGGGGTGATGCAGGTCGACGATGACTGGCGAGTACAGCGCTTTGACGAAAAACCGGAGAATCCCAGCCCCATCCCTGGTGATGATAAGCGTGCCCTGGCCTCGATGGGGATCTATGTGTTCAATACCGCCTTCCTCTATGAACAGCTGATCAAGGATGCGGATAACCAGCATTCCAGCCATGACTTTGGCAAGGACATCATTCCCTCTGTGATAAAGAATTACCGGGTGATGGCCTATCCCTTCCGTGAACCGGATGGCGATGAGCAGGCCTATTGGCGGGATGTGGGCACAGTGGATGCCTACTGGTCGGCCAATATGGAATTGATCGGGGTGACCCCGGATCTGAATCTGTACAACAATGACTGGCCGATCTGGACCTATCAGGAACAACTGCCACCGGCCAAATTTGTGTTTGATGATGAAGATCGTCGGGGTATGGCGGTCGATTCGATGGTCTCCGGGGGCTGTATCATCTCCGGCGCGGTGGTACGTCACTCGCTGCTGTTTTCCAATGTCTTCATTAAATCCTATAGCACGGTGAATGATTCGGTGATCCTGCCGGAGGTGGTGATCGAACAGAACTGCCGTATCCACAAGGCGGTGATCGACAAGGGCTGTGTGATCCCGGAGGGAACCGTGATTGGTGAAAACCGGGAAGACGATGTAACGCGTTTTCATGTAAGCGAAAATGGGGTCGTGCTAGTCACCCCGGAAATGTTGGGACAGGAACGCCACAGTGTCAGATAAGCAAAAACTCAAGGTGGTGCTGTGCTGGCACATGCACCAACCCTATTATCGTGATGCAGTGGAGGGGGAATACAAACTCCCCTGGACCTATCTGCATGCGATCAAGGATTACGAGGACATGGTCGCCCTGCTGGAGGAAAATCCGGCAGCGCGTGCGGTGGTAAATTTTACCCCGACCCTGCTCGAGCAGATCGATGACTATGCGCAACAAACCCATGCCTATCTGCATCAGGGCGAGCCCTTGCGTGATCCGCTGCTGGCCGCCCTGGTCGCCGAACAACAGCCGCAAGACGGGCCTGCCCGTGTCGCGCTGGTACGCGCCTGTTTGCGCGCCAATGAAAAACGGGTGATCCATCGTTTTCCCGCCTACAAATACCTGGCTGAAATTGCCAATACCATTCTCGCCCGACAGACCTTTGCACCCTATTTTAGCGATCAGTTTCTCAACGATCTGCTGATGTGGTATCACCTTGCCTGGTTGGGCGAAACGGTGCGCCAGCAGGATGAGCGGGTCAAGGCCTTGATGCAGGTCTTGCATGGGTACACCCTGCAGGATCGCAAAACGCTACTTGAGGTCTTGAGTGAGTCGATGCAGTCGGTGATTGCGCGTTATCGCCAGCTGGCCGAATCGGGACGGGTGGAGTTGTCAGTCACCCCCTATGGTCATCCGATTATTCCCCTATTGCTGGATATGCACAGCACCCATCAGGCCATGCCTGAGGCACCGCTGCCGACACCAGCCCACTATCCTGGTGGTGAGGAACGCGCCACTTGGCATATTCGTGAGGGACTGCGTGTGTTTGAGTCCTATTTCGGCTTCAAACCGAGCGGTTGCTGGCCTTCGGAAGGGGCGGTCAGTGAGGCTACCCTGGCCTTGCTGGCCAAATCCGGTTTTCGCTGGGCGGCCAGCGGCGAATCGGTGCTGCGTCACAGCCTGCATGCATCGGGGAACATGAATCCCGGCTGTATCCATCATCCCTTTGCCCATCAACACACGCCGATTAGCTGTTTTTTTCGTGACGACGGCCTGTCTGATTTGATTGGCTTTACCTATTCCGATTGGCATGCTGAGGATGCGGTCAATAACCTGTTGCATCATTTGGATAATATCGCGGTTGCCTGTCATGACGACCCCAACCGTGTGGTGTCGATTATCATGGATGGAGAGAACGCCTGGGAGTACTACCCAGAAAATGGCTACCATTTTCTGAGTGCTCTGTATAAGGGGCTGGTCGAGCATCCGGGTCTGGAACTTACCACCTTCGACAGTTGTCTGGAACAGGGCGTGCAGGCCGCGCCGCTGACACGGCTGATTGCCGGAAGTTGGGTGTATGGCAGTTTCTCCACCTGGATAGGCGAGAAGCATAAAAATCGTGCCTGGGAATTGCTGATCGAGGCCAAGCAGGTCTTTGACGCGGTATTCGCCAGTGGCGAGCTGGATGACGAGGCACGGCTGTTGGCGGAACGTCAGCTGGCCATCTGTGAAGGCTCCGACTGGTTCTGGTGGTTTGGTGACTACAATCCGGGCGATTCGGTGAAGGATTTTGACAGGCTCTATCGCCATCAGTTGCAGGCCCTGTACCCGTTGCTAGGGCGCGCTGCACCGGAGAGTTTGCAACAGGTCATCTCCGAAGGTGGAGGCACCATGGAAGCCGGCGGCGTGATGCGCCGTGGTAAAGAATAAATCAGAGGCAGCATGAATAATCGGGATAACACCACCGAACCGCCCGTTGGTAAACGAGAGGCGGGCATTCTGTTACATCCCAGCTCCCTGCCAGGGGAAGGCGAATTTGGCGAACTGGGCGTCGAGGCACTGCACTTTATCGATTTTCTTTCTGCCGCTGGCCAGCAAGTCTGGCAGGTCTTGCCGCTGGGGCCGGTACATGAAGATCTTTCACCCTACCAGGCACTTTCAGCCTTTGCCGGGAATCCCGTCCTGATCGGTCGCGACTGGCTGCTGGGTGGGCTACGCAAGCGGCCCGACTGGCAGGCAGACTGGGCACATCTACCCAAGCCTGATCTGATTGGGCATTGTCGTCAGTACTGCCTGGCCGATGCAGTTGAGCGTCAGGCCTATACGGACTTCTGCCAGGCACAGGCATCCTGGCTGGATGACTATGCACGGTTCATGTTGCTGAAAAAACGCTTTGCCGGTCAGGGCTGGTTTGATTGGCCGGTGCAGTACCGTGATCGTGATCAGGCAGCGCTAGATCAACTGAGTGAAGAGGCTGAAGAGGAGCTGGCCTATTTGCGCTATGAACAATATGTGTTCTATAGCCAGTGGCAGCAAGTTCGTGACTATGCCCGACAACATCGGGTACGCATCCTTGGCGACATGCCGATCTTCGTGGCCTACGATTCGGCCGATGTATGGGCCTGTCGCGAGGCCTTCCTGTTGGATGAGAGCGGCCATCCCACTGTGGTTGCCGGAGTACCCCCCGATTATTTTTCCGACACCGGACAGCGCTGGGGTAATCCCCACTACGACTGGGAGTGGATGGAGGCGGATGGTTTTCGTTGGTGGCACTGGCGGGTCGAGCAACACCTGCAATTATTCGATCTGTTTCGCATCGATCACTTCCGCGGTTTCGAGGCCAGCTGGGAGATCCCTGCCTGGGAAGAGACCGCGATCAATGGTCGCTGGATCAAGGTGCCGGGTGATGAACTGTTCGCCTCGCTGAAGGCCCGTTTTGGTGACTTGCCGATCATCGCCGAGGACCTGGGGGTGATCACCGAGGAAGTGACTGCGCTGCGCAAAAAATATCAGTTGCCGGGCATGTTGATCCTGCAGTTTGCCTTCGACAGTGGACCGGATAATCCCTATCTACCCCACAGCCATACGGTCGATAGCGTGGTTTATACCGGCACCCATGATAACGACACCACCCTGGGATGGTTTAATGCACTGGATGAGGGACGTCGCGAGCAGGTGATGGCCTATTTGGGGCATCCGAAAGACCCCATGCCCTGGGCCTTGATCGAGGCGGCCTATGCCTCGGTGGCGCAAATGGCGATCATCCCGATGCAAGATGTGCTGGAACTGGGCAGCGAATACCGGATGAATATTCCAGGCGTGGCCCAGGGCAATTGGCGCTGGCGCTTTCAGTGGGAGCAGTTGGCAGCGGAGCAGGCCGGGCGCCTGGCCGAGTTGTGCCAGCGCTATCATCGTTGAGTGTCGGCATACGCTGCGCGCACTCCTCTTCAGTCGAGTATAAAGTCGCAAAGCGATAATCTCGCCAAGACGCCAAGACGCCAAGAACGCCAAGATAACAAGGGCATTGGTTCGATATCACCGCTTCAAATGGCCAGTCATTATGTGACCTCGCCAAATACTGTCCATCCCTGGATATATGGCTACCGGCGTCCTGCCTTATGTTCAGGATGAACGGTATGTCACGGGCGCAGGGATGCGCAGGAGTGACCTCGCCAAATACCGTCCATCCCTGGACATAATTCCTTTCTTGGCGTGCTTGGCATCTTGGCGAGAACATCTCTTTTCGTTTTTATGTGCCACTAAGGGGGGCGAGTGGATACGGTGAATCCAAGCGGTCAGGGCCATATTATTTGATGCTTCAGTCAGGGTGAGTAGTGACCGAATGTTTAGGGGGGAACCTGCTGAAGCTATTCAGTATTGCAGACAGCAGCATGCTGCATCGATAGCTAGTACTGCATTTACCTTCTCAGTGCCTCTGCGTCTCAGCGTGAGTTGGTTTTGTGATTAGTATCGGGCAAGAATCTTCAGCCCATCCGTCCCGGCAACCACAGCGATAACCACGGCCAGTAGGTGATGATGATCACCGTGGCCAGCAGCAGGAAGAAGAACGGCAGGGTGGATTGGTAAAGCTCGGTGATCGGGCGGTTGAAGCGGAAACTGGCGATAAACAGGTTCATCCCCACCGGCGGGGTGAAGTAGCCCAGCTGCATGTTAGCGAGGAAGATGATCCCCAGGTGTACCGGGTCGATATCGTAGCCCATCGCGATGGGTAGCAGCAGCGGTACCATGATCACCAGCGCAGAGAAGATATCCAGCATCGCGCCGAGCAGCAGCAGGAAGATGTTGAGCAGGATCAGGAAGGTGAGTTTGTTGTCCACATGGCTTTGGATGAACGCAAACAGGCGGCTGGGGATCTGCGCATCGATTATGTAGTTGGTGGAGGCCAGTGAGACGCCAAGGATGATCAGGATCGCCCCGACCATAATCATCGCCTCGCGGATCAGCCCGGGCATGCGCAGCCAGGGGATCTCGCGGTGGATCAATACCTCGACGATGAACACATACAGGATGGTGACTGCGGCCGCTTCGGAGACCGCGAAAAAGCCGCTGTAGATCCCACCCAGTACGATAAATGGCAGTGGCAACTCCCACTTGGCCTGCCACAGCGCAGCGCGTGCCTCACGCCAGTCAAAGGCCTGCTTGCTGAGACCCTTTTGTCGCCACATGCTCCAGGCAGAGAGTACCGCCAGCATCAACAGCCCTGGCAGCAGTCCGGCGAGGAACAGCTCATCGATACTGAGGCTGGCCTCGCTGCCCAGCTGCTGCACGATGATGCCGTAGAGAATCAGCGGCAAGGACGGGGCGAACAATAGCCCGAGGCTGCCCGAGGTGGTCACCAGGCCGAGCGAGAAACGTTGCTGATAACCGGCGCGCACCAGTGCCGGATAGAGCAGTGCCCCCAAGGCCACAATGGTCACCCCGGAGGCACCGGTAAAGGCGGTAAACAAGGCGCAGGTCAGCAGCGCGACAATCGCCAGCCCACCGGGCATCCAGCCGAGCAGGGCCTGGGTGAGTCGTACCAGACGGGCCGGGGCCTGGCTTTCGCTGAGGAGATAACCGGCGAAGGTAAACAGCGGGATCGCCAGCAGGATCGGCATCTCGGCAAGTCGATAGAACTCGATGATCACCACCGACAGGTCCATGTCGATGAGATAAAACCCAAACAGCGCACCGGCGGCGATGATCACAAACAGCGGTGCACCCAGCAGCGCCAAGGCCAACAGCATCACGGTGAACAGCCAGCTCATGCCTGCTCCCGGATACTTTGTCTGCAAAGGATCGCAAAGCGCAGCGCCATCAGTGCAAAACCCAGCGGCAGGATCAACTGCCCCAACCACAGTGGCAGGCTGCCAAACAGGGTGCTGCCATCCAGGTATTCGGCATACACAAAACGTAGGCTATGCCAGGCCAGGATGGCACAGACCGCACTGCTGAATAGCAGGCCGATGCTATCGTTGATCTGTCGCCAGTTGGGGGAGAGGTAACGGGACAGCAGATCGATGCGGATATGCTGGTTGTGACGGGTGGCCAGCAGGGCGCCGAGCATGGTCAGCCACAACACCAGCAGGCGTAATACTGGATCGGCCCAGTACAGACCGCTGTCAAACAGGTTGCGCAACAGGATCTGGGTGCCGGCCAGCAACACCATCGCACTGAGCAAGAGCGTGATCAGACTCTCTTCAATAAAACGAATAGTGTGGAGTAGGCGCGACCAGCTCATCACTGGGCCGGAGGGTTTTCACGATGCATGGTGAGGTGCTGACGCAGCTGCTGGAGGATGCCCTGCTCGAACAGGCCAGCGGCGATCAGCCTGTCGTTATTTTCTTCAACCAGCTTGCGCCACTGGGTAATATCTGCCACCTCGCTCTGCACAAACTGGATCCCCTGTTGCTGCAGGGCGGCCATGGCCTGTTGATTGTCCTCACGGATGTCGCGATCCAGCTCACGGAAGATCCCCTCCATCACTTCTTTGACCACCCGCTGATCGGCAGGACTGAGTCGCTCAAAGGCGCGACGCTGGATGATCATGCTGCCATACAGATACATCAGTGGAGTTTCGGTGAGGTAGGCGGTACGGGTATGCCATTGCAGGGCGATTACCCCGGTGGGCGATCCAGCCACGGTGTCGATCAGCCCGGTTTGCAGGCCGGTCAATACGTCGGTGAGCGGCAGAGGCACCGGTGAAATCCCGGTGGTCTCAAAGGCACCGCGGCTGAGTGCATCCCCCTCGGGGATCCATATCTTGTGCCCGGACAGATCGCCCATGCGGCGGATCGGGCTATTGGACAACAGATAGGCAAAGCCCCCCTCGCTGATGCCAAAGCTGACAAAGCCCTTGTCGTGCAACGCACTGCTCAGCACCGGGTCTATCTGTGCACGTACCGCATCCACCTCGGCATAGTCGCGAAACAGAAAGGGCAGGCTGTAGACCTGGCTTTCGGGCAGCACCTCGGACAGGCCACCGCCGGTGATCGCCCCGCCGTGTAACTGGCCGACCCGGATCCGGCGCAGCACACTGCGGTCATTGCCCATGATCCCGCCCGGATAGAAACGGAAACTGACCCTGCCATCGGTGTGCTGGGCAATGGTCTCGGCACCGGCGCGCATCGCCGTCATCCAGCTGCTGCCATCGGGGGCCAGGGTGGCGATCTTGAACGCCACATTCTGGGCTTGGGCCAGAGGGAGAGTAAGTAGCAGGCTAAGGCTTAGTAACAGATATTTCATCGTGACATCCAGGGATCAGAAATAATCGGGAGATTCGGCCAGCAGCTGTTTGGCCTCGCGCTGGGCCAGCACATTGCTCAGGGTGCGTCCCGCTACACGAGGCTCGGCGGCCAGCACCTCCTGCAGCAGCCGATCGTGCAAGGACTGATCAAAGATCAGACGCGCATAGCGACGGGCGTACTCCAGCTTGGCCATCAGGTTTTGCTCCTCGGACAGGGTGATGGCTTGTTCAAAGGCCTCGCGCCCGGCCTCAGGGCGGCCGCCCATCGCTGGCGGCAGCAGGGTTCGCAGCACTCCCAGATACAGCCAGGGATCGCCCTGCTGATAGTCGGGCTGTAGCTGGACCACCCGCACAAACATGGCCTCGATCTTGGGCAGGTTGGCGATCGCATTCCAGTCGTCGCTATGCGCCTGGGTCCACAGTGCCCAGGCCAGGGCATGGGTGTAGAGCGCCTCGATATCGCGCTTGCCGACCTTTTCCAGCCAGGGCAGGAAGTCCTGATAGGGACCATCGCGCTGCGCACACAACTGGGCATGACGTGGGCACAGGGCCCGCTGGGAATAATCCAGGGCGCGATTGGCCAGGCGTTGGCTGCGCTCACGTTCAGAAACAAAGATCCCCGCATAGGCGCTGTAGAGGCGCGAGCCGACCAGCAGATTGGCGCGATCATCGGGATTGCCGGCGATCAGGCTGTCGATCAGGATCAGATAGGCAGGAGCCCCGGCCTGTACGGTCTCGGGATCGTCCTGATCCATGATGGCCTGGGAGAGATTATGCCCCAGCTTGCCGGTCACCATTGCGGCGCAACCGCCGAGCAGTAGCAACAGGGACAGCAGAAAGAGGCGAGGGAGCAAGTGGGACAAGATGGCCTTCCGGGTTGGTCAATATATGGACAAGGTAGCGGCTTTTATGTGACAGGACAAGCGTGTGTGGGGATGCCGGGTACTGATTAACGCTAGCAAGTAGTTCCTCGAGTGATACCTCTCGCCAAGGCGCCAAGAACGCCAAGAGATAAGGTGATTTTGTTCGATATCACCGTCTCAAATGTCGGCTGGCATTCTGTCTCCAAGCAAATACCGCCCATCCCTGGGCATAT
>JACUTZ010000145.1 GCA_014859545.1 Gammaproteobacteria bacterium
TGTTTGGCCTGGTTCTGCTGCTACTCCTGCTGATCGTCCAGTTCGGCCCGCACCCGGTCCTGGAACGGCTCAGCCAGCGTCTGGAATTGCTGGCCTATGACCAGCGCACCCTGTTTCATCTGCCCGCCGATCCCGGTATCGATCCACGTATTGTTGTCATTGATATTGACGAACTCGCCCTGCAGGAACAAGGCCGCTGGCCCTGGTCGCGCCAGCGCGTCGCCGAACTGGTGGAAAGACTGCGCGAGGCCGGTGTAGCGATGATCGGCTTTGACGTATTGTTCGCCGAGCCGGAGCGCAATCCGGTCAACGAGGTCGCCGATGCCCTGGCCAGCGAAGGCGATAGCGAGAACCTGCGCATGCAATTACAGGCCCTGGCACCTCTATTTGATGCGGATCGCCGCCTGGCCGAGCAGCTCAGTCAGGCAGAGGTGGTACTGGGTTATACCTTCAATCCACTCCACCCCACCCGTTCAGGGGAACTCCCCGCGCCCCTGCCTATCAGCAATAAGGAGCGCATCCCGCAACTGATCCTGCCCGAACAGGCCGGCTACAGCGCCCCACTGCCGATCCTGCAGGCGCATGCCGCCAGTGCCGGTTTTTTCAGCCTGCAACCCGACCCCGATGGGGTGGTACGACGCGCCCCGCTGCTGGTGCGCCATCAGGATCAGCTCTACGGCAGCCTGGCCCTGCAAATCCTGCGGCATCTGTTTTTCATCGAAACCCTGGCGCTGGAAACCGCGCGAATCAACCACGAATACCATATTGAAGCGATCCAGCTGGATCAGGTCCTGCGCATACCCACCGATGGGCTGGGGAGGATGCTGGTGCCGTATCGCGGTCCGGCGGGCAGTTTTCCCTATCTCTCCGCCCAGCATGTCTTTACGGGTGAGTTTGATCCGGATCTCTTGGCAGGTGCCATGGTGCTGGTCGGCACCACCGCCCCTGGCCTGTTTGACCTGCGCGCCACCCCGGTGGGTGAGATCTACCCCGGAGTCGAGGTCCACGCCAATCTGTTGGCCAGTTTCCTCGATGAGCGCTACCTGCAGGAACCACCCTGGGCCGACGGGGCCAATTTCCTGATCGCCTTGTTCACCGGGCTGCTACTGGCATTGCTAATGCCCCGCCTCGCCCCGGCATGGATGATCCTGCTCAGCCTGCTGGCCACGCTGGTCGTGGTCTTGCTCACCGCCTGGTACTGGCGCGAGCAGGGCCTGGTGCTGGCCCTGGCGGCTCCGCTCGTGCTGATTGCCAGCCTAACCACCTTCAACCTGAGCTGGGGCTTTTTCTTCGAGTCCCTGACCCGTCATCGCCTCAAGGACATGTTTGGCCAGTACGTACCGCCGGAACTGGTCGAAGAAATGAGTGATCACCCGGGGGATTTTGGTTTTGATGGGGCATCCAGAGAACTCTCGGTGCTGTTTGCCGACATTCGCAGTTTCACTACCATTTCCGAATCCCTGGATGCCAACGAACTCAAGCGGTATCTCAATCAATACTTCACCCCGATGACGCGCATCATCTTCGAGCATCGTGGCACCATCGACAAATACGTGGGCGATATGGTGATGGCCTTTTGGGGGGCGCCGGTCGAGGAGCCCCAACACGCCGTCCACGCCATCGAAGCGGCCCTGGCGATGCTGGCCGAAACCGAGCGCCTGAAACCGGAATTTGCCGCCCGGGGCTGGCCCGAGGTGAATATCGGCGTGGGGATCAACTCCGGCATAATGAACGTTGGCGACATGGGCTCGGAATACCGCCGCTCCTATACCGTGCTCGGCGATGCGGTCAACCTGGCCTCACGCCTGGAAGGCACCACCAAATACTACGGTGTAGGGCTGGTGATCGGGGAACACACCCAGGCACTGGCCGGCGATCACTTCGTCTACCGGGAGCTGGACCGGGTGCGGGTCAAGGGCAAGCACGAGGCGATCACCGTCTACCAGCCGGTCTGTCCACGCAGCCAGGCCGATGCCGACCTGCTACAGGAACTCGACGACTACCACCAGGCCCTGCACGCCTTTCGCCAGCAAGCCTGGGACGAGGCCGATGCCCTGTTTGGCAAACTGACAAGCGCGCATCCCGACATCCATCTCTACCAGCTGTACCGGGAACGCATTACCGAGTGCCGAACACAGGATTTGAGCCCTGACTGGGACGGTGTTTATATCCGCGACACCAAATAGATAAACTGCTATATTCGTCACAGATCACGATTCAACTCATGGAGGGGTACATGTCTCGCAAATCTGCTTATCTCCAGCTGGGAACGCTGCTGCTGTTTTTCTTTTTGGCACTACCCAGCGCCCAGGCCATGCAGGACATCCTGCAACAGGCCAGTCAACACCTGTCCAGCGGACAACACCAACAGGCCTATACCCTGCTCGAACAACACAGTGCCGAACACGCCGGCAATCCCCAATACGACTATCTGCTCGGCGTCGCCGCACTGCGCGCCGGTTATCCCGGCGAGGCCAGCTTTGCCCTGGAGCGGGTTGTCACCACCCAGCCCGACCATGCCGCCGCGCGCATGGAACTGGTCTCCGCTTACCTGCAACTGGGCATGAACCAGCAGGCCCAGGCCCAGCTGGCGATCCTCGAAACCCAAAGCCCGCCCCCAGCCGCCCGCGCCACCATGGATCGTTTTCAGGACATCCTGCGTCCGCGCCTCTCCAGTATCCCTGACCCGGTACGGGTGGTCGGTCTGAGCCTGGGTTACGACGATAACGTCGGCAACTACCCGGAAATGGACCTGCTCGGTTTCATCCCCATCGAACCGATCAGCAGCACTTACCTGCAATTGCGCGGCACCATGTGGGAGCCCATCGCCATCAGCAACACCCAGCGCCTTGACCTGACCCTGCACGGCCAATACCGCCAGCATCAGGATTCCGATGCCTCCCAATTCGACCTCGGCCTGATCCACGTTGCCGCCCTGTTCAACCAGACCATCAGCGGCAGCAGCAAACTGGGCCTGGGTATTCAGGGCAACATGCTGTGGCTGGATGGCGACAGTTTTCGTGACCACCTCGGCCTGAGCGCCCGTTGGGAACAGCGCCTTGGCCCGGACCTGCGCGGCGACGCAGGGCTGGAATGGCTGAACTACGGCTTTGAACAAAGCAGCAATGACTACCAGCAAGTCAACCTGCACGGACGCCTGCACAAAACCCTTAATCCCCGCCTGCGACTGAGCGGCATGCTCGGCCTGGAACAGGAAATGGCCCAGGGTGATCGCTTCGGTGGTGACGCCAGCCGCTGGCGCCTGCAGGGCGATGCCAACTGGCAGCTCAACCAACGCAACCTGGCCAGCCTCAGCCTGGGCTGGAGTGACACCCGTTACGACGAGCCCTATCTGCCCGGCCTGCATAACCCAACCCCCAACACCATCAAACGCGATGATCAGATCATGGATCTCTCCCTGCGCTGGCGGCACATCCCCGCCAAGCGCTGGGAAGTGAATAGCGAGATCACCTATCGCGATCAGGACTCCAGCGTACGCTTCTACAACAGCGAACGCTGGACCGC
This sequence comes from Gammaproteobacteria bacterium, assembly GCA_014859545.1. Taxonomy (GTDB): domain Bacteria; phylum Pseudomonadota; class Gammaproteobacteria; order Thiohalomonadales; family Thiohalomonadaceae; genus SLDE01. Next base: position 3,526 of record JACUTZ010000145.1, read on the forward strand.
CCAAATGACGCTGATGCGCAGCTTCTAAACATCAGGGAGACATAGAATGAAACGGACCCCATACACCATGTTGATCACCCTGCTTCGCTGGTCACTGCTTGCCACACTGCTACTGGGCTTTGCCGCCCAGGCCGAACCGGTCGCCCGGGTACTGATGGCCAACGGCGATGTACGCGCCATCCAGAGCGATCAAAGCGTGCGCGCCCTCAATCGCGGCGACATGCTCTACGCCGGCGACACCATCCGCACCGGCAAGACCAGCAGCGCCCAGTTCCGCTTTACCGATGGTGCCCTGATCGCCCTGCGCGCCGAATCCGAGTTCAACATCGAACAACACCACTACAACGAACAAACCCCACAGCAAAATGAACAATCCGGACAACTGGTGCGTGGCGGCCTGCGCGCCATCACCGGTGCCATCGGCCGCGAGCGTCCCGAGGCGGTCAATATGCGCACCCCGGTCGCCACCATCGGCATCCGCGGCACCGTCTACGAAACCATCTACATCCCACCCGGCGGCCATCCCGCCCTGCCCGGCGTCGAAAGCGGCCACTACACCGTCGTATTGCGTGGCCGTGTCGCCATCAGTAATGCCGGAGGTGAACTCGTCATCGGCGATGGCGAAATCGCCTTTGTACGCGATGCCAACACCCCACCAGTACTGCGCCCCGACCTGAGTGCGCTGTTTGCGCGATTTGCCGCCCTGGAGAATGTGGAAGAGATCATTGCTGAACTGCAGGAAGATGCAGTAAAGCTACAAGATATTCTCAACGTATTAACAGAAACCGCCCTGCCCGAACCAGGCCCTACCGCAGGTCCATTTGGCTTTATCGCTGTTCAGGAGTGGCCTGATGGGCCGGGCACCAGCTATAGCGGGAGCTTCTTCAACCAAGCTGTTGAGATGGATGGTGAGCTACTCATCTCAGCAGAAAACGGAACGGGTGATATTCAAACATTCA
>JACUTZ010000146.1 GCA_014859545.1 Gammaproteobacteria bacterium
CTCTCGCACTCGCCTGAGCGACAACAACAGCCTGCTAATACATGCACCATGGTGCCATCGACAGCGGTGGCTTTGAATACCTGGCCAGCATTCATCCCAAGCAATGGGCCGCCGGTTATCGAGGCGGAAAGACTCAGCGAACAAACTCTAGCAGTACAGCAACAGGCCCGCCACTCGATGGAGGGAGTGGTCAGGGTGAGCGCATACGTACATGAAGTTCGTACCCAGGCAGGCGTCACCCCCTGATTTCTGGTACGCCGTGAATACATCCATGTAGGCTCGAAGCTCGCATCCCTGCGACCTAATCGCCATCGATCCCGCCAGCGCCAGCCAATACATCAGCCGGGCCCTGCTGGAGCGCCACCCGCAGCAGGCGCGCAGTGAAGAACGCGCTATTTTCCCCCTTTCCGTCGCAGCAGCCCCCCCCGGCCTCCGCCTGGATTGTCACAGCGCCCATATCTGCTACACTCTGCCACATAACAAAAAACACAAGCAGTACCAACGGCCACAGAAGAACAATAACTATCGTGTCCCATCATCCCTGCAAGCAATAAAACCATAAACAGGGCGATGATGCCGACCCATAAGGGAGTACCAAGATGCCGTCATCCCGCCGCAGGCTGCTGCTGGGCTTTTCCACGCTCATCGCGCTGTTAGTGTTATTACTCACCGTTGCGACCAGCCAGTTCTATCGCATTCATCAAAACATCCAGCAAATCATCAAGGTCGAGCACTACAAGATGGGGCTGGCATGGGAGATGCGTCATGCCGGACGGGAACGCAACATGATCCTGCATCGCCTGGTGATCGCCGATGAGATATTTGAACAGGACAGCCTGTTACAGGCCGGTGCTCACGAGATCCGGCGGTTTATCGTTGCCCGCGATGCCCTGAGCGAGAGCGGCCTCAGCCCTGCCGAACAAATGCATTTTGACGAAACCCTGCGTTATGCCCGTGAGGCATGGGTGGTACAGGTCGGGATTGAGGAGGCGATACAAAACGAACAATTCGATCGAGCGCAGCAACTGCTCAGCATGGAGCTGGGGCCCTTGCAGCAACGCACCCTGCAGCAGCTGGATCGTTTTCTTGAATTCATCCAGGATAATGTCAAAGCAGCCGAAGCACAGGCCAGCAAGGCCGCCTATACCGCCATCATCCTCATCCTGATCGCAGGTCTGGTCTTCGTCCTGCTGGGCAGCGCACTGGCCGGCTATGTGATCCGCCGTACCGAACGCACCGAGCTGGCCATGCAACAGGAAAAACACCGCGTCGAAACCACCCTGGATGCGATTGCCGACGGGGCTATCTATATCAATCAAGATGCGATCATTAACTTCATCAACCCGGCCGCGCAGCGCATTCTAGGCGTTAGTGAGCAGGATGCACTGGGTACGCCACTTTACCAATGGTTATTCGTCGCCAGTGAGGAGAAGCGTCGACTGCTCTATCCCCTGCCCGAGGTTTTCGCTCCGAGCGGAAAACTCCCTGTGCTATGGCATGAAGATGCCATCCTGCTCAACCATCAGGATCAACTCTTTCATATCGAACTCAGCATCACACCCATCAACAACGCATCGGAAAATCCCAGCGCCATGGTCATTGCGATACGCGATACCACCGAGGCCAGGGAGTTGAACAAAAAGCTCTCCTGGGCAGCGACCCGTGACGCCCTGACCGGGCTACACAATCGCTATGAATTCGAAAATTATCTCAACCGACTGTTGGAAGACACTGCCAACAGTCATCGTCAACATGCCATCCTGTATATCGATCTGGATCAATTCAAGGTCATCAATGACACCTGCGGACACATGGCAGGGGACGAATTGCTGCGCCAACTCAGCCAGGTAATGGGTACCTTCATTCGCGAGCATGATCTGCTGGCTCGCCTTGGTGGCGATGAATTCGGTCTGCTACTGGTCGATTGCCCGCTGGATCAGGCCAAACAGATCGCCGAACGCCTGCAGATGGCCGCCAATGACTATCGTTTCCACTGGGAAAACCGTGCCTTCGGTATTGGCATGAGTATCGGCCTGTCGGTCATCGACGAGACAACTGGAAACGCCCAGGAATTGCTCAGCCATGTGGATGCCGCCTGCTATGTCGCCAAGGAAAGTGGCCGCAATCGTATCCATGTGTGTAAGCACGATGATATGCAGGTCAGGAACCGCACCAACGAGATGCAATGGACCCAACGCATCAGTCATGCCCTGGAACACGATCACATGGTGCTGTACAGCCAGAGTATCGAACCCCTGTACCCGGATGGCACCCGACACATGGAGATCCTGCTGCGGATGCTGGATGGACAGGGTGATTTTATCCAGCCCGGCAGCTTTATCCCTGCGGCAGAACGCTTTGGCATGATGCAGGACATCGACAAGTGGGTGGTCCAGAACACCTTCCAGCAACTGGCCAACTGCCAATTCAATGAGCAGTGTCGCGTCTATGCGATCAATCTTTCCGGACAAACGCTGAATGACAAGGCGATGCTCCGCCACATCATCAATCTACTGGATGAACTGGCGATCCCTCCGGAGCGGATCTGTTTTGAGATCACCGAGACCTGTGCCATCAGCAATCTGGCCCATGCCAAGAATTTCATCAACATCCTGCGCGGTATCGGCTGCCATTTCTCGCTGGATGACTTTGGCAGTGGCATGGCCTCCTTCGGTTATCTGCGCCAACTAAAGGTGGATTATCTCAAGATCGATGGCAGCTTCGTGAAAAATCTGTGCAATGAGCCCACCGATCTGGCCATCGTGGAATCCATCAATAATATCGGCCATGTGATGGGGATTAAAACCATCGCCGAATGGGTACAGGATCGCCAAACCGCCGATCTTCTCAAGGACATCGGCGTCGATTACGTACAAGGTTACGGGATCCACCGTCCGGTACCCTTTGCCAGCACCCTGTGCGCCCGCAGTGCCTGAGCAGGCCGGGGCCGCCGCGCGGGTTGACCTGACCGGCATCCCGCCGCATCCTGTGCCCTTTGCATGCAAGGTTGTCCCATGTCCTACGATTTTCACACCGCCTACCAGCGCCCCGGCATCGGCTGCGAAAAATACGATAAGCGCCAGGCCATCTTCGGCACCGAATCGGTGATCCCCCTGTGGGTGGCGGATATGGAATTTGCCAGCCCCGACTCTATCCAGCAGGCCCTGATTGAACGGGCCAAACTTCCCAGCTATGGCTATGCCGAACGCATGGCCGGATGGACTGAAGCGGTCGGTCAATGGCTGGCCAGACAACACCATTGGCAGATCGATCCTGCCTGGCTGCTCCCCACCGCCGGCGTAGTCCCCTCGCTGGCCCTGGCCATTCAAACCCTCAGCCAGCCCGGCGACGGGGTGATCATCCAGCCACCAGTTTACTTCCCCTTCTTTGGCCTGGTCCGCGAAACCCAGCGGCAGTTGCTGTTAAACCCTTTGCGCGAGGTCAACGGCCGCTACCAGATGGACCTGGAGCAGCTCGAAAAACTGGCCCGACAGGCCCGGGTACTGATCCTGTGCAATCCCCATAATCCAGGTGGACGCGCCTGGTCAGCTGCAGAACTCGCCGAGGTGGCACGGATCTGTGCCCGTCATGGTGTAAGCGTATTAAGCGACGAGATCCACATGGATCTCAGCTATCCCGGCATCACCCACACCCCCTTTGCCCAGGTCGCCGAGGATTGCAGCTATCTGATGCTCAGTGCCGCCGGCAAGACCTTTAACACCGCCGGGATCGGCGGTGGCTATGCGGTAATCCCGGATGCGGTGCTGCGCCAAGATCTGCAGCGGCTGCAAAACACCTTGCACCTCAATGGCGAAAATATCTTCAGCCTGCTGGTCACCGAAACCGCCTATCGCCACGGCCACGACTGGCCCACTGCACTGATGACACAGATCGCCGCCAATCGTGATCGGGTCTATGCCGCCTGCCAGCACAGTGCAATCACCCCCATGCCCCCCGAGGCCACCTACCTGCTGTGGCTGGATTGCCGCGCCCTGGGCATGGACGACCAGGCACTGGAACAGTTCTTCATCCACCGGGCCGGATTAGGGCTTAGCGCCGGCCACATCTTCGGCGAACAGGGCAGCGGCTATATGCGCATCAATCTCGCCAGCACCCCGGCGATCATCGAACAGGCGATGCAGCAATTGGAGGCGGCACTGGCGGGTTTGTAGAAAACGCCTGTGGGTAGCCGATCCCATATAAAAGCATGTTTTACCGCAGAGACGCCGAGGCGCAGAGATCATTGCCGATTCGCCTGCTTGCTTGACCTGACCTCATGGCCATGCTCCCTTGCAGCACTGCAAACGCTTGAAACCTCTGCGCCTCTGCGGTGAGATCGCTTTTTGTACACAACAGGCACAAAAAAGCCCCGGACTATGCGGGGCTTAACAGTTTGGCGGAGAGGGAGGGATGACCGTCGCTCGCGCTCCGTTCCGCCGCATG
>JACUTZ010000147.1 GCA_014859545.1 Gammaproteobacteria bacterium
GATCGCAAAGTGTCGTGTTCGCTGAGTCCTTCCTCACCCCTCACCCCTCACCCCTAGCCCCCAGCCCCCAGCCCCCAGCCCCTTAATTATCCGAACAGGTTTTCCAGCGGGATCGGCTTTTCTATCCCGTAACCCTGCACAAAATCCAGACCAATGGTGCGTAGCGCCTCGTAAATAAAATCATCCTCTACGTATTCGGCAATGGTCTGCTTGCCCATCACATGGGCGATCTCGTTAATGGATTTAACCACCGCATAGTCACCGGCATTGCTGGCGATATCCTTGACGAAGGCCCCATCGATCTTGACGTAATCAATCGGCAGCGAACGCAGATAGGCATAGGAAGAGGTGCCCTTACCGAAGTCGTCCAGCGAGAACTGGCATCCGGTTTCCTTGAGCTTGCGCATGAAGCGCGCGGCATTGTCCACATTGTTAATCGCAATGGTCTCGGTCAGTTCGAAGCAGACCTTGTTGGAGGGAAAGGCCTCCTGCTGCATGTGTTCGTAGATGCGCTCCATAAAGTGCCGGTTGGCTATGGACACCCCGGAGAGATTGATCGCCACATGGTCAATACGATGCAGCTTGTCATGATGGCTTTCCAACCAGGCAAACACCTTGTCCACTACCCAGTTGTCGATATCCATAATGCGGTTATAGCGCTCGGCCGCAACGATAAATTCATCCAGCGGTACCTTGTTGCGCTCCTCGTCGTAGACATCGAGCAGGATCTCATAATGTGGCAGAGAATTGACGGTGCGGTGCAGGGGGGCGATCTTCTGGCAACGCAACTGGATCAGATCTTTATCGAATAGCACGTTGATGCGCCCGACCCAATCGAGGATGCTGCGACGCGAGCTGATGCGGGCATTTTCCACATTGTGGATCTGAATGTTGTCGCGGCCGTTTTCCTTGGCGGTAAAGGCAGCCGAGTCCACCGCGCCGAGCAACTTGCCACCGCTTTCGCTTTCGGCATTGACCTCGCTGACGCCAATGCTGCCGGTAATCTTGAATGCATTCTCATCACAGGCAAACTGCAGCTTGCGCAGATTGTCATGCACCCGGGTGATCATCATCAGCCCCTTGGTACGGCTGCACTGCTTGAGCAACATGCCGAACTCGTCCCCGCCCAGGCGCGCAATGATCGCCGCGTCCTTGAGGGTATCGCGGATGACCTCTGCCACCTGCCCCAGCAACACATCCCCCTGGGCATGCCCACAGGTGGTGTTAATGACATTAAAGCGATCCAGATCCATATAGGCCAATACATGGGAGACCCCATCGCTACAGCTCTCCAGATAGGCCTGCTCCAGTTCATTCTCGAAGGCCTTGCGACTGAGTAGACCGGTAAGCTGATCGTGATTGGCCTGGAAGGCAAGCTGATTGTGCAGATTTTGCAGGAAGCTATAGGTGGCACGTTCGGTGATCGAGATCTCCTTGTCATCCATGCGCGCCAGGCGCTTGCTGTAAAGATAATTACTGACCTGCCCCGCCTGCAGATCCAGTGCCTTGTTGCCGCGGCTGTCGGCAAACACATAGCGCTGCGCATCACTGTCTTTCCAGACCAGATTGATCACCTGGGATTTTTCATCACTGAGTGCATGACGGAAGGCCTCACGATCATCGAGCTGGCGCACATCTTCCAGCATCAGGTCCCAGACATCCTCGGACACCTCATCCGGGCGCATCCCATCCTCGGGGATGGCTGCTGCCTTGATCGCGATCTCGGCGACCTTGCGAGTGACGGGTGGCTGGCTGGCGCGACCCTCGAGGTGATTGGCAATATCCGCCAGCATGGCGGTGTTCTTGATTTCGTCGCGGGAGATGATGGACATCATCCGCGAGCCCCACTCCAGCAGTTTTTTGTTTTCCATCAACCCTTCCTGCTGGAAGGGCTTGCGCCGGGTCATGCGCGCGCTCAGCTGGTCAATCACGTTCAGATAGGTCTTGTAGACCACACTGTCTTCACCGTTTTTAAGCATGGTGCGCAACAACAGATTCTTCCAGCCGCCATCAAGCAGGTTGAGCACCACCACCGGCACCTCCCGCTGGCCCAGTCGGTCATTCAGTGCACTCAATACCTGCTTGCGCGCCTGGTTGATGCTTCGTTCCTTGTCGCATTCGGCGATCAGTTTTTTAATATTTTCCTCATAGCTGCGATCCATGGCCTCCTGCACCTCGTCCAGCTCGGACAGGGCATTGGCGAATACATCCGGATCGGTATCGACCTTTTCCGGTACCGCCTGCAGGATGCTGTCGATACGCGAGGCGGCCTTGCGCGCCGTCTCGGAATCATCGCCCTCGAGGCGATCGGCAATGCGTTCCAGACGATTGAGGATCTGTCTGGCCGGGTGGCTATCGTCCTCCAGCAGACTGCCATCCAGTACACCGGCTTTGAGCAGGGGTACCTCGAGGGCAGCAAACCAGGGACGCGCACTGGCCGACAGGTAAGGATCGCGCTGAATCGAACTGAGCAGCCCCCCCACATAGGCCACCGCATCACGGTCATGCTCATTCAGGACCGAGCCGCCCTCGGCTGTACTTTCAGCCAGGGTACGGGAGAGGGCATTCACGTGGGCCAGGGCATCCCCACCCTGCTCTACAAGGCGACCACCCATTTGACCCAGAGCCTGTAGCACCTGCTCACTACTAAAGGCGGTCGTGGCTGCCGGGGCCGCATCCTCGCCATCACCAGGCTCTGAGGCGTGACGCAAGCGCATCAACTCCTGCACGCCATGGAAAGGGGCCTGTGCCGTGGAGGGCGGTGCCCCCCTTCCCGTCGGGACCATGTTTCCACGGCTATAGTGCATGCCGATGGTGGGTGCCGTTGCATTTGTTTCGGTCGAGACGTTCGCCACTGGCGGCACGGCGGCCTGCGGTGCCGCTGCTGGCGAGGCCGATGCGGCATGGGTTGGCACGCCAGGGTTTGATGCTGCGGCAGGGCTTGACGGTCCACTGCTCGCTCCACCGGAGCTGGTCTGATTTACTCCAGCCGTCGCTGTAGCCGACGCCTGTGTCTGGTTCGTCTGTGGTACATAAGGCCCACCTGCTGGCGGCTGTGTATAGACACCATATCCAGGCGGTGGGGCGGTGCTTTCGCCTGCCTCGTTATCCGCTTGCGGTAGTGCCTCCCCCGCATACTTGCGTGGCAAAGACCCACCGCCGGTGCTGCGCAGCAATTCCAGTTTCTTTGCCAGAGTGGGCAGCACCCCGCGTGCAATCAGGCCCTCATTCAATTCATCACATAGCTTTTTCAGGCGCCCAATCATCACCTTGCCCATGCTTCCGAAAAGCACCCGCTTGGCCGCGTCCTCCAGGGTCAGACGTTCCAGTTCTTCGTGAAAGATCGAGGCAAGGAAAAAGGGGCCAATCGGGTTATCCTCGGCAGTGACCGGGTTGACCGAAATGGCCTGCAGACGGGTTTCCAGGGCCTCCAGGGTTTCCCCCAGGCTGTCCTCCAGCTTGCTCGCCATGGCACGCACCATCAGCCAGTTGTCCAGCTGATCACTCTCCACCAGGGACAGCCCACCAGGACTGGCCTGGTCTTCACCAAAACGACTGCGAAACCCGGATTCCTCCAACAAGGCAAACTGCTGTTGCACCTTGTTGCGGAAACCCTGTTCCAGTTGTTGTTCGGCCTTGCCCAATTCGTTCATCGCACCGAAGTAGGCCGATTGGCGGCTATTGCTCTTGGCCGAGTTGGAGGCCTCAAACAGATCATCCCGAGCCATTCTGACAAAGGCCTTGAACAGCATACCCACATGCTCATCGGCCTTGCTGCGACACAACTTGATCAGCGCGTCGACGGTCGCCTGACCATAGGCGTCAACCGCCGAGGCCAGCTCACCACGCTCCTTGGCCGCCTGTGTTGCCGCCAATTGGGAAAGAGCGATCACCGCCCCGGTATTCTCTCCCACAAAGCTCAGACCCAGGCCACGCGGTTCGTAACGGACCACCCGCGCCTCGATATGGACGACTGGGGTATGGGTCATCAGCGGATCGGAAAACTCCACCTGCACATCTTGCCCGCGCAGGGAAACCGGCAGATCCGCCGAACTCTTGTTGCAGACCAGGTAGAGACCACCGGAACAGTAGTCGCGCACAGTGCAAAGCTGTTTGCTTCCATCAGGCAGGATCACCGTGGCATCGACGGTGACGGGAAAGCGGGGCGATGAGCGCTTATTCACAGGGTGACTCCATCAGGCATTACGTCCGTTCACATCACTCCGGCAGGATCAAGGGAGCAATAAGCTAAGTGCCGAGCATACCTTGAGCAGAAAAAATGTGCAGCAATCCTGCGAATTTTCCGGATTTCACAGCGAATGACGCTAGGAAGCGCGAGAGCATCTGCTGCAGCGCCACCGACAGGCTGGCCAGCTAGCAGGCTGTTGTTGTCGCTCAGGCGAGTGCGAGAGAAGGCATTGCGGGCGA
>JACUTZ010000148.1 GCA_014859545.1 Gammaproteobacteria bacterium
GCACTGCGTGCGTCCAAATCGGCTATCCTGCCGATTTGTCGAGTTCCGACCCTCGAGCATTTTTCTTTGCCTTGATCCCTTGAGCCTCTAATTTCTACTCCTTTGTGATTCCTCCCGCACAGAATCACCTGCCATGCACGACAAAGCGCATCAGGTGATGTGTTATTTTGCCATGCACCAGCCCATACAGGTGAACCATGCGCACAACCATAAATATTGACGAACAACTGCTCGACAAGGCAGGGCAACTCTGTGGTATCAATGAAAAAACCGCTCTGATTCGTGAGGGGCTGCGCGCCCTGATTGAACGCGAGAGCGCCCGCCGCCTGGCACACCTGGGCGGTACTGAGCCCCAGCTGGAAACCATCCCGCGCCGCCATACCGATAAGCCATGATCCTGGTGGACACTTCGGTGTGGATAGACCACCTGCGTCTCGGCGATGCTGGCCTTATTGATTTGCTCAACACTAATCGGGTCGCGATGCACCCTTTTGTGCTGGGTGAATTGGCCTGCGGAAACCTGCAACAACGTGCCGAGGTGATGGCACTACTCAAAAACCTGCCTCGGGCCACCATGGCGCAGGATGAAGAAGTCCTCTTTCACATCGAATCTCACAATCTGATGGGGCGCGGGATGGGCTACATCGAGGCCCACTTGCTCGCTGCCGTCGCCCTCAGTGGTCACATGCGTTTGTGGACGCGAGACAAACGTCTTCAGGGCTTGGCCAGCGAACTGGACATCGCCCATCATCCGGTACCACTGCAATAAAGCACCATCAGCACCGCCCCTAAGTACGGCCTGCCCTGCTGCACAATAAGCGGGACCCTGCTCGATATATTGAACAGTAAACGATGAACACCCAGCCCCTATCCTTGATCGTGTCTGGCGCAGGGGCTGCGATATTGTTCGGGAATATTGTCCGGGCATTCACCACAGCCTTCATTGCCGGGCACGGCGAAGTCGATCTTGCGCGGATAGGGCAGATCCATCTCCTGCATGGTCTTGACGAATTCGGCCTCGGAGCGGTTGTTGCCCAGGCGCGGGTTGCGCTGTTTTTCCTGGGCGATGGTGGTGATGAAGCGCCCTTCGTAATCATGGCCGGGGTAGACCAGGGTTTCATCGGGCAGGCTGAAAAATTTGTCGTGAATGCTGCGATACAGGGCGTGGGCATCGCCGGACTGAAAGTCGGTGCGGCCGCAGGCTTCGATCAGTAGGGCATCCCCGCTGAACAGCATCTGCTGGGTGCCGTTGTCGATCAAATAGGCATGGTGATGGTCGGTGTGACCTGGGGTAAACAGGGGCTGGATCACGATGTTGCCCACCATCAGGGCTTGCCCTTCTCGTGCGCCGATGTCCACACAGGCCAGATCCAGCATCGCCGGGTAGACGATCTGACTACCGGCGATGGCCTTCAGTCGCTTGGCCCCGGTCAGGTGATCCGCATGCACATGGGTATCGATGCTGTAATCCAGCTTGAGCCCCATTTGTTGCAGCACTGCCAGGTCGCGTTCCACGGTGTCCAGCACCGGGTCGATCAGCGCGGTTTTGCCGGTGTCGGGACAGCTAATGAGGTAGCTGTAGGTGCTGGAATCGGGTTCGAACAATTGCTTGAAGATCATGGTTTGCTCCTGTGGTTAACACCTGCCTCGTGCAGGGATGCGCAAGACAGGATGGGCGATAACAGGCCGCGCGCCGCTTCGTCTTCGCGCAGGTGATGTTGCGCCTGTTGCATGGGGGTCCGACTCCAGGTTTTTCCAGATGTTCAGTCGATCTGCACCGACATCCCGACGCGGATCACCCCCGCCTTGAGTACCCGGCAGGTCACCCCACCGCGCCATGCCGGTTTCAGGGCCTGGAACAGCCCGGCGTGGGCCTGTTCCATGCGCTCGCAGGGGTCGGTCTCGCCAGTGATCTCCAGCAGCGCCTCGCCCAGCAGGATGCGCTGTCCGGTGGACTGATACAGCGGTAATTGATCCACCAACAGATTGGCGCGCCGGGTCTGCCAGGGCAGCACCACACCCAGCTCGGCACAGGCGGTCTGCCAATCCTGCAAACTCATCAGGGTAAGCTGACGCCGCCCCGGTTTGCCACGGGCATCGCCGACCAGACCATGCAAGGGGTGGAGCATGGCCTCCTGGTGCAGGTTCATCGGTCCCTTGCGCTGTGCTTTGACTGCAATCCCCAACAAATTCGCCACCGGGACTACTCCATGCATTCGCGCAGGATGCGCCGGGCTTGTTCGGCACCAAGGCGTTCCATTTGGGCGATATTGCGCTCCGGGATCCGTTCAGGGCGGGCATAGCCGGCGATCGCCCTGGCTACCCCCTCGGTGCGCAGCAGGTGGAGCATGGGATATGGGGAGCGATTGGTGTAGTTTTCCGCATCATCGGGCCGGGTGCCGGCAAACTGGTAGTGCGGGTGCAGGCTGGCGATCTGGATCGCCTCGTCGTAGCCCTGTTGCACCAACAAGTCATCGACCACATCGAGAAAATCGTTGTAATCCAGAAAATCCCCCAACACGTATGGATGGATCAGGATGCTGGTCTCGACGAGTTTGGGATCCGTGCCCTGCAGGTAGGCCAGCTCGGCCTCCAGATCATGCAGCAATTGCTCCGGTTCGTGGGCCTCGCTGACCACATAGCGCACCAGTCCGGCCTCGTAGGGCTTGCGGGCAAAGGGGCAGAGATTCAGGGCGATCACCATCCGTTCGATCCAGCAACGGGTCTGGGCAATGATACTGTCCGAGGAATGGGTTTTTTTCATTGGCGCAGCATAGCAGAGCTTGTAAAAACCTGTCAGGGCCTATAGATTGATTGATAAGAAACCTCTAATATACGGAGCCTAGCATGAAGCCAGTAAACGAACGCATCCAGTGGGTATGTGAGGGCGAGCAGGCCTTTCGCCCCAGTGATTGGGCGGTACGCCTGGCCGGGATCGACGCCGCCTTCGGGCCGGACCAGCGCCTGCGCTATTCACGTTACCTCAAGCCGGTCTATCGGGACGGCAAGCGCTGCGTGTGCATGGACAAGGATACCGCCAGCGAACGTCCGGCACTGTATCAAATGGTGCTGCAGTTTGCCCGTCAGCATGGCCTCAGTCAGCTGGCTGGATCGCCGGACTTTGAGCAAACTGCCGTAACTCAGTCCGCCTGAACCCCAAGCTCGCTCAGGGCCTCGGCCACGGTGTGAAAAGAACCGAACACGACGATGCGATCCGACTTGGCGGCATCGGCCTGCGCCGCCGCTAGGGCCTCAAGCACGGCATCATACTCGGTATGTGCCGTGATCCCCTGCCCGTCCAGGGCCTGGGCCACCAGTGCGGCATCTGCCCCGCGCCAAACATCCAACCCGGCCAGATACCAGTGATCCACCTGCGCTGACACCGCCGCCACCACACTGGCAATATCCTTGTCCGCCAGCATCCCCACCACCGCCAGGGTCCGCCCCGTGCAGGGCATCGCAGCCAGGTTGTCGGCCAGAATCCTTGCCGACTGCGGGTTGTGGGCCACATCCAGCAACACCATCGGCTCACCCGGCAGGCGCTGCATGCGCCCCGGCAGCGTGACCGACAGCAGGCCCTGACGGATCGCCTGATTGCTGACCGGCAGGCTGTCGCCCAGACAACGCAGTGCGCGGATCGCCCCGGCGGCATTCTGCAACTGCATCGCCCCCACCAGCGCCGGCCTAGGCAGGCCCGCCAGGGTTCCCTCACCGTCCGTATACAACCAGCCTTCCTGCTCTGGCCGATACTGGTAGTCACGCCCCAGACAAAACAGCGGGGTCTGCAGCGCAGCAGCATGCTCGATCAACGTCTGAGGAGGATGGGGGTCGGAGCAGACCGCCGGGCGTTGCGGGCGCATGATGCCGGCCTTTTCGATGACAATGGCCTCGCGGCTATCACCCAGCCAGGCCGCATGATCGATATCGATGGCGGTGATCAGCGCCACATCCGCATCGAGCAGATTGACCGCATCCAGACGGCCACCAAGACCAACTTCCAGCACCGCCACATCCAGCTCGGCCTCGGCAAGGATCAAAAAGGCCGCCAGGGTGCCAAATTCAAAATAGGTCAGCGAGGTATCCCCCCGCGCCGCATCAATGCGGGCAAAGGCATCGCAGATCGGTGCATCTGCGACTGGCGCGCCGTTGAGACGGATCCGCTCGTTGTAACGCATCAGATGGGGGGAGGTATACGTACCGACCCGGTAACCGGCGGCCAGCAACATGGCCTCCAGCATCGCCACACTGGAACCCTTGCCGTTGGTACCGGCGACGGTAATCAGCTTGTGGGCAGGCTTGCCCAGACCCAGCGCCGCAAGCACCCGACCGGGTCGCTCCAGCCCCAGATCGATGGCCGACGGATGCAGGGTTTCCTGCCAGGCCAGCCATTGGTCGAGTGTGTCAAAGCGCAT
>JACUTZ010000022.1 GCA_014859545.1 Gammaproteobacteria bacterium
TTTCATCGGAAACGGTTAACTCCCTCTACAGTGTGAATACATCATGGATAGGGCGAGTAGTTACGAACTAACTTATGATTGGGGATTAGCGCAGCGGGACAAAACGTCTTGAGGCATCGCAGTAGAGGGTTTTGCGCTGGGGGCTGAGATCGCTGCGTTTGCCATCGCGGCTGCACAGCTCGCGGAACATCTCGCTGGCCTTGCGCAGGCAGCGGCGGGATTCGAGGGAGCGGCGCTGGTATTGCTGGCAGACGCTTTCGGTATCGACCTCGCTGCCACGGATCAGGAATGCGATACGCATGCGGGTTTGGCTGCCGCTGGCGCGATGTTCCTCGATAAACCAGCTATGGCAGTGTTGCACGCTGCCGGAGCGTTTGCAGTCGACATTCCAGGCCATGGCGCTGCCACTGCCGCCCAACAGGATCAACATCACTATCCATGATTTCATCGCGCTTCACCCCCTGAAGGTTTACTCCCTGTGCAGCCGCCTTCGACTGCATTGATATGATACGACTCTATCTACCGCTTGATGCCATACAGGGCCAGGGCCTCCAGGCAGCGCTTGCGCTGGGCCGGGCCACTGGCCGGTGGGATTTGTTGATGCGGCAGACTGAGTGCATAGACGATGCCGCGGCTGTCGGCTTCGAGCACCCAGCGACACAGGGCGCTGAGGCGTTGTTCGGCATCCTGACGGCCGGTTTGTTCCCAGTGCAGCCATAACACGCTGCTGCCACCACCGCCGAACTGCTTGGTGACCAGACCCTGACCACGGGCCAGGGCCTTCCAGTGGACATGCTTGAGGGAATCCCCATCGTGGTAGGGGCGCAGCGAGTCGAAGTCTTCACCGCCGCGCCCGCCCAATCCTTCGCCGCCGTCATCCTGTTGCTGGGTGGGGGGCAGTTCGCGCGGGCCCTCGGGATGGGGATAGACCAGCAACTGCTGGGCCGGGTAGAGATAGCTCCAGGCGCGAAACAGCCCCAGCGGATAGCTGCTGGAGAGCACCAGGCGGCCTGCACTCTGCAGGCCGCGCCGTTGGGCGGGCATCGGCAGTGGCAACCAGTGGGCGTCGTTGGCGGGGAGATCACTGCAGGCGATCTCGCCCTGGCCTTGCAGGCGCAGCGCGTAGCGGGCGCGGCCCAAAGGGTTTTCCAGTTGCAAGGGGAAACTGGCGCGCTCGCCGGCAAACACCGCGGCGGGCTGGCCGAAGTGAATCAGCAGGCCGTGCAGGTTGCGATAGCTGTGCAGGATCGAGACGATGCCCAGCGAGCCGAGCAGGAAGGTAAGCAGATAGGCCAGGCCGTTCTGGTAATTGATCGCGCCGATCAGCATCGCCAGCAGCACCAGGCCAAACACCAGACCGTGGCGGGTCGGCAGGATGTAGATCCGCCGCCGGGTAAGATTCACCGGGCCATGCTCGGGCTGTGGCCTGCGCCAGGACACTAAGGGATCGCCACCCTGGCAAACGGTGCCACCACCGCCTCGGCGCTGGTGCGGGCCCGTTCGTCGGCCAGGCGCAGACGATGCGCGGCCACATAGGGCAACACGGTTTGCACATCCTCGGGGATCACGTGGTCGCGCCCGCTGAGCATCGCCCAGGCGCGGGCGGCGGCCAACAGCGCCAGACCGGCACGGGGCGACAGGCCACCGAGGAAATCCGGTGACTGGCGGGAGAAATCCAGCAGCGATTGCACGTAGTCGATCAAGGCATCGGAGGCATGAACCTTGCGCGCCTGGGCCTGCAAGCGCTGCAGCTCGGCCGGATTGATCATCGGTGCGATCCCGGCCAGCATCTCACGCCGATCTTCGCCGGCCAGCAGGGCTCGTTCGGCCTGACGGTCCGGATAGCCCAGCGAGAGCACCATCAGAAAACGGTCCAGCTGTGACTCAGGCAAGGGGAAGGTGCCGATCTGGTGGGAGGGATTCTGGGTGGCGATGACAAAGAAGGGCTCGGGCAGTGGATAGGTCTCACCCTCGATGCTGATCTGCTGTTCTTCCATCGCCTCCAGCAGCGCGCTCTGGGTCTTGGGGGTGGCGCGGTTGATTTCGTCGGCCAGCAACACCTGGGTAAATACCGGGCCGGGATGAAAGCGGAAATTGCCGCTGTCGCGCTCGTAGATCGACACCCCGAGGATGTCCGCCGGCAACATGTCGGAGGTAAATTGCACCCGCTGGAATTCCAGCCCCAGGGTGCGGGCCAGCACATGGGAGAGGGTGGTCTTGCCGACGCCGGGCAGGTCTTCGATCAACAGGTGGCCACGGGCCAACAGACAGGTGAGCGCCAGGCGGATTGCCTGCTCCTTGCCCAGGATGAATCGGCCGGTCTGATCAATGACCGCTTGCAGTGCATCATGCATGGATGAAGATTCCTCATAAGTTATCGGGACCGTGGAACGGTCGGGCCTGCGCGCTGTCGATGATTATTGTTGCCTTGCTTATCCCTGGTGCAGACGTCACCATTCTATCCCACAGCATACACCGGATGACAATCGCGCCCATGCCTCTCGCCACACCGACCCCTGCACGCCGCTTGTGCCTTGCCAGCTGGCTGGCACTGGCATTGCTGTGCCTGCCTGGTCTGCTGGCGGCCCAGGCGCCCCGGGCGATCCAGTTGCAGCTATTGGGGGTGGAAGACGAGCTGCACAGCACCCTGCTCAATAATCTGTCGGTAAGACAACTGAGCAATGACCAGTATCCGGCCCAGACCGATTTTCTGTTTCGCCGCGGCGATCGGGAATTGCTGGATGCGCTGCGTGCCCTGGGCTACTACCGCGCCGAGGTCGTCGGCAGCCTGCAACGGGAACAGGACCGCACCCTGATCCGGTTCCAGATCCAGCGCGGCCCGGCGGTGCAGATACGCAGCCTGTCCTTGCGTATCCGAGGCCCCGGCGCGAACGAACAGGCCTGGCGCGACTACCGCCAGTTTGACCTCCCGCTGAAAACTGGCCAGCGCCTGGTGCATGCGGACTATGAAAAGACCATCAGCGATCTAATGAATATCGCCCACAATCACGGCTACCTGGACGCCCGTTATCTGCAGCGGCGCTTCGAGGTCTCGCCGGAACGGGGCGAGGCGGCGATCTTCATCGAACTGGAGACCGGCGAGGCCTATCTGTTTGGCACGGTCAGCTTCGATCCGGCCACCACTATCGAGCACAACTTCCTGCAGCGCTTCGTGGAATTTCGTCCCGGCGATCGCTTTAGCAATAGCGCCCTGTCCGAGCTGCAACAAACCCTGATCAGCAGCCGTTATTTTTCCATGGTGCGCTACGAGCCACGTTTTACCGAACAACAGGAACGGCAGATCCCGGTGCATGTGCAACTGGAGGACAATCTGCCCCACCGCTACCGGGTTGGCCTGGGTGCGGGCAGCGACACCGGTGCCCGTCTGCTGTTCGGTTTTGAAAATCGCCTGGTCAACAAGGACGGGCATCGCTATGAATTCGATGGCCTGCTGGGTCAGCGTGCCCAGTCGGCGCTGTTCAACTACAGCATTCCCGGCCGCCGCCCGGCACGGCAGAAATGGAATCTGCGCACCGGTTGGGAAGCCACCCAGTCCGATGTATTGGAGCGCAGCCGCACCACCCTGATGCCCGAATATACCCACCTCACCCGTAGTGACTGGTTGCTGGCCCCCTATGTCTCGCTGGAGCGCGAGGTGTTCAGCTATAGCGATGAGGACCGTCAGATCAGCCAGCTGCTGCTGGGCGGCATCGGCGTGCAAAAACGCGTACTCAACCAGACCAGCTACCCCAGCCGGGGCTATCGCCACAATCTGGCGCTGCGCACCAGCCAGCGCAATCCGATCTCCGACAGCGAGTTCACTCAGCTTGATCTGGGCAGCAAGGGGATCTATAGCCCGCGCGACAACTGGCGATTGATCGCCCGCGGCAGGATCGCCACCACCTGGTCGGACGAGCTGGAAGAACTGCCGGCCAGCTATCGCTTCCTGCTCGGTGGCGAGACCCTGCGCGGCTTTGCCTTTGAGTCGGTCGGCCTGCCCACCGAGGACGGCGGCATCACCGGCGCGAAACACATGGCGCTGGCCTCGCTGGAAACCGACTACCGCCTGACACGCTGGTTTGGGGTGGCCGCCTTCAGCGATGCCGGGCAGGTCTATGACGACAAGATCGACACCCAACTCAAGATCGGCAGCGGTGTTGGCCTGCGTGGCTTTACCCCGGTCGGGGTGGTGCGCCTGGACATGGCCTGGGCGATCAGCGAGCCAGAGCGCCCCTGGCGGCTGCACTTCTCCCTGGGGCTGGACCTGTGATCTGGCTCAAGCGCGTCCTCAAGACCCTGCTGATCAGTCTGCTGACACTGATCTTCAGTATCGCCCTGATGATCACCCTGTTCTTCAGCCAGCCACACCTGCACCAGTGGCTGTTCGGCCAGCTCGACGGCTGGACCGACGGCATGCTCAGCGTCGCCAGCAGCGAGGGGCATATCTTCAAAAGCATCCAGCTGCACGGGGTGGCGCTGCGCCACCCGGCGCTGGACCTGGATATCGACCGACTGGAGTGGAGCCTCGATCTCATCCATCTGTGGTACGGGCGCTTTACCCTGGATCGACTGCAACTGGATCGCCTGCAGATGGTGCTGCATGAACAGCCAGACAGCGCCCCCACCGCGCCCAATCCCGAACCCTTTGCCCCGCTGCTGGGCATCCCGCTGTTGCTGGAACTGGATGCCTTGCAGATCGGTCAGCTGCAGATCCAGCGGGGCGAACAGTTGTTGCAGATCGACAACCTGCAGGCCTCGCTGGCCTGGCAGCTGCGTCGCCTGGTGCTCAAACAACTGCGTCTGGACTATCGGCAACATCAGCTGCAGGCCCGTGGCCAGCTCAGCGTTCACGATGCCGGGAGCTTCTCCGGTCGCCTCGCCCTGGCAATGCAATCGACCAGCCTGCCCGACACCGAGCTGACCCTGCGCTGGCAGGGTGGCCTGCAACAACTGGCGCTGGAACTGGACAGCCAGCAGCCGCTGCGGCTGCGCTCGCAACACCAGCTCAGCCTGCCGCAGACAGGGCCGACACAGCTGCGCAGCCAGTGGCAGGAACTGGCGTATGCCCTGGGTGATACCCTCAGCCTGCATAGCCCAGAGGGTGAGTCGGTGCTCACTATGGACGAGAATTTGCAACTGGAGGCCAAGCTGCACTGGCAGCTCGACGAGCTGCCCCTGGTACAGCAGGCGCTGAGCCTGCAGTTTGACTTTGCCGATCGGCTCGACCTCAGTGCCCAGAGCCGCCTGGAGGATGGTAGCCAGCTGGACCTGAGTGCCCAGGCCAGCCTGCACGAGGAAACCCTCCGTGCCGAACTCGACAGCCAGCTGGCGCTGGCCAACTTGCTACCGACGCTGGCGATGCACTACCAGGGTCGGGCCGCGCTGCAACTGATGGGCTTTGACGATCCACAGCTCGCACTACAGCTAAGCGACACCCGGCTGGACTGGCCCGAGCGCGACGCCAGCCTGCACGGCGCACTGCAGATCCAGGCCAGCCAACTGCTCGGCGAGACCGCCGCACCCCGACTGGCGATCAGCCTGCAAGACCTGCAACTACGCCAGGGCACACACCAGGCCAGCCTCAATGGCCCCCTGCTGTTACAACTGATCGATGCCGCGGCGCAGCGCTTTGCCCTCGACAGTCAGGCGCTGCGCATCCGCTACCTGGAGCAGCAGGCGCTGCTGAAGCTGCGCGCCGAATTCGACCCCCGCCCACAACTGGCACTGCAGCAATTTGAACTGCGCCTGGGGGACAACCAGCTCGATGCCCGCGGCGAATATGACGAGTCCCTCTCGCTGCAACTGCAGGCCCACCTCGGGCAGCTGGCGCAACTGCTACCCGAACTCAGCGGTAGCGCGCAGCTGGACGCCAGACTGGAAGGCCCCATCAATGCACTGCATGCCACCCTGGGGCTGCGCGGCACGGCGCTGGGCTATGGCGATTTCCAGCTGGATGGCCTCTCACTGGATACTCACACCCCGCTGGCCCAGCCGCTGCACAGCGAAATCCAGCTGCTGCTGCAGCCACTCCACCACCGTGCTGATGAGGCGGATGATGCCAGCCGCCAGCAGCTGTTCAGCCTGCTGCGGCTGACCCGCCGCGCCAGCGAGGACGGCATGGACACCGAGCTGAGCCTGCAACAGCACCACTTCGCATTGCAGCTGGCCCTGCACGATGCATTGAGCTCGCTGGAGCAGCCCCGCCTCACCCTGCGGCGTCTGCAGCTCGACCATGCCCACACCGGCCCCTGGGCCCTGCAACAACCCGCCGCGATGCAATGGCTGGGCGGCCATCAACTGCGCGCCGCACCGATCTGCCTGGCCCCGCAACGGGCCGGGGACGATGCGCGGCTGTGTCTGCAGGCCGATGAGACGGCGCTCCGCTGGGACTGGCAGGCCCTGCCGGTATTTGCCTGGCTGGCACCGCTGCTACCGGAAAACCTGTCCGTGCAAGGCCTGCTGGATGGCCAGGGCGAGCTGCAGCTTGGCGAAAACCTGCTGCAGGACTGGCAGCTGCGCCTGAGCCTGGGCAGCCCGCAACTGGCGATTGCCTGGGAGGAGGAAAGCTATCGCCTGCCGCTGGGCATCGACGCCTTCAAGCTGCAGCTGCAGGCCGATGCCAGCCGGGCCAGCCTGGAAAGCCAGGCTCGGCTCAATCAGGACGGCAGCTGGCAGGCGCAGCTGCGCCTGGATAATCCCAGCGGCGATTGGATGCAGGCGGCCCTGGGCGGGGCGCTGCGCGCCGAGCTCAACAGCCTGGAACTGCCCGATGACTTGCTCAACCTGCTGGCGATCCGCCAGCAACGCATCGTCCTGCACAGCGCGCTGGCCGGCAGTCTGGCCGCCCCCGAGCACCACAGCCAGGCCGAGCTGGATCTGCTCAGCGACCTGCCGCTATTGGGCCTGGTGGATCAGCAGCTGCAACTGCGCGCGAAATTGGACAGCGATGGCCTGCAGGCCGAGGGCAGCCTGCAACAACCGGAACAACGTGGCCTGCACCTGCATGCGCAACTGACGGGCCTGCAGCAGGGACAGCCCGAGGGCCTGCTGCGCATCGATGCAGAGGATCTGCAACTGATCGATAGCCACTTTGCCAGCCTGCGCAGCGCCAGCGCGCTGGAGCTGCGGCTACAGGATCAGGCCCTGCAGCTGGGCGGCGAGCTGCGCCTGCACCACAGCCGTATCGACCTGCAGCGGGTGCCGCTGCAAAACCGCATCAGCCCCAGCCGCGACGAGGTGATCCTCGATGCCAGCGGCCAACCGGTCCCCTTCGATGACGGTGGCCTGCCCCTGCATCTGGATCTGAACCTGGCCTTCGGCGACGAGGTACTGGTGCTGCTGCGTGATGTGCAGGCCTATCTGGGTGGCGCACTACGCCTGCGCCAAACACCGGGCGAGGATCTGCGCGGCCATGGCCAGGTGTGGCTGGAGCGTGGCCATATCCAGCTCGATCCGCGCAATCGTATCCAGATCGACCGCTCCGCCTTCAGCTTCACCGGGACACTCGCCAACCCCAGCCTGGACGTGCAGCTGTCACGGCGGGTCGACCCCTACCAGACCCAGCTGAATATCACCGGCACCGCCACCCAGCCGCAGTTTGTGTTCTATTCCACCCCCAGCCTGTCGCAGGGAAATATCATCAATCTGATGATCTTTGGCCGCGCGGTGGATGTGACGCAGGAACCCAACTACGAATCACAACTGCTCTCGGCGCTGTACAAGCTCGGCCTCTCCGGCAATACCCCGGTGCTCAGCCAGATCACCACCAGCCTGGGGATCCACGATGTCTATTTCGACATCCAGGACGAACAGAGCAGCAACCTGATCCTGGGCCGCGCCCTGAGCAAGCGCCTGTATATCCGCTATGCGATGGGCCTGAGTGAACAACAGAGCAATGCGGTGCAATTGTTCTATCAGCTGAGTCGGCGCTGGTCGCTGGAAAGCCTTAGCGGCGATGACCGCCAGGCACTGGATCTGATCTGGAGCCACGAGCGCTGAGGCATGCTCGCATCACGCGCACGTACTATAGAATATCAGCATCACCCCGCCATTCTTACCGAGGAACTACCATGCACGTCTTGCTACTGATCCTGCTACCACTACTGCTGATCGGCATCTGGGTATTCGCCAACTACCAACCCGACACAACGCGCCGGGCTGCCGTGCAGCGCTACAACCGCATCCTCGCGATCATCACCCTGCTCTCCCCGCTAGGGCTGGGCCTGCTGTTCTGGTGGCTGAGCCACACCGGCAGCCTCACGGCCTCCTGGCCGGTACTGACCATAATGGCGGGGATCCTGCTGATGGCGCTGCTGCTGTTGCTGGGCGCGGCGCTGCGGATGATGATCTTTGATCAGGAGGACTAGCGCTGCTTGCCACGGTCGAAGTCTGACTTACCACACGCTCTGCACAGAGAGTTTATCTGCAGGTGCATGCATCCTTACTAATCGCGAACAGACTGATCAGTCTCTGCAGATTGTGTCATGCAAAAAAATGGCGGCACCAAAGAATGGTACCGCCTTGATACAACTGTTAGTCAATCCAGGCGCCGGCGAACGCCGGCGCTAGAATTATTATTTCTTGAGTTCGGGACGCTCAAGATAGCGAACGTCTCTTACCGACAGAGGCAACGGATTGATGTACTGATAACCCTGCGCCTGCAAGCTCGCCACTTCCGGGAAACCTGCTGGAACAATGGTGACAAAGCCATGCATGTCCTCGACCTCATAACCAGCCGCCTTCATGGCATTGTTGCACATGCGAAATTCAACGCCGTCCTTGGCCAGTTCGGCCATACGATCCATGATCCCCTGGTATTTCTCATAGTTCTCACGAGCAAAGGCGCGCAGCTCCGGGCCATGCGTTACTACCACCATTTTGCCGCCCAAGGCACGCCCGGTATTGCGGGCAAAGAAATACAAGGTGTTCAGATCCTGAGGGTTCTCATAATTTACATCAAAGACGGTATTGATCTTTTCATAGGCATGCATATTGCTCTTTGCCTTACCATAAGGCATAGGCGCGTCAGCAAATCCTGCAGCGGGTAACAACATCAGGCTTGCAATCACTAAGGCTCTTTTCATGGACATTCCAATACTCCTCCAGATAGGTATTCATTCTTTTTGTGTTTCCCCGAAGCGATCGGGGCACACTGTAACACAGCAAATTTAATGCCAGACCTTGGAATACCCTAAAACCCATGAAAATGATGTACTTGCACCGAGCCCCTGTCGCTGGATTGTCGCAAAATAGGTCTGTGCTGTAGCAAAACAGGTCAGCCTGTCTCACCCAGTTTTCGCCGCAGGGTAGAGCGGCTGACGCCCAACACCTTGGCCGAGGCCACCTGATTGCCACCATGCGCAGCTAGCACGCGTTGAATATGCCGCATCGCAATCTCTGCCAGTGGCAGCAACTGCTCATCCTCTTCGTGGGATCGCGCCGCGCCTATCGCCGTAATCAAGACCTCGGCGGCACCGAGCACCGGGCCTGAGTGCAGGGCAAAACTGCATTCAATGACGTTTTGCAACTGCCTGATGTTGCCAGGCCAATCATAGGCCACCAATTTCTGCATCGCTTCCCTGGTAAGTCCCACGTCATGACGCTGCTGCGCTTCAGCCACCCTGCCAACAAAATGCTTCACCAGCGCCGGGACATCCTCTCGGCGTTCACGCAGCGGCGGAATATGCACCATCAGCACATTGAGCCGGAAAAAAAGATCCTCGCGAAACTCACCACTGCGTACCATCGCCGCGAGGTCTCGGTTCGTCGCTGCAATCACCCGCACATCCACCTTGACCGCCTTCTGCCCACCCACCGGTCGAATCTCTCCTTCCTGCAAAACACGCAACAGCTTCGCCTGCAGCCTTGGACTGATGTCGCCGATTTCGTCGAGGAACAACGTCCCACCATTCGCCTGTTGGAACAGGCCCTTGGAACTGCTGATTGCACCGGTAAATGCCCCTTTCATATGACCGAACAGCTCCGAATCCAGCAGTTCCTCTGGCAGGGTGGCGCAATTGACGGTGATATAGGCCTTTTGCGCACGACTGCTGGTGTGGTAGATGGCGCTCGCGAGCACTTCCTTGCCGGTTCCTGTCTCCCCTGTTATCAGCACAGGGATATCCCGGCTGCGGATGCGTTCCACGATCTCCAGTATGTTTTGCATGGCCGGGCTATGCGCGACGATATGACCAAGCTGGGATTTGCCCGCCAGTTGATCCCGTAGGCGCAACACCTCTTCGTGCAGCGCACGCTGATCCAATAGTTTGCGTATGCGAAGCACCAACTCGTCCGGGTTCACAGGTTTAGTCAAATAATCGTATGCACCCAGACGCATGGCCTCTACAGCACTTTCAATGGAGCCGTAGCCGGTCATGACGATACTGGCCACGTCATTCCCTTGCTCATGCAGCTGGGCCAGCAGGCTGGTGCCGGTGTCATCGCCAAGGCGCATATCCGTAATGAGCACATCCACACGTTTTGCAACCAGCATTTCCCTTGCCTGTGACACGCTGCCCGCCTCCAGCACCTCGAAACCTTCCAGGCTCAAGAACATTCCCAGGGTCCGTCGTACCGGAAATTCATCGTCCACAATCAAGATTGTCTGCATGCCTACTCCGTATCCAGTTCAAAGCTTATCGTTGTGCCGTGACCTTCTTGGCTATCAATTTTTAACTGTGACCCATGTTGCGAGAGGATACGCTGCACGATCACCAAGCCCAGGCCTATCCCGTTGAGGCGTCCGGTATAAAAAGGTTCCGTGGCAAACGACAACAAATGAGCTGGAAAGCCGCCGCCCGTGTCACTAACGGAGAATTTTATCCGTGACCCGATGGCTTCACTACGGATGGTCAGATCCCCCCCTTCTGGCATGGCTTGCATCGCGTTGAGCACCAGATTCCAGAATACCTGACGCAGCTGATCTGGGTCGTGTGCAACCACACAGGGGCGTTGGTGAAAATCAAGTTTAATTCGGGTGTGCTCATCGGTCTCCGTATCCCTGGAGGCCAGGTGCACAACCTCTTCAACAAGTTGCGAGACATCGCGTGATACCAACTGTAGCGCTTGGGTTCTGGCAGAGTCCAGGAAACTCTGCAAGATACGCTGTAGCCGCTGCGTCTCGCCATTGATGATATCTACCAGCTGAGAGCGATCCTGGGGCTGAAGCTCTGAACGGTCCAACAACTTAACCGAGTTGATTACCGCCGATAATGGGTTGCGTATCTCGTGTGCCATATGTGCGGCCAACTGACCCGCGTAGGCAAGCCGTTCCGCCTCCAGGCGCTTGGCATGTTCCGTGTGTACTTGGGCCGATATGGCTTCCAGAGATTCGACCATGCGATTGAAGCCCATCGCCAGATGCCCTACTTCATCATGCGTTTTTATTTCCACCCGCACGGCCAGATCCCCTTTTCCCACACGACTGGCCGCGATCTTCATGGCGTGCAAATCCCGGGTAATATGCAGTGATATTAGCGAGGCCACCACGGCGCCAATCCCTATCGCCATCAAAATAAAGATCAATGCCTGATCACGACGATTGGCGAGCATTTCACGCGTACGCTTCATGGACATATCTAGCTGCACCAGGCCAACGGTGTTTCCTGCCACCTCGATCGGCTCTCGCAGGCGCAGGGTTAGGTCATTTTTCGGCGTCATCCGCGCTGCCGCCTCGGTCACGGGTTTGCCTATGCGTTCTGGCGTGGTACTGGCCATGACATAACCACGCCGATCAAGGATCTCCGTATGGCTCACATCCGGATGCGCTCCCACCCGTGCCACCACTTCGGCCAAGGATCCCAAGTCTTCCGTCAGCACTGCGTTGGTGCTAGCAGCCGCCAACAGCACCGACAATGCGGCCGCACGATCCTCGGTATCTGCCTCCAGACGCTGTGACTCGGACACCAAGGCATGCCAAACAAACATCCCCATTAATATGGCGTGTACCAGTGCGATGGAAACAATAAGGCGAAAACGCAAGGTGCGCATCAGTGGAGGTTGTGATGCTTGGCCATGCTCGGTCTCACGGGGGGCAGTGCGTAATTGTGCACTCATGGTAGATGCTGCAACTCGGCGGCCTCGCCGGCCGCGACAAATCCTTCATAGAAACCCAGCTTACGCAATATCTGACGGCCATCTTCATTGGTATTGAGGCCTTCCAGGATCGCCACCAAGGCCGCGGTGACGTGATCGGGGAGGTCATCACGCACTATCAGCATCATCGCCGCCTGCGGTGGGGTTTGTTCGACTATGCGTAAATGCTTGCGTACGCTGTCTGGCATTGAGCGCAACGATGGCAGGCATGTCCCGCTGATGTCCGCACGACCCGCATGAACGGCCAACAGCGCCGAGTCCTGAGAACCAAAATATTCCACCTCAAAGTCATTCAGGTTTAACCCCTTTGCCGACAGATATTCTCCCAGCACCACCGCCGAATAGGCCTCCGCCGAGGGCAGGGCAAGGCGCAGGCGTCCGTTATTAGCCAGGACGCTAAGGGACTCCAGCGCCTGATCCTCGCGGGTGACCAAGATGCCGTTCATCCCCTCCCCTGCAAGTTTGGCGACCAGGCGGTAACCTGCTTCCCGTGCCCTGGGATAAAGTAGCGGATTCAGATAAGCGATGTGATAGTCCCGCGATTCCAGCCTATCCACGAACTGCTGATAGCTCGGCGCGGTCACAAACTGCACCGGGTGTGAGAGTCCCTGCTCCAGGGCACTGGCAAGCGGCAAAAACATGTTTGCTAGTTTGGAGGGGCTTTGCCAGGGAATCACACCGAGTCGGTAGTGATCGAAATTATTTGCTTCAACCGTCCCAGAAGCCGATGCGGTGGGAGTGCTTAAGCACAGCATGAGCAGCCCGAAAATACACGTTCCCATCGCAAGCCTGACATGCCTGGAGCGGCGCTCCCGGCTGTGTCTAGACGGCACCTCGAGTATCAGTTCAGACAATGCCAGTAACTCCTGTGGACCAGGTATGGTTTTTATTTCAGTGCGCAGCTCTGGAGTATAAACCCGCATTCCGCCTAATAACCAGCACATCCATTTTTCTGCCAGTGTGCGCAAATATCTCCCTGCACTATCCGCCTTTTAAGTCCTGCTTACTCTTGCTAAAAATAAAAATGCGCTTTGCACACGTGAAACCCGCTACGAAGGCATCGCGCTTTGGTAACTACTCACGCCATTGTCACAGATTTGCCATGATGCCGTCATCACGGCGGCCATGGGCCGCCCTATAGGGCAGGCCGTGCCCGCCATTGGCGCACGACTACAGCCCAGGTTTGCCGAGGGGCGGGCAGTCATGCGCTTTGTTAAATCGGTATGATCCGACTGTTAATACCGCTCGTTCGGTCACGCAGCCTTTTCTATCGACTAAAGCCCCCTGCACCCGTGCCGCGCACACGTCCCCCAGGGCAATGCCAATACAATGCCATCATCACTAAAGGTGGTTTCAGGGAAAACCGGTGTGCGGTCCAGGTGTGTCGTCAGACAGTGCCCGCAGGAGAAGACCGGCGCTGTTCCAACCAGCGCTGGGCGGTATGCACGCCCACTTCCAGGTTCCTGCAATAACTGAGCACACCACGGGTCTTGCGGACGCCAGCGCGGCGCAGCTTGGTGATCATACGCGGTTGCAGATCGACAAAGATCAATCCGATATCACGTTGACGCAGTTGCCCGAGCATACTCTGGACTGCCACCAGGGCAGTGGCATCCATGCTGGTCACATCATGCATGTCGGCGATGATCACCTGGATGTCACCATCCACCAGCTGCAAGGTCTCGACCGCCTTTTCCGCCGCGCCAAAGAACAGTGGCCCGTTCATATCGAACAGGGCGATCTGTGGGGGCAGTTCCTCGCGCAAGCGCACCTCGCTCGGATGCATGCGCCGGGAACTGGTGATCTGCGCCATGCGCCGGATGAACAAGGTCGCAGCCAGGCCAACACCCACCGCCACCGCGATCACCATGTCGAAGATCACCGTCAGCGAAAAGCAGGTGAGCAGCACCACCACATCACCGCCTGGGGCGGAACGCAAGGTGTGCACAAAATGACGCACCTCACTCATATTCCAGGCTACCACGAACAGTAGTGCTGCCAAGGCCGCCATTGGTACCAGGCCAAGCAGCCCGGCAAAGGCGACCACCGCCAACAGCACGGCCAGGGAGTGAAATACCGCTGACAGCGGCGAGACCGCCCCGCTGCGGATATTGGTAGCGGTGCGGGCGATGGCGGCAGTGGCGGTGATACCACCGAACAGCGGCACGATCAGGTTACCGATCCCCTGGCCCACCAGTTCGCTATTGGGATCGTGACGGGTGTTGCTCATCCCGTCGGCAACGCTGGCGCACAGCAGCGACTCGATCGCCCCGAGGATGGCGATGGCGAAGGCCGGACCGATCAACTGGTGGATTAGCGCCAGATTCACCTGCAAGGGCTCACCATTCGGACCAGGCAGTGTCCAGGGCAGCATGAAGCTTGGCAGGATCGGCGGAATACCCTGGCCACTGCGCTCGCCGATGCTCCAGCTAAAGCTGGAAGCAATGGTGCGGATCGCCGCCCCGTCCAGGTACTGATTCATCAGCCAGGCCGCCACCGCAGCCAGGGCCAGGGCCACCAGCGGCGCGGGAATGCCAGTGCGCAGCCGTGGCCACAGCAGCAACACCGCCAGGGTGAAGACACCGATCCCCAGCTCCTGCAGGCGCAGGGTATCCAGCGCCTCGGCGATGTACCCGACATTTTCCAGATAGTGTTCGCCCATGCCGGACATGCTCAAGCCCAGAAAGCCGGGGATCTGCAGCGTGGCAATCACCACCGCGATGCCCGCGGTGAAACCGACAATCACCGGATAGGGGACGTAGCGGATCAGCTGCCCCATGCGCATCAGCCCCAGACCGATCAGGATCACCCCTGCCATCAAGGTGGCGATCAGCAGGCCACCCACACCATGCTGCTGCACGATGGGAAACAGAATCACCACAAAGGCGGCGGTGGGTCCGGAGATATTGAAACGCGACCCGCCGGCAATGGCGATCACCGCGCCGGCGATAATAGCGGTATACAAGCCATGCTGTGGCGGCACTCCAGTGGCAATGGCCAGCGCCATCGCCAGTGGGATCGCCACAATGCCGACCGTCAGCCCGGCAAGCAGATCACGACGCAAGTGTGTCAGGGTATAGCCGGCACGCCAGGCGTCGCGCATACCAGCGCCGAAGGCGGGTAGTTGGAAGGACCTTGGTCTGAATCGCATCGTCGTGTTGTGCTCCCGAGTGGCCCGTTCGATCGCCGGGCGCGATGAAAAATTATATCACGCGGTACTAATCATTTATGCCTCAAGTTTCCCCCGCACCAGGGTGAGCGCATACTTACATGAAGTTCGTACCCAGGCATACCCCATGGCTCGCCTGATGCAGACTATTTTCGCCCAACTGAGCTGGATCGTGCCACCCGGGCTGAGCGCACTAACGCGCAACGGTACCCCACGGCTGTAACACTGCCGCCACCTCATCGGCTGGCAGATACTCCTGCTCCAGACGGCCCCGATCCAACGCAAGAAGCTTTCTGTAAAGCGCCTGTTCCGCGACGTTCAATGCCTGCGGCGGTTCGCAGGCAGCAGGGTTGGGTTCGGCCACCGCATGACGGGAATAGCGTGTGAAGGTAGCATCGTCCATCAACAGGGCATGCACCTCCGGCTGCGCCTCGCGTGCCCTGGCCAGCATGGTCAGCCCCCAACTATCAATGTCGCCCCAATAGGCCAGCGCACGTTCAGCCAGCCAGGGGGCGTGCAGCCAGTGCAGGTCGAGGCCTGCGCCGAGGATGGCGATGGTATCGGGCAGTTCGGGCAGTTGGTGCAGGCAGCGTTCATTTTCCACCACCAGAATGCGTCCCGCTGACAGCGGGGTCTCGGCCAATTCTTCGGCACGCAGGCGCAGTTGGCGAAACGGCAACAGGCCATCGGCCAGTGGCACCACCAACAACCAGTGGGCCGCGCTGTCGGCGGCACCGAGAAAGCCCTCCAGGCCCAGGGTGCTTACCTGTTCGTCATACAACAGATCGAGCAGGGCGGTCATCAGGCTGCGGTGGCGTTCGAGAAACTTGCTATCTGCCCCGGGCAGCGGGATGGCACGCAGCGGCAGCCCCTGGGCGCAGCCCGGCGCCAGCTGCAGGGCGAGGGTGCAGGCCAGGGCCACGTCCTCGATGGGCCTGTCACGCCACAGGGCACGCCGCCGTATCATCAGTGGGGCGAAGCGCGGATCGATGCGTGCCACCAGCCACTCCAGTTGGTGATACTCCTCACGCACGGTATGGTTGTTACAGGCCACCACCCACTGGGAAGGGGTATCAAGACGCCATTCCAGCGGGATCTCGATGGCCTCGCCAGCGCCCCGATAGTGCTGCGCCGCCCACACCACCTGGCCCACCCGCACCGCACGCCAATCCTGCAGGTGCTCCCGCAGTATCGCGGGCTGTTCGTTCAGCAACCGCGCCGGGGGCTTACCGATGGGCAGGCGCAGCGGCCAGCTGGTGGGGTGCAACAGGCGCTGTTCGCGCAGTTCCGCCTGTTGCCACTGGCGTACCAGGCGCTGGATCAGTTCATTCGAGGTGCGCATGGTCTACCTTGCGCTGTTCGGCCTGCGCCGCCAGGGCCTCCCAACTGAGCGAGGTGAGGGTGGCCTGGTTGCCACGCCGGTGCACCACAATGGCCGAGCGGGTATGGCGGCGCAGCAGACGCAGCTCCTTGTTGGGGGTGACAAACAGCGGATGCAGGCCGAATTCGTCCAGCGCCGAGATGATCCGGCCCGCCACCGCCTGGGAGCTTTTGGAGAAGGCCTCGTCGAGCACGATGGTGGAGAACAGTGGGCGGGTACTGCCTTCGGGGCAGAGGGCGTAGCTCAGCGAGGCGGTGAGTACATAGCTGGCGATGATCTCCTTCTCGCCGCCGCTACCACCCTGGGAACCGGTGCGGGTCTCCAGCACGGTACCACTGTCGCGGGCGATCACCGAGACGGCGAATTGCAGGCGGTAGCGCGGGTCGAGCACATGGCGTGCCCACAGGGTCTTGCGCCCCTCGGCGGCCTCGCGTAGCAAGGCCACCATCTCCTGCAGGGCCTTGAAGTGGCTTTCGCCCTGGTCATCCTTGAGGGCGGCGGAGCGCAGGTTCTTCTGCGCCTGTTGCAGGGTGCGCAGCCGCTCGTGCACCACCCGTCGTGGTTCCAGGCGCAGGTAGCGAGCGGGCTGAAAGTCCACCCGTTGCAGGGTTTGGTTGAGTTCATCGATGCGTTCCTCGATGCGGGAGACCTCGTTCTCCAGATCCATCAGCAACTGGGTAACCCCCTGATCGGAGCTCTGGTTGAGGTAGTCGGTAAAACGCCTGAGCTTGGCGGGCAGGGCCTCCTCGCTGAGCAGGCGCAGCCGATCCAGATAGGCTGGTACATCCACCAACTCGCTGCCCACCTCGGCCAGTGCGCCGCTGTCGATGGCGCGCGCCCGGCCCATCAGTCGCACCAGCTCCTTGGCCGAGTCCAGCAGCGCCCCCTGCGCCCTGTTCAGCTCACCGCGCAGGCGGTTGCGTGTATCGCGCTCCAACCCCTCCAGCGCCTCCAGCCGATCTGTGCGTGGCAACTCCCCGGCCAGTACCCGCTCCGCTTCGTTCAAACCATCGCCCAGGCGCTGGAGATAGCCCTGGAGTCGCTCCTGGCTGTCTTCCCGGCGCTGTGCCAGGCGGGTTCGTTCATCACGCACGGCGTCCCGCTGCTGTTCCAATCCCTTGCGCCGCTGTTCCACCTGTTGCAACTCGGCCAAGGCCCGTCCGGCATCGGAGTGTGGGTCTTCCAAGGTGGCCAAGCGGCGCGCCAGGGTACGCAAACGCTCCTCGGCACCCGGCAGGTCGATCTGCTCAAAATCGAGTGCCAACAGACGTTGCCACAGGGCCTGGCGCTGTCGCACCGCCTCTACCTCGCCCTCGGCGGCCCTGGCCTGGGTTTGGGCCTCTGCCAGATTGGCCTGGGCCTCGCGGATCGTGGTGTCGAGGCTGGCGAGGCGATCACGGTTGTCAAAACCGGTCATCCAGTCCTGTTCAAGGCGGCGCTGATCCTGCTTGTCGAAGTGGTGGGCCTTGCCCGACATCAGCCCCTGCACGGTCATACCGTGCTCCACATGGCGCAGTTGTTCGGGGGTATCCACACAGTGGCGATCCAGCCCGGCCAGCAGCTTTTTCAAGGCACCCCGACTGTAATGGGCCTTGAAGCGCAGCTTGCGGGCAAAGCCATCCTCGAAGAAGCGAACCGGCTGATCCGCTTCGACCGCCTCCAGCAGGCGTACATGCAGGCGATTATGGCGAGCATTGATCCAGGCCAGGGCCTGTTCCATCGCCTCGGGCGGCACCAGGATGCGCAGTCGCTGACCACCCAGCGCCCGCTCGATGGCCCCACGCCAATGGCCCTCCTCTTCGCGCACCGCGATCAGTTCGGCAACGAAGGGCAGGGCCTCCTCCTCCAGACCGAGGGCCTCGGCCAGTTCATGACGAAAACCCTGGTAGGCAGGTGGCAGGTTCGAGCCGGGGCGGGCCTGTACCTGCTGGTGCTCCTGTTGCAGTGCCTCCAGCTCGTCCTGCCGCCGCGCCAGCACCGCGCCTAGCCCGTAGGCGGCGCGGGTCTTTTCCGTCAGCGCTTCTCCGGCACGGGCCTGCTCCTGCTGTGCCCGTTGTTGATTGGCATGAAGGGCTGTAGCACTGAGGGTTTCATCCAGTTCCAGAGCGCGGGCAAGACGGCGATAATCCTGGGCATAACGATCGATACCCGTGATCAGCGCCCGTTGTTGGGCGATCTGCTCGCGCATCTGCTCAATGTTGGCCCCACCCGCCTGGAGATAACGATCCCGCAGGGTATTCTCCTCGCCGACCAAATCGGCCAGGGCGGACTCCAGCCCAGTAAGCTGCTGGCTACATTGTTGGTGTTCTCCATCGAGGCTGGCAATCCGTTCCCTCACCAACTGCGCGCCCTGCTCGGCAAACCAGCGCTCCAGCACCCGATCCTGGCCCTGCAGCCGTTCCAGCGTGGCCTCCTGCCGTTGGTGGCGCTGCCAGCGCTCGGCAATGGGTTGCAGAGAGTGCAGTTGCTGCCGCGCCAGCTCCAACTCGCCGTGGATCGCCGCCAGGTCGTCAAACTCGCCCGCCACCTCGGCGGCACGGGCAAAGGCGGCATGGTCATCCAGCACCAGCTCACGGAAGATCTCATCGATACTGTTGAGCTGCTTGAGACCGGCAGCCCGGTTCAGCAGGGTGAAGGCATTCTCGCCCACCTCGAACAGGGTGCGCACCCGCGCCAGGTAGGCCTGCTTGCTGTCGAAGCATACCATCCCCGTGGTTTCACGCCCCAGTTGCTTGAGGGCACGTGCGCCCCCCTGATGGTGGATCTCCAGCCAGCTGTCCAGCCCCTGCCCCTCGGTCTGGGAGAAGAGCCACAGGCGCTTCATGTCGGCCATTGCCGAGCTGTTGCCGTCGATCCAGAACAACGCCGCCAAGGTGGCGGTGTGCTCGCCGTTGTTGAAGCGGGCAGCGATCCCGGTGACGGTCTTGCCGGGGCGGTTGATGTGTTCGTTGCCGCTGCCACTGCCCGGCCCGGTGACGCCACGCACATAGGAGATCAGATCACGATCGCTCTCGTGGCCGCCGGTAGAGGCCAGGTTGTAGCGGGGATACTCGGTGAGCAGGGTCATCAGAGCGTCGACCAGGGTCGTTTTGCCGCTGCCGGTGGGGCCGATGATCGCACTGCCACGCGGGTCGATCCCGGCCTGGTGTCGCCCCTCGAAGGCCCCCCAGTTGTAGAGATCCAATTGATCGAGCAGATAGCTATGCTCCATTATGCCAGCCCCTCGTCCGGCGCATTCGCCTCGGCACGCAGGGCCTCCAGCAGCCGTTGCAGGTTTTCCGGGTTGGCCACATGGGCGATGATCGGGCGTACCGTGAGCATCTCGTGGGCATCCACCTCGGAGACCAGGCCGTGGCCCTTGAGCTGTTCCAGCAGGCCCAGGATGCGCTTGCGTTCCTGGGCATCGCTACCCAGCTCACCCAGATAGAGCTGAAGCTGCACCACCAGATCCTCCACCGCCACCCTCGCCTCGCCGACACCTACCCCGGCCTCCTGCTCGTGTGCCACGAAGCACTGACGCAGGATCGCCACCAGCAAGGACTGCTCCAGATTGAGGCGCTGGCGGCGCAGCAGCGGATGGGACCACTCGTCAGCCACATCCGCGTCCCTAAGCCCCTCGCCCACCACCAGAAAGGCCAGACCTCGCACCTCATCAATGCGTAAGGCCAGATCGAAGGGATCGAGCAGGCGGTTCAACTCGGTATGATGTTGTAGCGCGGCACGGTAAAGATTGGGCTTGCGTGCCTGTTCCAGCAGGCCATGCTTGAGCAGCTCCTGCGCCACGTCCTTGACCTGGCGCAGGGTGGTGGCAGCGGCGGCCTCCTGAGGCGATTCTTCCTGCAACGCGGAGTGTGGGTCGTCCACCGTGGCTATGGACGTGCCGCCGCTGCGGGTTAATTGATCAAAGATACCATTCATATTTATAGCTCTCCCCAATCGATACCTGCCAGGGCCGCACTGCTCAGGCGCACTTTGGGCAGATGATAGCGCCAGCGCTCTTCGCCCTCGCCGGCGATCGCCACATGCTCGCGTCCCTCCTCCAGCGGTAAACCCGCCTCGCGCGCCATGCCCAGCCAGAAGGCCAGGGTCTCCAGGTCGTGTTTCGGCTCCAACTGGGCGGCCAACTCCGCCAGCCCCATCTCACCGCCATGCTGTTCCAGACGTACCAGGGTTTGTTCCAACAAGGCCTCCCGATCCAGCCCGTCGAAGGCCAGCCAGAAGTCGTCCTCGATCGCCGCCAGATCCCCATGGCGCGGCGCAAGCGCCAACTCCAGCGCCTCGTCACTGTCGATATTCTTGAAGCGCAGCCGCTCAATCAGCGGCAGACCAGCGAGGGCGGGGGCCACCGGTGGCAGCGGACCAGGCCGACGCCGCAACGCGGCACGCCCCCAGTCCAATTGCAGAGCTTGCGCAAAGATCTCGTTGAGCAGGGCACCCACCCGATGGTGTTCACTGGCCAGGCCGGTCTTGAGGAAGCTTTTCACGTCCCGCTCGCTGCGGGCGCGGGCGCGGATCACCGCACGCGACTCCTTGACCAGGCGCATGCTCAACCAGCGCAATTCCACCTGCTGAGGCCTGGCCAGGGCACGCTCGATCATCGGGTGTCGGCTGATGATGCGCAGGCGCTCCTTCATCCGCTCCAGTTCCAGCGGCTGCTGCAATTGCTGGTAAAAGGCCTGGAACACCCGCCCCTCCGGGGTCTCCAACAGGGCCTCGTGGCCATCGAGCAGACTGTCGACGATGCTGCCCCGGTGACCCTGTTCGCTGATGATGGTCTGACGTAACTGGCGATCGGCCTGTCGCCAGGAATCCTCCACCCGACGGAAATCGGCGCGCAGACCACTGGCCAGGGCATAGAGCTCACGGATGGCCTCGATGGCCTGTTCGTCATCCAGCACCTCGAAACGGCCCGCCTCCACCTCGACCAGTTCCTGTTCCAGTGCCGCGATGCGACGACGCAGGTGAACCGCACGGCTTTGTTGATCCGGGTTGAGGGCCGTCTCCAGATTCTCCACCTCGCGCTGCACCACCGACAGGCGCGAGGCGGTGGAGGTCATAATCCGCCCCTCCAAGGCACCGACAAAGCGCAAGGCCTCTTCCAGCGCATCGGTGGCGTGCAGTTGACCCTCTCTTTCCACCACCAGGCCGCGCTTGATCCAGCCACGTAATTCACGGCGTGCCAGCGCGGTGTGATTCTCGTCCAGGATCTCGAACTCGGGCTGATTGGCAAATTCGCGGAACATTCCCGCCAGGGCCTCGATGGCATCCTCCATCCCCACCCCCTGGTGTTCGTCCTCGAACAGGGTCTGCAGACAGCTCAATACCAACGGCCCACGCCGCGCCGCCAGCATCTGCCAGGCAGGATGCTGAAAGCGGGCGTGAATATAGTGGCGGGCGCGTTGCTGGGCGGTGTATTCCATGTGGATACGTACGTTTAGGAAACGCCCAGTCTACCCCAGGTTTGCAGGCTCTGCCCATGGCACCGATACCGACACCATCATTCCCGGTCCGGGTGTAACAAGCATGGCACGGGGTTTCCAGCGATTGGCTCTCGGCAGAGTGCCGCTGATGGCGTTCACGAACGTGACTACCCTTTTTCCCGCATGAACCGAATGATCCGCCCCTGCGCTAGCTGCTATGCTCAGCCGATAGCTCCTCCGCACAAGGAACCGCACGATGTCACGCCTGTTGCAGACCCTATTTGGCCAGATCTCCTGGACCCCGCCACGCTGGTTTGCGCTGCTGTGTCGTCATCGCGGCCGTGCGGTACTGTTGCTATTGGGCCTGCTGCTGGCGCTGTTCGGCTATCTCTATTACCAGGCGCTGCCCCAGCCGCTGCACTACCAGGTGCTAATCGAGGCACCCACTGTCAGCCCGCTGGTGGATGACAAA
This sequence comes from Gammaproteobacteria bacterium, assembly GCA_014859545.1. Taxonomy (GTDB): domain Bacteria; phylum Pseudomonadota; class Gammaproteobacteria; order Thiohalomonadales; family Thiohalomonadaceae; genus SLDE01. Next base: position 22,536 of record JACUTZ010000022.1, read on the forward strand.
CCCCAGCCAGCACCGCTGACGATACGCTTTCGCCCCAGCGAGCCGGAGGCCCCCGCCTCGGTGGCCAACCTGGCCTTGCTGGATCGGGTGCTGAGCCAGGGGATCGCGCTCTCACCGGCCCTTGCCGGGGAATGGCGCTGGCGCGATGATCAAGTGCTGCAATTCATCCCCGCCGAGGACTGGCCTGCCGAGCAGGCCTTCCAGCTGCAACTGGGCGCCTCGCTGTTTCGCGACGGGCTGCGCCTGGATAATCCGCGCCCGAGCTTTCGCAGTGCGCCGCTGCACGCCGAGCTGCACGAACTAAACCTGTACCAGGACCCGCAGCAGGGTCAGATCCGCCGCGCCCTGGCGACGCTGCACTTCAGCCACGCGGTGGATGCCCAGAGCCTGGCACAGCTGCTGCGGCTGGGGATGCGTCCCTCGGGGGCGGGGCGCGATGTCCCGCTTCGCCCCATCCCCTTTGAGCTGCAACTGGCGGCACACGGGCGCATCGCCTATCTGCAGTCTGCGCCGCTAAGCCTGCCCAACGCATCGCAGCCACTGCATCTGGATCTCCCCGCCGGCCTGCTCGCCGCCAAGGGCAAGGCACAAACAGCAGAGGCACTGCACGGCGAGCTGATGATCCCGGATCGCGACAGCCTGTTCCGCATCGAGCAGGCCAGTCTGGCCATCGTGGCCAACCAGGCCGGTGAGCCGGAGCAGATCCTCAGCCTGCAATTCAGCGATGACCTGGCCAGTACCACCCTGGCCGAGGCACTGGAGATCTATCTGCTGCCCGAGCGCCGCCCGGCCTGGCGCAGCCCGCGTGAGGTGGATGCCCAGGTTCTGGCCCAGGCCGAGCGGCTGGCCCTGGATGCGCTGCCCAATCAGCGCGAGGCCGAGCCCGGCCACCACCTGCGCCTGGATGTACCGGGCCGTCGCCAGCTCTATCTGCGCCTGCCGACGGGGCTGGTCTCTGCCCATGATTTCGTACTGCGCGAGGGCTGGGACCAGCTCCTGCACAGCCCGGAATACCCGCGCGAGGTGACGATCGCCGGGGAGGGATCGGTGCTGTCGCTCTCCGGCGAGCGCCGCCTGGGCCTGCTCAGTCGCAATCTGGAGGCACTACAGGTGTCGGTGGCGCGGGTGTTGCCCGGCCAGCTCAACCACCTTGTCACCCAAAGCCATGGGGACATCAGCAATCCGATCTTTGCCCATTACCCCTTCCGCGAAGAGAATCTCAGCCAGAGTCAGCGTCGCATCCTGCCGCTGGCATCGGCACACCCCCGCCAGGCCAACCATGCCTCGCTGGACCTGGCTGCGGCGCTGCGTAGCGATGATGGTTACGGGCTGTTTTTTGTCGAGGTGCAGGGCTGGGACCCGGTCGCCCAGCGTCCCCATTACGGGGTCGGCGACAAGCGCCTGATCCTGATCACCGACCTGGGCCTGATCGTCAAGGACAATAACGATGGCTCGCGGGAGGTCTTCGTGCAATCGCTGCACAGCGGCCTGCCGGTGGCCGGTGCCCAGGTCGAACTACTGGGGCGCAATGGCCTGGCGGTACGCCAGGCCCGCACCGACGCCCGCGGCCATGCCCGACTTGCCGACACCCGTGGGCTGGAGCGTGAGCAACAACCCAGTGTCTACCTGGTACGCCACGGTGAAGATGTGGCCTTCCTGCCCTTCGAGCGCGGCCAGCGTCAGCTCAATCTGTCGCGCTTTGAGGTAGGTGGCGAACACCACGCTGCCAGCGGCGATCGGCTCAGCGCCTATCTGTTCAGCGACCGGGGGATTTATCGTCCCGGCGAACGGGTCGAGCTGGCGGCCATCGTGCGCCAGCAAAATCTGGCGCTACCGGCGGCGATCCCGCTGGCGCTCGAGATCCGCAATCCGCGCGGCACGGTGGTGCTGAACCGCCGCCTCAGCCTGCCATCGCTGGGGATCTTCGAGCTGGCTTATGACAGCGAGGCCCATGGCGAGACCGGCCAGTATCAGGCCAGTCTCTATCTGGTGCGTGACGGGGCGCGCGGCCAGACCCTGCGCGGCCAGCAGATCGGCCAGAGCGGCTTTCTGATCGAGGAATTCGAAGCGGACACCCTGCGCATCCATACCCGCCTGCCCGGCAGTGCCGGCAAGGCCTGGCTGCGACCCCAGCAATTCCCCCAGGGCCTGCAGGCCGAGGTAAGGCTGGAAAACCTGTTTGGCAGTCCGGCCCAGGACCGGCGCATCGAGGCCCGCTACCGCCTCAGCCCCAGCGGCTTTTACTTCCGTGAATACGCCGAGTACCGCTTTGATGACCCCAGCATCGATCCCCAGCAGCCCTTGCGCCAGATCGAACAGGCGCTGGAGGCCCGGCGCAGCGATGCCCAGGGCCAGGCGCTGTTCCCGTTGCCACTGGCCCAGTATCCCAGTGGCACCTACCGACTGGCCTTTCATGCCGAGGGCTTTGAGCCCGGCGGCGGCCGCCAGGTCAGCGCCAGCAGCGAAGTACTGATCTCGCCGCTGGAGGCCCTGCTCGGCTATCGCGCCGATGGCCCGCTGGACTTCATACGCCGCGATGCCGAACGCCAGCTCTCGCTGATCGCCATCGACCAGGGGCTGCAACCGATCGCCCTGGACGGATTGCGTCTGCAGCGTCTGGAGCGCCAGCAGATCTCCACCCTGGTGCGCCAGCCCAATGGGGTGTTTGTCTACCA
>JACUTZ010000023.1 GCA_014859545.1 Gammaproteobacteria bacterium
AGAGCTGACCCCTTGGGGCAAAGCCCATGGACGGGCTTTGTAACGCCCTATCGCGACGCATGAGTAGACAACAACAGCCTGCTAGGGGCTATAGGTCATTTGCCCACATATTAGTGGTGTTTGCGAGCTACCGAGGCATGGCGCAGGCCTGGCAAGGAGAAGAACGATTGTATCACTCGCCCCTTGAAAAAGATCTCACCGCAGAGGCGCAGACAACTACGTCCTGTAGTCGTCTGCGGTAAGATTGTCGTTGTGGACAGCAAGCCGTTATCTCTGCGGCATGAATACTCCCAAGAGGGGGGGGAGCTGTTACGAACTATTTAACACTTTGCGTCTTTGCGCCTTTGCGGTGAAATTTTTTTCAAAATGTGCGAGTAGATACCGCTAATAAAAGCGTAAGAACTAACCCATGAACAAGCATTTGTTCATTTCTCGGCAGAATTTTAGCAAGACCCTACAAGTGAACTGACGTCAGGGACAATGTCAAGCAGTATGAAAGGATTACTACTCACAACCAGAAGCAGATGGACATTGGTAATAGCAATGTCCATGTTATTGCTCCCTGCCGGGCTTTCAGCCATGATCTGCAGCCTGTCCGATCCGGGGAGCCGCGCGCAGCAAGAAATGGCGAATATCCTGCAGCGGCAGGATCAGCTTGTCAGTCTGCATTTGGATAGTTTCACGTCCATGCTTGCGGAGCGATGCAGCCTGCTGATCTCGCTTGGTAGTGCTGCAGCCAGCCGCGTAGCGGCCTGGCCTGGGCCAGTACTGCATACCATGATCGCGCATGATCAATTTCAAAGCCTTTATCAGGATGGGACACGCTACCCACGCAGCGCGGTATTCATCGATCAGCCGCTGGAACGGTATGTCGCGCTGATGTCTTCGGCCATGCCTGAGCACAGTGAGGTCTTGCTGCTTAGCAGCGAAAACACCCAGACTCAAATTGAACCACTTGTCGATCTGCTGAGAAGACGGCGTATGGCCTTGCGCACGGTACCGTATGCGCCGGACGACTCAATCGATAAGATCCTCGCGGATAATACCGGCCCGAATAGTGTGCTATTGGTGCTGCCGGACATCCGCGTATTGAATAGCGATACCGCCAAAACGATTATTACCGCTTCATACCAGCGGGGTATCCCTTTGGTTGGTTATTCCGAGCACCTGGTTCGCGCAGGTGGCCTAATGGCGGTCTATGCCAGTACTACGAATCAACTTGTGGATGTGCGTACTGCAATACAGCTTTGGCAGGAAACGGCCAGCTTGCCTGCTGCAGCGTATACAAGAAATTACTCGGTAGCGATTAATTATCGGCTTGCCCGCGCCTTGCAGTTGCGGCTTCCTACAGAGGCCATGGTGTTGGATGCCATGGCGGTGGTGATCGATGATGACTAGGGGCGGGATACGACAAAAACTGATCCTCCTGACACTGGTGCCGGCATTGGCCTTTATGCTGGCCTTGTTCGTCTATTTCTGGCAACAAAGCACCCAGCATTCCCACCAGTCGATGAATGAACGTGGCCTGCTGATGGCGCGTTATCTTTCCAATATAGCGGAATTTGCGGTAGTCACCGGCAATATGACGCAGCTACGCGAGTTGTCGGCGTATTTGCTGGACGACGAGCTGGTGGCCTTGCGTGTCTACGATAACGATCATTATTTGCTCCTGAATATGGGGGCGGTGATGCAAGAACCGATATTCGGACCGACAGGCTATCCCAGTGAAATACATCACTGTGCCAGTACACGTCATCATTGGCTGTTCTGCGCACCGGTGCTGTTATCCCCACTACCTATCCAGGGCCTTGGTCCAGATTCGGACCAGCCATCACCACGTCTTATCGGGCATGTGGAGTTGGCCATTTCCAATGATCGGCTGCGGCGTGATCGAGAGCGCCTGGCGATACACAGTATGACGGCACTGCTATTGATGATATTGCTGATGTTGTTTTTGATTCGCCGTGTGGAACGACAAATCACCCAACCGATCAGTGCGCTGACACGCTCGGTATCGCTAATCAGTGACGGGGTGAATAATGTGGCGATACAAAATACGGCCAGTGGCGAATTGGGAAGCTTGCAACATGGTTTTAATCAAATGGCGCGCACCCTCGACAAACATCACATTGAGATGGAATCCCGAATAGAGGCGGCTACAAAGAAGTTGAGCCAGGCGATGCGTGAACTGGAGCAGCGCAATCAACAGCTACAGGAGCAAACCGAACTGGCCAACGCCGCCAGCAAGGCCAAGAGTCTGTTTCTGGCAACCATGAGCCATGAGATACGTACCCCCCTTAGTGGGATTATCGGGATGCTCAGCCTGTTTGATCGCAACGCCCTCCCCGCAGAACAGCGCAGCTATCTGGAACATCTGGAACAGGCCGCGGCATCACTGCGCATGCTGATTGACGATGTGTTGGACTTCTCGCGCATCGAAGCGGGCAAGCTGAGTATCAGTCAGCGTCCCTGTCATCTAGAGAAAAGCATTGATTCGGTGATGATGATGCTGGCGCTTTCTGCGCAGCAAAAGAATCTAAATCTTCTGGTCTCAATCGATCCCCATGCCCCCTATGAAGTGGTGGGTGACGAATTGCGTTTCCGACAAATCCTGATCAACCTGCTCGGCAATGCGCTGAAGTTCACCGAAAAAGGTCATGTGATGTTGCGCATGCGGGTGCTGGAGCATAATCAGGATAGCTGCCGGATGCGCTTCGAGGTGGAGGACAGTGGTATCGGTATCGAACCGGAATTACAGGCATCGATTTTTGAGGGATTTACCCAGATCGATACCCGCATGACACGCCAGCATGGTGGCAGCGGACTGGGTACCACGATCTCCCGTGAGTTGGTGCAATTGATGGGTGGGCGGATTGGGCTGGAGAGTACCCCAGGCAAGGGCAGCTGTTTCTGGTTTGAATTGGAAACACGCGTATTGCGCTGGGAAAGCAATGAAAACGTGTCCATGACTGGGCAGCGCTGGTTGGTGCTGGAACCGTGTGCGATTGCCGGCAAGGTGCTGCTTGAAACGCTGCAGGCGGCGGGTGTGGAGGTGGACTGGTGTCAGGACGAGACCAGCCTGTTGGCCCATTACCAGCAAAAGCCTTACGAGATGTTGCTGCTGTGTGAAAGCAGTACCGAGTTTCGTCTGAAGGATCTGGCAAGCCGTTTGTCACAGATGCGCGGACAGAGTCATGCCTGTCTGCACTACCACGTCACTTATATCAATGGTGCAACCGATACCAGTCTGTTTGATGGACATATTACCAAGCCATTGATGTTGTCGCGCCTGCGCGGGCTGAGTAAGCCCACATCGGCTGAGTCGGCACCACATCATCCCTCGAATACAGCGAACAGCCTGTCGATTCTGTTGGCTGAAGATGATCGGATCAATGCCACAGTGGTAAGCAGTTTTCTGCGGAAGTTGGGTCATAAGGTCGAATTGGTGAGTGATGGTGAGGCCGCCCTTGCAGCACTCAATCAGGGCGATTTTGATTTGGCCTTGATGGATTTGCGGATGCCCTTACTCGATGGTTTGCGTGTCAGCCAACAGTGGCGCCAGCAGGAGACGCAAGGGGGAGGGCATCTTCCCATCATTGCGCTTACCGCCAATGCCAGTGAGGAAGACCGCCTGGCCTGCATGGCCGCCGGGATGGATGATTTTCTGATCAAGCCGGTGAGTATCGAGCAGCTGGATGCCCTTCTGCAGCAGTACTGCAGCAAGCCCGCTGCGTAAATCCTGCGCAGAATTCAGGCGCGTGGCGTACGATGTTTTGGCTGCGGCCGACGGGAGGATGGATGTGCGCCAGGAGGACGGGGTTTGCGCTCTACCCGCAAGGGTGCGGCCGGCTGGCGTAGCAGGCTGGCATCAATTACCCGCATGGGAATGCGCTGCTCGATATAGGTTTCGATGTCGGCCAGTGAGAAGGCAGACTCTTCACAGGCAAAGCTTAAGGCCTTGCCGCTGGCACCGGCGCGGGCGGTGCGGCCGATGCGGTGTACGTAGTCTTCGGCGTCCTGGGGTAGATCGTAGTTGAATACGTGGCTGACATCGGGGATGTGCAGGCCGCGCGCCGCCACATCGGTGGCCACCAGTAGCGGAAACTTACCGGCTTCAAAGTCTGCCAGCAGGCGCTGGCGCTTTTGTTGCGGTACATCGCCAGAGAGGATTCCGCAGCGATAGCCGTTGCCTTCCAGATAGCCCCAGACCCGTTCCCCGGTCCGCTTGGTATTGACAAAGATGATTGCCCGCGCGGGTTGCTCCTGCTTGAGCAGACCCAGCAGCAAAGGGATTTTTTCTTCCATTGCCGGATAGAACACCGCCTGCTCGACCCGATCGGCTGTGACCTGCTCGGCCACCACCGCCAGTTGCTGCGGATTGTTCATGTGTTCATAGGCAAGCTCGCTGACACGGTGGGAGAGGGTGGCGGAGAACAACATGCTGAGGCGTTGGGTGGCTGGCGGCATGCGGTGGAAGAGAAAGCGAATATCTTTGATAAAGCCCAGATCAAACATGCGATCGGCCTCATCCAGCACCATCACCTGTAAGAGCCGCATGTCGAATACATGCTGCTTGAAGTAATCGATGATCCGTCCCGGCGTGCCGATCAGGATATCGACCCCATCGATCAGGGCCTGACGTTGCTTGTCATAGTCGGTGCCGCCATAGGCCAGGCCAAGTTTGAGACCGGTATGACGCCCGAGTACCTCGGCATCCTTGTGGATCTGGATGGCCAATTCGCGGGTGGGGGCGAGGATCAAGGCGCGGATCTGCCGAGGCTGGCGTGTTTCGGCAGCAGGGTGCTGCAGCAGATGATGGAAGCTGGCGAGCAGAAAGGCGGCCGTCTTGCCGGTGCCAGTCTGGGCCTGACCGGCCACATCCAGGCCGGCAAGGGCCTTGGGCAGGGTTTGGGCCTGTATCGGCGTGCAGAACGAAAAGCCTGCATCTTCAATGCCTTGCATCAGGCTGTCGGGCAGTTGAAAGTCCGCAAAGCGGCTTTGGCTTAGATGTTGTTCGCTCATGATGGGCAGAGAATAACAAAAAACACAGGGATGGGCTTGAAATGCTAAGCGGATTGGGCTCAAATGTGTGGCAAGATGATCCTTATAACCCTGCCAGGACTTGGCAGGGCATCCGTCAGAATGAGTGGAGGCACGACATTGAGCGACAAAATTGCATACGTAAGCGATGATACCTTTGAGGCAGAGGTGATCAAGGCGGAAGGTTCGGTATTGGTGGATTACTGGGCTGATTGGTGTGGTCCCTGCAAGATGATCGCCCCGATCCTTGACGAGATTGCCGAAGAATATGCAGGCAAGCTGAAGGTCGCCAAGCTCAACATTGATGAAAATCCCAATACGCCCCCGAAGTTTGGTATCCGTGGCATCCCCACTCTGATGATCTTCAAGAACGGTAACGTCGAAGCCACCAAGGTTGGTGCTGTTTCCAAGTCACAGCTGAGCGCCTTTATCGACAGCAACCTGTAATACCAATACCTGCACCCGCTTGCCGCGTCTGGAGAACAGACTGGACGCTGCGGGCGGTCGGTGCTAATATCCCTCTCCATTGCAAAACCATACCCATAAGCACCACCCCCTTTCGGCCACGAGATCCTTGCTATCTTTCCCGGCCATGCAACCCTGTTAGGTCACCCCATTTAACAGACTCTACCCAGCTTGTACCTTCACGACGGCAACAACAACATGAATCTAACGGAATTAAAACGTAAACCCGCTTCTGAAATCCTCGCCATGGCCGAGGAAATGGGCATCGAGAATGTCGCCCGTGCACGCAAAGAGACGGTAGTCTTTGCCATCCTCAAGGCACACGCCAAAAGTGGTGAAGATATCTATGGTGATGGGGTACTGGAGATCCTGCAGGATGGCTTCGGCTTTCTGCGCTCCGCCGATGCCTCCTACATGGCCGGCCCGGATGACATCTATGTCTCGCCGAGCCAGATCCGCCGCTTCAACCTGCGTACTGGCGACACGGTCACCGGCAAGATTCGCCCTCCCAAGGAGGGTGAACGTTACTTTGCCCTGCTCAAGGTGGATCAGATCAACTATGAGCCACCGGAAAACACCAAGAACAAGGTTCCCTTCGAAAATCTCACCCCCCTGCATGCCAACAAACGCTTTGTGCTGGAGATGGGTAATGGCAGTACCGAGGATGTCACCGCCCGTGTAATCGATTTGGTGGCACCCATCGGCAAGGGCCAGCGCGGCCTGATCGTCGCGCCGCCCAAGACCGGTAAGACCATGATGTTGCAGAACATCGCCCAGTCGATCACCAGCAAGCATCCCGAATGTTATCTAATCGTACTGCTGATCGATGAACGTCCGGAAGAAGTCACCGAAATGAGCCGATCGGTACGTGGCGAAGTGGTTTCTTCCACCTTCGATGAGCCGGCCAGCCGCCACGTACAGGTGGCCGAAATGGTGATCGAAAAGGCCAAGCGCCTGGTCGAACACAAACACGATGTGGTGATCCTGCTCGACTCGGTGACCCGTCTGGCACGTGCCTACAACACCGTGATCCCCTCTTCCGGCAAGGTCCTGACCGGTGGTGTGGATGCCAATGCCCTGCAACGGCCCAAGCGTTTCTTTGGTGCCGCGCGCAATATCGAAGAGGGTGGCTCGCTGACCATTATCGCCACTGCGCTGGTTGAAACCGGCTCGCGTATGGACGATGTGATCTACGAAGAGTTCAAGGGTACCGGCAACATGGAAATCCATCTGGATCGCCGGATTGCCGAAAAACGCATCTATCCCTCGATTAACATCAATCGTTCCGGCACCCGTCGTGAAGAACTGCTCACCGATCCGGAAGAACTGCAGAAGATGTGGATCCTGCGTCGACTGGTCTATGAGATGGACGAACTGGCCGCGATGGATTTCCTGCAAGACAAGATCAAGGCGACCAAAACCAATGCCGAGTTCTTTGGTTCGATGAAGCGTTAAGATCGTTTTTCGTCCCAGACGAAAAAACAATAAAAAAGGCCCGGTGTAGTACACCGGGCCTTTTTTATTGGGGCATTGTTGTGGTGGCGAAAAAGCCCACCACATGCCATGGGCTATTTCTTTTTAGCCGGACGCTTGGGGTGTTTGTGATTCAACGGTTCAATATCCCAGATCTTCTTGGCGTATTCACGGATCGTGCGATCCGAGGAGAACTCCCCGAGTTGGGCTACGTTAAGGATCGCCTTGCGACTCCATTGATCCTGATCGAGGAAGAGCGCATCGACGCGATCCTGTGCGGCCACGTAGCTGTCAAAGTCGGCCAGCAGCATGTACTGGTCACGATGAAGCAGGGAATCAACAATGGCACGGTAGCGCCCGGTATCACTAGGTGAGAAAAAGCCAGCGCCGATCATGTCGATGACCTGTTTCAGCTCGGGGTTGGCCTGGTAGTAATCCTGTGGCTGATAACCCTGCTCACGCAGCGTATCGACGCCCTCGACAGTATGGCCAAAGATAAAGATATTCTCATCGCCGACCTCCTTGTGGATCTCCACATTGGCACCGTCCAGAGTACCGATGGTCAGGGCGCCGTTGAGGGCCAGCTTCATATTGCCGGTGCCGGAGGCCTCGGTGCCGGCGGTGGAGATCTGCTCGGAAAGGTCTGCGGCAGGGATGATGTCGGTGGCAGTGGTGACATCGTAGTTGGGAATGAACACCACCTTGAGTTGCTCGGCCACACAGGGGTCGTTGTTAATGATGTCGGCCACATCATTGATCAAATGAATGATCTGCTTGGCCATCCAGTAACCGGGTGCAGCCTTGCCGGCAAAGATAAAGGTACGCGCCACCCGCGGTGGATTGCTGCCATCACGCAGTCGGTTATACAGGGCAATAATGTGCAACACATTCAGTAACTGACGCTTGTATTCGTGGATGCGTTTGATCTGCACATCGAACAGGCTATTGGGATTGACACGGATCCCCAGTCGTTCGGCAATCTTGTCGGCCAGGCGTTGTTTGTTCTGCTGCTTGACCTCGCGGAAGTGGGCGCGGAATTGTGCGTCATCGGCCAGCGGCAGCAATTCACGCAGCCGTTCCAGGTGGGTCAGCCAGCCGTTGCCGATCTGCTCGCTGATCAGTTTGGTCAGCGCAGGATTGGCCTGGTTCAACCACAGTCGGGGTGTCACCCCGTTGGTGATGTTGACGAATTTGTCTGGATAAAACGCGTTAAAGTCGTGGAATAACTGACGCTTGAGCAGTTCGGTATGCAGTGCGGCAACCCCGTTGACTTTGTGACTACCGACGATGGCGAGGTGGGCCATGCGTACCTGGCGTTGTTCGCCCTCGGCGATGATCGACATGCGTTGCAGACGATCACCATCGCCGGGATAGCGATGCATGACTTCATTCAGGAATTTGAAGTTGATGTCGTAGATGATCTGTAGATGTCGTGGGAGCATGCGTTCAAACAAGGCCACCGACCAGGTTTCCAACGCCTCGGGCAGCAGGGTGTGGTTGGTATAGGCGAAGGTCTGGGTGGTGATCTGCCAAGCGCGCTCCCATTCCAGGTGATGTATATCAACCAGTAGACGCATCATCTCCGGGATGGCGATGGAGGGATGGGTGTCGTTGAGCTGGATGGCAACTTTCTCTGGCAATAGCTCAAAGTCATCATTGACGCGCACAAAGCGCTGCATGATGTCTTGCAGGGAGGCACTGACAAAGAAGTATTGTTGTTTGAGGCGCAGTTCCTTACCCATTTCGGTGACATCATTGGGGTAAAGGACCTTGGAAAGGTTTTCTGAGCGGGTCTTTTCTTCCACCGCGCCGGCATAGTCGCCTTCGTTAAAATAACCCAGGTCAAAATCGCGGCTGGCCTTGGCGGTCCACAGGCGCAGGTTGTTGACGGTGTCCACACCAAAGCCGGGAACCGGGGTGTCGTAGGCCATCGCCATCACTTCGTCGGTGTCCACCCAATGGTGACGAAGTACGCCCTGAGCATCACGGTATTCGACCACCTTGCCGTAGTAGTTGATCTTGAACAACACCTCGGGACGATCGAATTCCCAGGGGTTGTTGTAACGCAGCCAGTTATCCGGGTGTTCGACCTGGGCGCCATTCTCGATGGCCTGACGGAACATGCCGTATTCATAGCGGATCCCGTAGCCGTAACCGGGCATGCGCAGGGTGGCCAGGGAGTCGAGGAAACAGGCGGCCAATCGTCCCAGACCACCATTGCCAAGGGCGGCGTCAAATTCGATATCGGCGATCGCTTCCAGTTTCATGCCCAGTTCAGCGAGGACTTGTTCGGTTGGCTCGCGGAAACCGAGATTGAGCATACTGTTGAGCAGGCTACGGCCCATCAGAAACTCCATCGACAGGTAGTACACGCGCTTGGTGTCACTGCGGTAATAGCTGCGCATGGTTTCCATCCAGCGCTCGGTGAGTCGGTCGCGGGTCATATAGGCGACCGCCTCGAACCAGTCGCGCTCGGTGGCAGTAAAATTATCCTTGCCAACGGTGTAGACAAGACGGTTGGCCAGAGAATGTTTGATCGAGGCCTCGTCCATGCCTTCATAGTCATAGTTGAGAAGGATGGGGGTGTCCTGTTTGTTCTTCATGGCTAATCCTGTTGTTTCGTATTGAAGCGATGGGCCATTACAGCATCGCCGAGGCGGCAATTGGATGCTGACGCCCCGGCACAATCGTGGTGCATGGATCGGTTTGTTCTGACAGTAGGTGCACCAGCATGGTGGTCTGCTGTCGGCAGACAGTGCGAATACCGCAGACAGGGATTACAAGAGCAAATTTCGAGCCAGTTGGACGGCCTCGCGGACCCGTTCGGGGGCGGTACCACCCGGATGATTGCGGGCGGCCACCGAGCCTTCCAGGGTGAGTACCGCAAACACATCCTCGTCGATGGCGCTGGAGAATTCGCGCAGTTCGGCCAGTGACATCTCGGACAGGTCGCGCTCGGTGCGTACCCCCAGCGCCACCGCCTTGCCAACGATTTCGTGGGCATCGCGAAAGGCCACCCCCTTGCGTACCAGATAATCGGCCAGATCGGTGGCGGTGGAAAAGCCGCGCCGTGCCGCCTCGCGCATCACCTCGCGCCGTGGCACCACATGGCAGCGAGACTGGCCCTGCGCATCCTTGCTGCAGCCCATCATGTCGGCGAATACCCGCAGGCAACCCTTGACCGTGTCGATGGTATCGAACAGCGGCTCCTTGTCTTCCTGGTTGTCCTTGTTATAGGCCAGTGGCTGGCCCTTCATGATGGTCAGCATGGCGATCAAATGGCCATAGACACGACCGCTCTTGCCGCGCACCAGCTCGGGCACATCGGGATTTTTCTTCTGCGGCATGATCGAGGAGCCAGTGCAAAAGGCATCGGAGATCTCGACAAAATTGAACTGGCTGGAGACCCACAGGATCAGCTCTTCGGAAAAGCGCGATAGATGCATCAGCAGCAGTGAGGCGGCGCTGATGAACTCGATCGCAAAATCGCGATCGGAGACCCCGTCCAGGGAGTTGCGACCGGGCATCGCAAAGCCCAGTTCACGCGCGGTAAAGCTGCGGTCGATGGGATAGGTGGTGCCGGCCAGAGCGGCCGAACCCAGCGGCATGATGTTGACCCGTTTGCGACAGTCGGCCAGGCGCTCGGCATCGCGTTGCAGCATTTCGTTCCAGGCCAGCATGTGGTGGCCGAAGCTGATCGGCTGGGCGGTTTGCAGATGGGTGAAGCCGGGCATGATGGTGTCGGCCTCACGTTCGGCCAGGTCGATCAGGTTGCCCTGCAGACGGCGCAGTTCGGTCTGAATCAGATCGATCTCGTCGCGCAGATACAGGCGCACATCGGTGGCGACCTGATCATTGCGCGAACGACCGGTGTGCAGTTTCTTGCCGGCCTCGCCGATCAGCGCAGTCAGGCGGCTTTCGATGTTCATGTGCACGTCTTCCAGGGCGATCGACCAGCGGAATTCGCCGCGTTCGATTTCATTCTGGATTTGATCCAGACCGGTAATGATGCTGTCACGCTCGGCCTCGCTCAGTACCCCCACATGGGCCAGCATGCGGGCATGGGCCTTGGAGCCGGCAATATCCTGGCGGTAGATGCGTTGATCAAAACCCACCGAGGCACCAAAGGCCTCGACAAAGGCATCGGTCGGCTCGCTAAAACGGCCGGTCCAGGGTTTTTCTACGGTATTGCCGGTGGGATGCGTCTCGCTCATGATGGTATGGCTTCTGTATGGGTGGAAATGCGCGCAGTATAGCCGATCATCACCATTCACGGCGATCTACATCCTGCTGGTGTAGACTATGGCAATAGGGAGGGGATTGCAGGTGACCGTCGAGAATAAGCTCCAGCGTGATTTCTTTTTGCCGGATTTTTGCAGCCTCAACTCTGTGTTTGCGGTGGTGGTGTTGTCGCAGCTGTTTGCCTTTATTCTGACCCTGGCCAGCGCCCAGCACAACAACGATCTGTGGTACGAGCTGGGGATGATCTCGCTGTTCATGCAATGGGCAGGCCTGAGCTGTGCCGCCTTGCTGTGTACCCTGCGCCCCTGGCTATCTCGCCTCAGCGATACTGCCGCCGGCCTGCTCAGTTATCTGCTGCTACTGCTGGTGATCGCGCTGCTCAGCGAGGGGGCCTGGTGGGTGGGGGAGCAGGGCCAGCTGTCGCTGGTGGCCCATTCCCATGTGGATTTTCTGCTGCGCAACCTCACCATCGGTGCCATCGTCAGTGCCTTGGCGCTGCGCTATTTCTATGTGCAAAGCCAGTGGCGGCGCGGCATTCGGGCCGAGGGCCAGGCCCGTCTACAGGCCCTGCAGGCGCGCATACGACCGCATTTTCTGTTTAACAGCATCAATACCATCAGCAGTCTGATCCATCGCCATCCGGCACAGGCCGAGGAGGCCTTGCTGGATCTGGCGGATCTATTTCGCGCCAATCTGCGCGAGGAGCGCAAGCACATCCCGCTGCTGGAGGAGTTGGCGTTAACCCGTCAGTACCTGCACATGGAGGGTCTGCGCCTGGGCGAGCGTCTGCAACTGGACTGGCAGGTGGATGCGGCCTGTGAGTCCCTGTTGATCCCGCCGCTGATCCTGCAGCCATTGGTGGAAAACGCGGTTTATCATGGCATCGAGCCACTGGCACAGGGTGGGACGATTCAGATCCGGGTCAGTTGCGATGCGGCCCGCTTGCAGCTGCGGGTACTCAATCCCCTGCCACCGTCGACAAACCCCCCGCATCAGGGGAACCATTTGGCCTTGGATAATATTGCCCAGCGCCTGCAGGTTCATTACGGTAACAAGGCCGGGTTGCAGCAACATACCGCAGGGGAACAGTTCGAGGTGGAGCTGAACTTGCCCAGGGAGGGCGCGGCATGAGGGTGATGGTGGTCGACGACGAGGCACCGGCCCGTGGGCGCCTGCTACGCCTGCTGGCGACGCTGGAGATGGTGAGCGCCAGCACTGAGGCCGCCGATGGCCAGCAGGCCCTGCAGCGCATGGTCGAGCATCCGGTTGAGGTGGTGTTGCTGGATATCCGCATGCCCGGCATGGATGGCATGGCCGTGGCCAGGGCGCTACAGGCCCTGCCACAGCCACCAGTGGTGATCTTTACCACCGCCTACGGGGAACATGCGCTGGAGGCCTTTGAGGCCCAGGCCATGGACTACCTGCTCAAGCCGGTGCGCCTGGAACGCCTGCAGCAGGCGCTGGAACGGGCCGCGAGCCTGTTCTCCTCACGCGAACCCTCACCACAGCTCAGTGTGCGTCGCCATGGTGAGCTGCACCTGCTGCCGCTGGACGAGGTGCTCTATTTTCAAGCCGATCACAAGTATGTGACCGCTTACCGATCCGGGCGTGAAGACCTGCTGGAAGAATCCCTGAAGCAGTTGGAGGAGGCCTGGCCGGAACGGCTGTTGCGGGTGCATCGCAATGCCCTGGTGGCGATCCGTGCCCTGGCGGGGCTGGAAAAACAGGCCGATGGAAGCTGGCGAGTGGTGCTCAAGGGGATTGCTCATGGTCCGGAGGTCAGTCGTCGCCATCTGCCGGGGCTGCGTCGAATCTTGCGTGGTGCTGAGTAGATTCTATCTGAATGCATGCATGCCGATACGGCGTTAAAATGGGCACAAATCACCGCCCCCGGGGTCAGGTGGCTGGCCGCGTTTTTTTGATTGAACAAGTTGGAGTGACGTTGTGGAAGAGCATGGTATCCCGTACCTGCGTGAAATAGTACTGTTCCTGGTTGCCGCAGGTATTGTGGTGCCGCTGTTGCACCGATTCCGGATCAGTCCTGTGTTGGGTTACTTGATCGTCGGTGGGGTGATAGGCCCCTTTGGCCTGGGTCTGCTGGTGGATCATCTCGACTGGCTTTCCTATTTGGTGATCAGTGATCTCAAGGGGGTGCAGGCATTGGCGGAACTCGGGGTGATCTTCCTGCTGTTCATGATCGGCTTGGATCTGTCGCTGGATCGTCTTTGGGCCATGCGTCGCTGGGTATTCGGCCTGGGAAGCCTGCAGATCCTGATCACCGGATCGATCATCGGCGCGATCGCCTGGGGTTTTGGAAATACCCCGGAGGCATCGATGGTGCTAGGGGCCTGTCTTGCCCTGTCCTCGACGGCGATCGTGATGCAGTTGCTGATTGAGCGTCGTCAGTTGGCCTCACCGATGGGGCGCTCAAGTTTTTCCATCCTGCTGATGCAGGATCTGGCGGTGGTGCCGATTCTGTTCCTGGTTGGGGTGCTCGGTGCAAAGATGCAGGAGGGTCTGGGTCTGGCATTGTTGCTTTCCCTGGGCAAGGCGGCCCTGGTGATTGTTGGCATCTACATGCTTGGTCGATTGGTGATCCGCCCCTTGTTTCACATGGTTTCGCGTAGCCGCAATGTGGAGATGTTCATGGCAGCGACCTTGCTGATGGTGATCGGGGCCTCGGCGGTGACCGGTATGGTCGGCCTATCGATGGCGCTGGGCGCCTTCCTGGCGGGTTTGTTGTTGGCAGAAACCGAATTTCGGCATGAAATTGAGGTGGATATAGAGCCCTTCAAAGGCCTGTTGCTGGGACTCTTTTTTATGTCCGTCGGTATGGGGATCGATTATCGGGTAGTCGGCGAGCAGTTGTTCTGGATCGTCGCTTCGGTGGGTGGTCTGTTTGCGTTGAAAACCCTAGTGACGACGGCCCTGTGTCTGGGCTTTGGTCTGCCTCGTCATACCTCACTGGAAACGGGCCTATTGCTGGGGCAGGG
Source organism: Gammaproteobacteria bacterium (assembly GCA_014859545.1). Lineage (GTDB taxonomy): Bacteria > Pseudomonadota > Gammaproteobacteria > Thiohalomonadales > Thiohalomonadaceae > SLDE01. The sequence continues at coordinate 14,214 of JACUTZ010000023.1, forward strand.
TGGTGAATTTGCCTTTGTGGTGGTGGGGTTGGCGATGACCCTGGGATTGATCCCGGGAGAGATTGGGCAGTTCATGCTCATCGTGACCGGTTTGTCGATGGTGGTGACCCCGCTGGTGGCCTCTCTGGCCAGTCGCTTGTCCGCTATGCTGGAGCCACCTAGTCAGTTGGATCAGCAGGAAGGGGACCTGAATGGCTTGGTTGGGATGGAGGGGCATGTGGTGGTGGCCGGTTTCGGCCGGGTAGGGAAGATCCTTGGACGGACTCTGGACGCGAACGCGATGCCATATATTGCCATCGATCAGGATGCCAGTGGAGTTGCCGCGGCGCGCGAGCTGGGTATGCCGGTGTATTTTGGTGACGCCTCGCGACTGGAAATGTTACGCCGGACCCATGTCGACAAGGCCAGTGCGCTGGTGCTGACGATGGACAATGCCAGTGCTGCCGAACACGTGGTACAGGTGGTTAGGGCGGAGTGGCCACAATTGGCGATCATTGCCCGTGCACGGGACGCTGAGCATGCCAGCCGTTTACTGGAACGGGGCGCCAGTGAGGTGATTCTGGAAACGGTGGAGGCCAGCCTGGAGCTGTCGGGGCGCATCTTGCAGTTGAACGGTGTACCCGAGGATGTGGTACGACGGCGTATTGACGTGCAGCGGGAGCATGAGCTGGCATCGGTGTTGCGGTGATCTGGCTGCGGCGGCGAGTTCTGCAAAGCACTATCGGCCTGCGTCAGTGAACCCCGTGGTGCGCTGGCAGCCTGCCTCCTTACAGTGCAAACGCAGGATTTCGCCATATTTTTCTTGTTACGAATTAAGTCCGATGGGTTGCTGGCGGATCTCGCCGTCCAGGTAAACCCAGCGTCCCTGGTAACGCACAAAACGACTGTTTTCCTGTAGGCGCCCAGCGCGTCCATGCAACTTGTGGCGGGCGACAAATGTCACCCTGCCCTCGTTATCGGCAGGGCCGCCCGCCTCGGTATGGTGGATCTTCAGGCCCAGCCAGCGCAGTCCAGGTTCGAGCATGAGTTCGCCAGGACAGGTATCCGGGTGCCAGCTATGGCGCAGATAATCCAGCAGACCCAGAACATAGGCGCTATAGCGCGAGCGCATCAGCGCCTCGGCGCTGGGTGCCGGTTCACCCTGGTGATAGCGTCCACAGCACCGGGTATAGCGGTGTCCGCTGCCACAGGGGCAATCCTGGATAATCTGGCCAGGCGTGGCCATTATTCGCGAAGCAGGGAGATTTGCTGTGTACCCTGCCGACGAACAGCGGAAACTGCTGCCTGGATCGAGGCATCCAGATAACCGCCGTACAGGCCGGGGGTGGTCAGGCCGATGCGTCGCTCACCCACCTCGCGGCCCTGGTCATCGACAAACAGCAGGGTCGGCATGACAAACACCTCATAGCGGCGTGCCAGCTCGGGAATGCGGATCGGCTGGCCATCAAAGCCCACTACCTCGTCGTCACTATAGAGGTCGATCTTGTGCATACTGATCAGCGCGTCGTATTCCCCGCTGCGCAGCATCGGCTTGAGGAAGTCCTCCTCGATGGCGTGACAATAGCGACAATGGGCACCGGAGAACATCAACAGCATGGCGCGCCCCTGCTGCCGGTTTTCACTGCCGGCGGCGGCGAAATCACGGGTGTGCTCAAGCTGGACGAATTTGTAGCCATCTTCGGCAAAACTGGGTAAAAATGAGGCCATCATTACCAAGCCAAGGGCGATAATACTGATCTTCGCTAAACGTCTCATTCAGGTGTTTCCTGTTGCTGGGGGGAGTGACTGTGTATGATCGGACAATTACCCGGATATGACCAGCCCCCACGGCCATGGTTCCCCGATAGTCTTACCGTAACAGCCGAGTCCAACGATGAACAAAAAACTGATCCGCATCGCCACCCGTGAAAGCCTGCTTGCCCTGTGGCAGGCCGAGTATGTTGCCACCGCGTTGAAAAACGCTCACCCCGGTCTGGAGGTGGAGCTGATCAAGATGAAGTCGGAAGGGGATCGCATCCTGGATACCCCTTTGGCCAAGATCGGTGGTAAGGGCCTGTTCACCAAGGAGTTGGAAGAGGGTATGTTGCGCGGCGATGCGGACATCGCGGTGCACTCCATGAAGGATGTGCCGATGGAGTTGCCCGAGGGCCTGCATCTGCCGGTTATCTGCCCGCGTGAAGACCCGCGCGACGCCTTTGTTTCCAATAGCTGCAAGAGCCTTGATCAACTGCCCCAGGGGGCGGTGGTTGGCACCTCCAGCCTGCGTCGTCAGGCCCAGCTGCTGGCGCTGCGCCCGGACCTGCAGATCCGCTTCCTGCGCGGCAATGTACAAACCCGCCTGCGCAAGCTGGACGAGGGGGAATACGAGGCGATCATCCTTGCCGGGGCCGGGCTGAAGCGTCTCAAGCTGGAAGAACGGATTACCGAGCTGCTGGATGTCACCACTATGCTGCCTGCCTGTGGCCAGGGTGCCGTGGGGATCGAGTGCCGGGTTGATGATGACGAGCTGAACCTGATGCTGGCCAGCCTGAACGAACCCAAGACCGCCGCCCGGGTGCTGGCCGAACGGGCCATGAACCGCCGTCTGGAAGGGGGGTGCCAGGTGCCGATTGGCGGCTATGCGGAACTGGAGCACGGGGTAATCGTGTTGCACGGCCTGGTGGCACGCCCGGATGGTAGTGAGGTCGTTCGTGGCAGCATCAGCGGCTACCCCGAGGTGGCCGAGGAGCTGGGTATCACCCTGGCCGAAGACCTGTTGGCACGTGGCGCCGATGTCATTCTTGCCGAGCTGTATGCCGAACAGGCATAGCCTGCAGGGCCTGCGGGTGCTGGTCACCCGTCCGGCCCATCAGGCCGAGGGCCTGTGTCAACGTATCATCGAGCAGGGCGCGGTGCCGTTGCGCCTGCCGACCCTGTTGATTGAGGATCTGGGTCAGCGTCCCGAGGTGCTGGCCGCCCTGGCGAGGCTGGATCAGTACCAACTACTCATTTTTGTCAGTCCCAATGCGGTACAGTCGGGTCTGGCGGCGATCCAGGCCGTCGGCGGTCTGCCCGCCTCACTGCGTTTGGCCACGGTGGGCGCTGGCAGTGCCCGCACCTTGCATGAACAACTGGGAAGGGGGCCGGACCTGGTGCCGGGGCAGCGCTATGACAGCGAGGGACTACTGGCTTTGCCAGCACTGCAGCAGATGGCTGGCCAGCGGGTGTTGATCCTGCGCGGCGAGGATGGTCGGGCGCTGCTGGGGGAAAGCCTGCGCCAGCGTGGTGCCCAGGTCGATTACCTGGCGGTCTATCGTCGCCGGGCGGCAGCCTTGCCCGCTGCGCTGGACGCCTGGCCGCAAAACACCGATATTATAACCATCACCAGTGGTGAAGGCCTGCGCATGCTATGCCAAATGACCCCGCCGACACAGCATCACCGCATGTTTGGGCTGCCGCTGGTCGTGGTCAGTACACGCACCGTTGAACTGGCCCGACAATTGGGCTTTCGACAGACCGCCCTGCTGGCCGAGCGGGCCAGCGATGAGGCCATCGTGGATAGATTGATCGAATGGGCGGATGCCCAGGGACATACCGAATGAGCAATAAGCACGATCACCCGCTGCACCCCACCGAAAAGGCCGCTGCAGAACCTGAAACCGCACAGCATCAGGCAACAAGCCCGGGCGATGACACGGACAAGTTGGCCAGCAACAAGTCGGCAGCGAAGTCCGCCCCTGGCAGTGCCAAGACGGATAAAACCGCCAAGGCCACCAAACCCAAATCCACCACCCCCCCTGCGCAGGGAAAACCGGGCGAGAGGAACGGTAACAGCCTGGTGTTGCTGCTTGGGCTGTTGCTGCTGCTCGCCCTGGGCGCAGGCTATTATTTGTGGCAGCAACAGCAGCTGACGGTACAACAGGGCCAGGCACTGCAGGTGGAACTGTCCGGCTTACAAGCGGCCAGTGAGCAAGCCTGGCAGCAACAGCAGGCCGCCCAATTACAACAGGCACAACAATTGCGGACACAGGCAGCGCATCTGCGCCAGCTGGAGCAACAGGTTCAAAGCCTGCGCGGTCATATCCCCCGCCAGTTGCAGGAGTGGGAGCTGGCGGAAGTGGCTTACTTGCTGCGTATTGCCGAGCATCGACTGCACCTGGAGCGCCAGCCGCGCAGCGCACTGAGCGCCCTGCAGGCGGCGGCCGAAACCCTGGCGGTAATGGATCAGCCGCACCTGGCCCCGCTCAAGCGCGCCCTGGCCGAGGATATCCAGCGGGTGGCGGTGCTGGGGCGTGGAGATGTACAGCAGCTGGCCAGCCAGTTGAGTGGCTTGATGGTGCTGGTCGACGCGCTGCCGATGAAAAAACTCGGTGCGCCGATAGCCGAGCCGCAGCGGGATGACGCCATGCCAGAGGCACAGCAAGGGCGCTGGCAGCGGATCTTGCGCCAGGTCTGGAATGACCTGCGCGAGCTGGTGGTGGTGCGCCATCAGCAGGACACGCATGGGCGGGTGATGCATGGTCAGCAGCTGGAGCTGGTGATGGCGATGCGTTTGGAGGCGGCCCAGTTGGCCCTGCTAAGTGGCCAGCGCGATGCCTGGCAACAGAATCTGCAGGCAGCGCAGGCCTGGCTGGTGATGCATTTTGAGCCGCATGCGCCGGCCTACCAGCAGCTGGAGGAGGGTCTGGCGGACCTGCTCGGCCAGGATCCCTGGCCGAGCTACCCCAGTCTGGAGGAAACCAGCCAGCTGCTGGAACGCCTGTTGATGACCCAGTCCGGCTCGCCGTCCCCTGCTGCCGAGCAGGATACCGTCGGGGATGAGCGCCGATGAAATTTCTGTTTGCCGCCCTGCTGGCGTTGACCCTGGGGGTGTCGCTGACCCTGCTGGCTCAGCGTGACCCTGGCTATGTGCTGTTCAGTTATCTGGGCTGGACCGTGGAGACCAGTCTGACGGTTTATCTACTGTTGCAGATCCTGGCCTTTGCGCTGTTTTATTTTGGCCTGCGCCTGCTGTGGTTGCTGTGGCATCTACCGTCCAGCCTGTCGCGCTGGCGCGAGCGGCGCCGGGTGCTGCGCGCCCACCGCTTGACCAATCGCGGCCTGATTGCCCTGGCAGAGGGACATTGGTCTCAGGCGGAACGGCGCTTGAGTCGTGCCGCCAGTCGTAGCGATACACCGCTGATCAACTATTTGGGTGCGGCCAGGGCGGCACAGAAGCAGGGCGAGGAGGGTCGCCGGGATGCCTATCTCGCACAGGCCTATCAGAGTATGCCCGAGGCCAAGCTGGCGATTGGTTTGACCCAGGCGGAGCTGCAACTGGCCCAGGGACAGCTGGAACAGGCACTGGCCAGTCTGCGCGAGCTGCGCCGGGTCGCACCGCGTCATGTGCATGTGCTGTATCTGTTGAAAAAACTCTATGAAAAACTGCAAAGCTGGCAGGATCTGCATCAGCTCCTGCCGGAGCTGCGCCGCCATCATGTCCTTGAGGGGGAGGCACTGGCGCAGTTTGAGCAAAACCTGTATCACCAGCTGCTGGATCAGGCGAAACAACTCGAATCCCTGCAGCACTGTTGGCAGGAGCTCCCCAAGGCCCGTAAGCAGCAGGCGGACTTTGTTGCACATTACGCGCAACGTCTGGTTGAGCTGGGGGAGGGGGCGCAGGCCGAACAGCTGCTACGTGGCTACCTGAGCAAGCGCTACGATGCGGATCTGGCGGCGCGCTATGCCCAGCTGGACGGTGCGCAGGTCGCACCACGCCTGGCCCTGCTGGAACCCTGGCTTGAACAGCATCCCGCAGACCCGGTGCTGTTGCTGGCCCTGGCCCGCCTGGCGCTACGCAATCAGCTGTGGGGCAAGGCACGCAGTTATCTGGAGGCCAGCCTGGCGATCGAGGCTGGGGCTGAGGCCCGCCATGCCCTGGCGGAGTTGCTGATTCAGCTGGGAGAAAAGGATCAGGCCCTGGCTGTCTACCGCCAGCAGCTCCCCTGAAGTTGAACGGGGCAGAGTAGCCCCGGTAACGGGTTCAGTCCTTGGCCCACTCGAAGGCATCACCAAAGCAATGGGCCGGATCCATGCCGCGTGCCACCAGGGCATCACGGGCGCTGTAGACCATCGCAGGATGACCACAGGCATACAGCTCGTGGTTGCTTAGATCGGCAAAATCCGCGCTCACCGCCTCCTGTACATAACCGCTGCGGCCATCCCAGCTGCTGTCGGGCTGGGAGAGTACCGGACGGTAGTCCAGCGTCGGGAAACGGGTCTGCCAGCTACGGATCAGGCCATCGGCATAGAGATCCTCGCGGTGACGGGCACCCCAGTAGAGGGTGACAGGGCGTGTGGATTGCTCGGCCATCATGTGCTCGAGTATCCCCTTGATCGGCCCAAAACCGGTGCCGGTGGCGAGCATAATGATCGGCCGATCACTGTCCTCGCGCAGGAAGAAACTGCCTTTGGGGGCCTCGATGCGCAACATCTCGCCGGGCTGCATATCGCTGAACACATGGTCGGTGAATTCGCCGCCACGAATGTGGCGGATGTGAAACTCCAGCAATTCATCATGATGCGGGGCATTGGCAATCGAGAAGGGGCGCTTGCGCCCGTCCTTCATGATGAAATCGGCATACTGTCCGGCCAGGTATTGCAGGCGTTCACCCTCGGGCAGCTTGAGAAACAGCGCCATCACTTCATCGTTCATCCTTTCCAGACGCGCCACCTTGGCGGGCAGGTTACGGATCGGGATCTCTTCGATCGCACCGACCTCGTGTACCTCCAGGGTGATATCGCTGTTGGGCCGCGCCAGACAGAACAAGGCCATGCCGACGGTTTGCTCCTCGTCACTGAGGGCCATCGGTTCATCGTCACCGTAGTGGATCTCGCCGCTGACTACCTTGCCAACACAGGAACCACAGGCGCCACCACGACAGCCATAGGGGAAGGCAAGGCCGCTGCGCAGCGCGGCATCAAGCAGGGTTTCATCGGCTTCTGCGTGAAATTTCCTGCCGCTGGGCAGGACCGTAACGGAGTATGTCATGGTTTTCCTTTGTGGAGACTGTGTGTCGATGTTGCAGCGATATGCCTGGAATAGTGACGTTTTCGCTAAAACCAAGTAGTTTACTACGATTAACCTTGAAAATACGAATGGATTATTGATGGCACACGAAATCATTATCATTGGCTGTGGCGACGTGGGGACACGCCTGGCGCGGCGCTGGCGGACCGCCGGGGTAGACGTCGCGGCACTGTTTCGGTCCGCATTGCGATCTGGGGACCGGCAGCAACAACTTCAATCACAGGGGATAGCCATTCTGCATGCCGATCTGGATCAGCCCGAGACGCTTGCGCCGCTGCAGGCACCAGGTCTGCACGGACGGGTGCTGTACTATCTGGCCCCGCCACCCGGCGAGGGTGAGCGCGACAGTCGTATCGAGCACTTTTTAGCCTGCCTGGGCAAGGACAATTGTCCCCAGCAGCTGATCTACATGGGAACCAGTGGGGTCTACGGGGATAGCGGGGGTGCTTGGGTGGACGAGGAGTGCCCTACCCAGCCCCAGACTGGCCGGGCGATCCGCCGCCTGGCGGCCGAAACCGCCCTGCGCCAGGCCTCACAAGAGCTGGGCTTTTCCCTGACGCTGTTGCGGGTGGGCGGGATCTATGGGCCGGGCCGTCTGCCAGAGGCACGCCTGCGTCAGGGCCTGCCGGTGCTGCGCGAGACCGAATGCGGCTATAGCAATCGCATTCATGTGGATGATCTGCTGGGGATTTGTATCGCTGCCGCCGAGCATCCCCAGCCGGGCCAGCGGGTGTTTAATGTCAGTGACGGCAAGCCCGGCAATATGACCGAATACTTCCTGGCGGTGGCCCAGGCCCTGGGTCTGCCGCCGCCACCACAGCTCAGTCTGGCCGAGGCCCGCCAGCAGCTGAGTCCAGCGATGCTGTCCTATCTGGGGGAGTCGCGGCGCATGGATAGCCGCAAGGTATTGCGCGAACTGGCCTATCAGTTGCGTTATCCAGATCTGGCCAGTGGCCTGCGCGATATCGAGCCTGGAAATACGAGTGATTGATGATGTCACCGCAAAGGAATGATGGTTAAATCGCGCATCAAATAAAAGGTTTTTCTGTGGGAGGTGGGCAGTTTCCGCAACACCAAGGGGGGCGACTAATTACGAATTTGTATGAGGTACGACTCAGCACTCAGCACTCAGCACTCATCACTCAGAACCCAGCCCCTCACCCTCGTTGCAGCCCGGCCTCGACCTCGTCACGCTTGGCCTTGCCGAACAGGTTTTCGATCAGACACAGGGCAAACTCCATCGCGGTGCCCGGCCCACGGGAGGTGATCAGCCTGCCATCCTGCACCACCGCCGCGCTCTCGTAATGCATCCCGGGGGCGGGATCATGGTCGAGAAAACCGGGGTAGCTGGTGGCCCGCTTACCATCCAACAGCCCGGCCGCCGCCAACACCTTGGGCGCGGCGCAGATCGCCGCGGTATATTTGTCGGTGGCGGCCATGGACTGCAACAGCCGAATGATGCGTGGGTCGTCCTGCAGGTGTTGGGCGCCGGGCATCCCGCCGGGCAAAACGACCATGTCATAGTCCTGTTGCAGGGCGCTATCCAGATCGGTGTCGGGGAGCAAGACCACCCCACGGGAGGCCTTGATCGGCCCCGGCTGCAGCCCGGCGCTGGTGACCCGCGCACCGGCACGTACCAGCAGATCGATGATGGTTACCGCTTCGAGCTCTTCGCAGCCCTGGGCGAGGGGGACAAGGACGCTTGCCATAGGGTTTCTCTTTGGTGTTGGGCCTGAACGATCCATGCGGAGACCGGCAGCAGGCGCACCCCGAATTCATCCAGATAGGGGAGCAGGGCCTCCAGTACATCCAGGGTTTCCGGGTAGGGGTGGCCGATGGCCAGCGCGGCACCGTTTTGGTGGGCCTGCTCCAGTAGCCGGACGAATTGTTTGAGGATGGCCTCGCGTTCGCGATCATGGTCGAGGAAGACATGACGGCGTGCATTGGCCAGGCCGTGTTCCCGGGCGACCTTCTGTGCCACCGTGGTGGGAGCGGTGGTGCTGTCGACGAAGTACAGCCCGCCCTGTTGCTGCAAGGCCTCCATTACCCAGGCCATATGCCCGGGATGGCGGGTCAGCAGGCTGCCCATGTGGTTGTTGACCCCGCGCACATGGGGGATGGCCGCCAGGTTGTCACGCAGCACCTGCTGTAGCTGCTGGCGATCCATATCCAAATGGATGCCGCCGGGCCCCATCTTTTCGCCGTTCAGCGCCTGCATCGGTTGGTGCAGCATGATCTCCTTGCCCTGGGCATGGCCGAGTTTGGCGAGGCGGCGGGCAAAGGGGGTGTGGGGCAGGATGGCATAGGTGACGGCACCGGGCAGTTCCACGGCACGCTGTCCCTCCGGCAGGCGATCACCGATGTCGTCGATGATCAGTGCGATCACCGGCCGCTCATCGGCCTGTGCGATGCCGCCCAGCAGCAGGGTGCCGAATAGAACACCGTGCAGAAAACAGCGCAGGCCGGACCGCAGCCTGGACAAGGGCAGCGGGACAGGCATCAGTTGGCGCGACCCGCCTGCAGGATATGCAGACCCTTGAGCAGATTCAGCGCCTCGTTGAGCATGTAATCCCGACTGGCCAGTGGCTCATCGTCGGCCTGCTTTTGCGCATCCGTCTTTGGGGCGGCCTCGCGGCCATTGCTGAGGTGGCCGCTCAGGTCGGCCTCCTTGATCTGATTGCCACGGGGCTCACCACGACTGACCTGTAGCGGTTCGACCAGAATATCGGGCTTGATCCCGTCGGCCTGGATGGAGCGTCCGGCCGGGGTGTAATAGCGGGCGGTAGTGAGTTTGACCGCGGTGTCGTTGCTCATCGGGAAAATGGTCTGCACCGAGCCCTTGCCGAAGGTCGGGGTGCCCATGATTACCGCGCGCTGGTGATCCTGCAGGGCGCCGGCGACGATCTCCGAGGCCGAGGCGGAACCGCCGTTAACCAGTACCACCATAGGCTTGCCGTCCAGAATGTCGCCCGGGGTGGCGTTAAAGTCCAGCGCCGCATCACGGGCGCGGCCCTCGGTGTAGACCACTTTGCCCTTGCTGAGGAAGGCGTCTGACACGCTGACCGCCGCACCCAGCACCCCACCGGGGTTGTTGCGCATGTCCAGCACCAGGCCGTTCAGGCCGCCCTGGTTGTCGCGCTTGAGCTGGCTGACTGCCTTGCGCACATCCTCGCCGGTGGCGGACTGGAAGTTGGTGATGCGCAGATAGCCAAAGCCGCCGTCCAGCATTTCACTGCGTACGCTGCGGACCTGGATCACCGCGCGGGTGATCTCCAGCACGATCGGTTGCTGCACTCCCTCGCGCACGATGGTCAGGCGAATCTTGGTGCCCGGTTCGCCGCGCATCATCTTGACCGCGTCGTTCAGGCTCATGCCCTTGACCGGGGTGTCATCCAGCCGAACGATCAGATCGCCGGCCATCACTCCGGCCCGCATTGCCGGGGTATCGTCGATGGGGGAGACCACCTTGACGAAACCGTCCTCCATCGAGACCTCGATCCCCAGGCCACCGAATTTGCCGGTGGTGCCGACTTGCAGCTCCTTGAATTCATCCTGATTGAGGTAGGCCGAGTGCGGGTCCAGGCCGGTCAGCATGCCGCGGATCGCCCCTTCCAGCAGCTCCCGGTCATTGACCTCCTCCACATAGTCGGCCTTGACCTTGCCAAACACCTCACTGAGGGCGCGCAGTTCTTCCAATGGCAGGCTGGTGCCGCCATTGCCGCCGGCGCGATCGGCCAGCACACTGGTGCCCACACTGAGGCTGGCACCCAGCGCCATACCGATGGCGAGGATCAGGGAAAAACGTGCTGCAGATTTCATGGTTAACTCCTGGCGAGGCAATGTGCCTTATGACAAGCATGTGGGTGATGTTACTGCATATGCGTTAAAAGCCCAACTAGAAGCCTTGGTTGCTGGTTGCTGGCGGGAG
>JACUTZ010000149.1 GCA_014859545.1 Gammaproteobacteria bacterium
CCCCTAGATCGCCTGCGAACCTTCCTCGCCGGTGCGGATGCGGATCACCCGCTCCACATCACTGACGAAGATCTTGCCATCGCCGATCTTGCCGGTGCGGGCGACGTTGGTAATCGCCTCGATGCACTGCTCCACCATGGCATCATCCACCACCAACTCGACCTTCACCTTGGGCAGGAAATCCACCACATACTCGGCACCGCGATACAACTCGGTATGCCCCTTCTGACGGCCAAAACCCTTCACCTCGGTGGCGGTCATACCGGCCACACCGATATCCGACAGAGCCTCGCGCACATCGTCCAGCTTAAACGGTTTGATAATCGCCTCGATCTTTTTCATTACCATTACCTCACTAAATAAAAAAAAACCGCAGAGACGCAGAGCTCGCAGAGTAAAAACACCACCATGACATATCTCCCCCTTTAAGCAAGCTTCTCGTTCTCTCGCCAAGACCCCAAGGGAATATTATCGCCCTATTCCATCCCGCCGCCGAATGCATGCAAACCATTATTTAGCACGCTTGGCGAGTACATATGGCAGAACCATGGGCGAATTTTGTCTTCTCTGCGCACTCTGCGTCTCTGCGGTGTGATTAATTCCGGCCAAAGCCGGAGCTGATCGGATAACGCCGGTCGCGGCCGAAGGCGCGGCGGGTGATGCGCACCCCCGGCGGTGCCTGGCGGCGCTTGTATTCATTATTCTCCACCAGGCGGATCACCCGGCGCACGATGGTCGCTTCAAAACCGTCGGCGATAATCGCCTCGGCGCACAGGTCCTGCTCCACATAGCGCTCCAGGATCGCATCCAGGATGTCGTAGGGTGGCAGGCTGTCGCTGTCCTGCTGGTCGGCGCGCAGCTCCGCCGAAGGGGGGCGCTCGATCACCGCCTCGGGGATCACCGGCGAGAGGCTGTTGCGATAGCGGGCCAGGCGGAACACCAGGGTCTTGGGCACGTCCTTGAGTACGTCGAAACCACCGGCCATGTCGCCATACAGGGTGGCATAGCCCACCGCCATCTCACTCTTGTTGCCGGTGGTCAGTACCATCTTGCCCTTTTTATTGGAGATCGCCATCAGCAGGGTACCGCGACAGCGGGCCTGGATGTTCTCCTCGGTGGTATCCACTGGCAGACCGGCAAACTCCTCGGCCAGGCTGGCGCTAAAGGCATCGACCAGCGGTTCGATACTGATCTCCCGGTACAGCACCCGCTGCGCCTCGGCCTGTGCCCGTGCCCCATCCAGGCTGATATCGGCGGTATAGCGTGAGGGCATCATCACCGCCTCCACCTGCTCGGCACCGATCGCATCCACCGCCACTGCCAGCGCCACCGCCGAGTCGATGCCGCCGGACAGGCCGAGCACCGCGCCGGGAAAACGATTCTTGCGGATATAGTCGCGCACCCCCAGCACCAGTGCCTGCCAGACACTGGCCTCTTCGCCCAGCGGCGTGGCGCACTCACCGGGCAGGGCCTTGATCCCACCTGCCTGAATGGCAAATTCGGCCAGATACAGCCCCTCGCTAAAGGCCGGGGCCTGCATCGCCAGCTGGCCCTGGGCATCCATCACAAAGGAGCCACCATCAAACACCAGTTCGTCCTGCCCCCCGATCAGGTTCACGTACACCACCGGCAGGCCCGCCTCAGCCACCCGATCACGCACTGCCGCCTGGCGCTCGCCACTCTTGTGCAGGTGAAAGGGGGAGGCATTGAGATTGATGATCAAGGCTGCCCCGGCCGCTGCGGCCTGGGCCACCGTACCCGGCTGCCAGATATCCTCGCAAATGCTCAGCCCCACCGGCACACCCTTGATGCTGACCACGGCCGGCTCGCTGCCCGCAGCGAAATAGCGTTTTTCGTCGAACACACTGTAATTGGGCAGGTGTTGCTTGTGATAGCTGGCCTGCACTGCCCCGTCGCGCAACAGCGCCGCGGCGTTGTACAGGCCACCACTGGCCTGATGGGGATAGCCAAGGATCACATCGATGCCCTGCACCTGTTGGGCGATCTGCGCCAGCGCCGCCAGCACCCGCTGGTGCAGGCCGGCGCGCAGCAACAAATCCTCCGGCGGGTAGCCGGTCAGGCTCAGTTCGGGAAACACAATGGCATCGGCCCCCAGCCCGTCGCGCGCCTGCTCGGCAGCGGCGATCAGTCTTTGGGCATTGCCCTCAATATCGCCTACCAGCAGATTCAGCTGGGCCAGCGCAATGCGTAAGGTCTCGGCCATGGGTTCAGATCGCCTTCAGCACCTCGGCCATGCGTGCCCCCATCTCGGTGGGCGAACGCACCACCGAAACCCCGGCCCGTTCCAGCGCGGCGATCTTGTCGATGGCGGTGCCCTTGCCCCCGGCGATGATCGCCCCCGCATGGCCCATGCGCTTGCCGGGCGGGGCGGTGACCCCGGCAATATAGGACACCACCGGCTTGCGGATGTGTCGGGCGATGAACTCGGCCGCCTCTTCCTCGCCGCTGCCGCCGATCTCGCCGACCATGATGATGCCCTCGGTCTGCGGGTCCTGCTCAAACAGCGAGAGACAATCGATAAAACCCAGCCCATGGATCGGATCACCACCAATCCCCACACAGGTGGACTGGCCCAGCCCGGCGGCAGTGGTCTGGTGCACCGCCTCATAGGTCAGGGTGCCGGAACGCGAGACGATGCCGATCTTGCCGCGCTGGTGGATCGCCCCCGGCATGATGCCAATCTTGCACTCACCGGGGGTGATCACCCCCGGACAATTGGGGCCAATCAGGCGACTGGCGCTGCCATCCAGCGCGGCGCGCACCCGCAGCATGTCCAACACCGGGATCCCCTCGGTAATGCAAACGATGGTCTCGATGCCCGCATCCGCCGCCTCCAGGATCGCATCGGCGGCAAAGGGGGCCGGTACATAGATCATCGTCGCATCCGCACCGGTCTGGCGCACCGCATCGTGTACCGTGTCGAATACCGGCCGATCCAGATGGGTACTGCCGCCCTTGCCGGGGGTCACCCCACCAACAAACTGGGTGCCATAGGCAATCGCCTGCTCGGAATGAAATGTGCCCTGCTTGCCGGTAAAGCCCTGGCAGATCACCTTGGTATCACGGTCAACCAGAATCGCCATTATCGTGCCCCCGCCGCGGCCACGGCCTGCTCGGCCGCCTCGCTCAAATTGTCACAGGCCTGCACCGCCAGACCGCTGTCGGCCAGCATCTGGCGGCCCAGCGCCACATTGGTGCCTTCCAGCCGCACCACCACCGGGATGCTGGTCTGCACCGCTTTTAGCGCCGCGATGATCCCCTCGGCGATCAGGTCACAGCGCACAATGCCGCCAAAGATATTCACCAGAATCGCCTTGACCTTGGTATCGGAGAGGATCAGCTTGAAGGCCTCGGCCACCTTGTCGGCGGTGGTGCCACCGCCCACATCGAGGAAGTTCGCCGGGGTGCCGCCGCAGTGCTGGATCAGATCCATGGTGGCCATCGCCAGGCCCGCACCATTGACCATGCAGCCGATCTCCCCGTCCAGACTCACATAGTTCAGACCATGCTGCTGGGCACGATACTCGCGCTCATCCTCCTGGCTGGGGTCGCGCAGACGGGCCAGCTCGGGCTGGCGATAAAGGGCGTTTTCATCCAGATTGATCTTGCCATCCAGCGCCAGCAGTTTGCCCTCGCCATTGACGATCAGCGGATTGATCTCCACCAGCGCCGCATCGCGCTCGATAAACAGACGATACAGCCCGGCCATAATCTGCCCCAGCTCGCGGATCTGATTGCCCTCCAGGCCCAGCGCAAAGGCCAGCTTGCGGCTCTGGAAGGCCTGCAGGCCCACCACCGGATTGACCGTCACGGTATGGATCTGCTCCGGGGTCTTGGCGGCCACCTCCTCGATGTCCATACCACCGGCCGGCGAGGCCATGAACACCACCCGGCGCGAGGCACGATCCACCACCGCCGCCAGGTACAGCTCGCGGGCGATGCTGCTGGTGCTTTCAATCAACAGCTGGTTGATCGGCTGGCCGATGGCGCTGCTCTGATGGGTTACCAGGCGCGAACCGAGCAGACGATCCGCCTCTTGCTGGAGCGCATCCAGCGAGTCCACCAGCTTGACCCCACCGGCCTTGCCGCGTCCACCCGCATGCACCTGCGCCTTGACCACCCAGCGCCCGCCACCCAGGGCCTGCGCCGCATGCTCCGCCTCGGCCACCGAACAGGCCACCTGACCCGGCGGCACCGGGATCCCGTACTCGGCAAACAAGGCCTTGGCCTGGTATTCGTGGAGATTCATCTTTCCCCCTGCAACGCCATCATAAAAGTGTTGCCTATTGTGAAACAAAGCCGGGGGGAGCGCAAAGGAAAGGCAATAAAGGGG
>JACUTZ010000150.1 GCA_014859545.1 Gammaproteobacteria bacterium
CTTTGCGTCTTTGCGGTGATAGCTTTTATTATTTCCCGTCCTTGGCCGTGCCGAGGATCTGGGTCAGGCTGGCGACTGCACCGCCGATCCCGGCCAGCTCGGCGGGGATGATCATGGTGTTGTTGGCCTTGGCCAGATTGCCAAATTCCTTCACATATTGTTCGGCCACACGCAGGCTGACCGCGTCCTTGCCACCGGGTTCGCTGATGGCGCTGGCGATTTGGCGAATACCTTCCGCGGTGGCGATGGCGATTAATTCGATCTCGCGGGCGCGGCCCTCGGCCTCATTGATCTGACGCAGCTTGTCCCCTTCGGAAAGGTTCACCACTTCCTGTCGCTGCCCCTCGGAGACATTGATCATCGCCTGGCGCTCGCCCTCGGATTTGGCAATCGCGGCGCGACGTTCGCGTTCGGCGCGCATCTGCTGTTCCAGCGCATCCTTGATGCTGCCCGGCAGGCTGATATCCGAGACCTCGTAACGCAATACCTTGAGTCCCCAGGGCGCGGCAGCTTCATCCAGTACCCGCACCACTTCTTCGTTGATCTTGGAGCGCTCCTCGAAGGTCTTGTCCAGGTCGATCTGGCCGATCACTGAACGCATGGTGGTCTGTGCCAACTGCGAGGCGGCATAGCGGTAGTCATGGATACCGTAGCTGGCCTTGTGTGCATCGATCACCTGCATGTAGAGGATGCCGTTGACACCGACCTGGATATTGTCTTTGGTTACGCATTCCTGACGCGGGACATCGATCACCTCTTCCTTGAGGGTCTGGCGGTAGGCGACCTTGTCGATGAAGGGGATCAGGATGTGGAAACCCGAGTCCAGGGTGCGTGAGTATTTACCCAGGCGCTCGATAATCACGTTCATCCGCTGCGGCACGATCACCGCCGATTTGATGATGGCGATGACAACCGCTGCGGCAAAGCCGAGCGAAATGACCAGTGCGATATTCATAGAGACAACTCCTTATCCTTGTGATGGGGGGGTGGTTCTGGTTTTACTAACGGTCAGCTGGATGCCATCGTTGGCGATAATCCACACGGTGTCACCCGCCTGGATCGGTTCATCGGCTGGGCTGCATTGTGCGGACCACTGTACACCGTTTAACAACACCCGTCCCAGACCCTGTTCGAAATCGGAAACAGCGCGGGCACGTTCGCCCAAATTTTGTTGAAAGCTTTGATGGCGATCGTCCCGATCGGCCAGGTCGCCGACCAGATAACGACGCAGCTTGCGTCGTGCAGTGATCAGCAATGCCAGGCTGAGTACGCCAAACACGACGAACTGTAGCCAGGTGGCCTCGATCAGGCCCGTCCACAGCAGCAGCCCGACGATCACTGCGGCGACACCAAAGAACACGGCGATAATGCTGGTGGCCAGCAGTTCGGTGAGGATCAGTAGCACACCAACGATAATCCAGATCAGGGCGGTATCCATGCGCGACTCCTATTGTTGTTGTCGGTATTCATCCTTCAGGCGCACATAGTGTGCGGCGGAATAGGCCAGTTTTTCACGCTCGGCCTGGCTCAGTGGGCGTACCCGGCGCACCGGTTGGCCCAGCCACAGATAGCCGCCTTCCAGATGCTTGTTCGGTGGCACCAGGCTGCCCGCACCGATCATGGTTTCATCCTCGATCACCACCCCATCGAGTACGATTGCCCCCATGCCGATCAGCACCCGCTTGCCCAGGGTGCAGCCATGCAGGATCACCTTGTGGCCGATGGTTGCTTCCTCACCGATCAACAGCGGGTGGCCACCGGGTTGCTCGGCATGATCATGGGTGACATGCAGTACCGAGCCATCCTGGACATTGCTGCGCGCGCCGATGCGAATTTTATTCACATCGCCGCGCACCACCACCTGGGGCCAGAAGGAACTATCCGCACCCGCCACCACATCGCCGATCAGTTCGGCACTGGCGGCCACATAGCAGCCAGTGCCCAGTTGGGGTTGGGTATCGCGGTAGGGGCTGAGCATGATTCCGTTTAGCGCATCGTTACCAGTTCTTCCGAACTGGTCGGATGGATCGCCACGGTATCATCGAAGTCTTTTTTGGTCGCGCCCATCTTCAGCGCCACCGCAAAGCCCTGCAGCATCTCGTCGACGCCGTGACCGATCATGTGGATGCCGACGATCCTTTCCTTGGCACCGACACAGACCAGTTTCATCGCGGTCTTGGTCTTGTGCGGCGTCATCGCGTGATACATCGGAGTGAAGCGGGTCTGGTAGACCTTGATCGCATCGCCGTGGATCTCGCGGGCTTCATCCTCGCTCAGGCCTACGGTGCCGATCGGCGGATGGCTGAACATCACCGTGGGGATATTTTCGTAATCCAACTTGCGCTCTGGCTGGTTGTTGAACAGGCGATCCCCCAGGCGACGGGCGGCGGCGATCGCCACCGGGGTCAGCTGGGCGCGGCCGGTCACATCACCCACCGCATAGACACCGGGCACGTTGGTGTTCTGGAATTCGTCGGTGGGGATGTAGCCGCGCTCATTCATTGCGACCCCGGCCGACTCCAGGTTCAGGTCCATGGTATTGGGGGCGCGACCGATGGCCCAGATCAGGCAGTCAAAGCCGGTTAGTTGGTGGCCACCCTGGGCATGCAGGCTCAGGTGGCCATCCTCGCCCTTGATCACCTCGTTGATACTGATATTGGGCAGGATGTTGACCCCGTCATTGAGCATTTCTTCCATCAGCGATTCGCGCAGCATCGGATCGAAGCTGGAGAGGAAATGCTGACCGCGCAACAACAGGTCTACCTCGCTACCCAGGGCGCGCATCAGTCCGGCCAGCTCTACCGCGATATAACCGGCACCAACGATGGCGATGCGCTTGGGTTGTTCCTTGAGGGCAAAGAAGCCGTCCGAGGTGATACCGTGCTCGGCACCGGGGATGGCAGGCACCATCGGTACCCCACCGGGGGCGATAACGATGTGGTCGGCGCTGTAGCGTTTGCCGTCGACTTCCAGGGTGTGGGCATCGACAAAGCGGGCCTGACCGTGGATCACATCCACATCGGAATCCTTCAGATAGGTGCCATACCAGTCGTTAATCCCCTTGATGTAGTCATCGCGGCCGCTTACCAGATGCGACCAGTCAAAGTGATTGAGCATCACATCAAAGCCGTAGCCCTGGGCATCACGCAGGCTGTGGGCGATGCCGGCGGCATTCCACATCACCTTCTTGGGTACGCAGCCCACGTTGACGCAGGTACCGCCCATGCGACCGGATTCGATCACCGCCGCCTTTTTGCCATGCAGCGCTGCGCGTTCTGCTGCCGAAAGGCCACCGCTACCGCCACCGATGGCAAGAAGGTCGTAATGTTTGATGCTCATAACAGTTATCCTGTGTTGTCGTGTCTATCGTGAATGGATTCTAACAGCCTTGGAGCTGTGGTGTAATGGTGGAGGGCGGGTCAGGGAATACCCGAACTGTGGTCATCAGCAAATATGGGTAGACTGCAAAAATAACAACAAGTCGCCAGTGGGGAGATGGGGTGGAAGCAATCAATTATCAGTATCGCTTTGACTTTGAGAATGGCCGTGAAGAGGTGTTTGAGGTGCATCTGGATGGTGCCACCCTGGATCCACTGGACCCGTTACCGCAGCGTCCCCCCGAGTGGACCCGGCTGAATTTCCAAAAATGCGGCCATTGCCCCTTGGACAACCTGGAGGTGTTTTTCTGCCCGCTGGCCCTGCGCCTGTTGCCGCTGATCGAGCGGATGGGGGATGTCACCTCCATTGATAACGTCAAGGTCACCGTGGCGCTGGATGATCGCATCATTACCCGCAGTGCCAGTGCCCAAGAGGGGATCAGCTCGCTAATGGGTATCATCACCGCCACCAGCGGCTGCCCGCATACGGTATTTTTCAAGCCGATGGCGCGTTTCCATCTGCCCTTTGCCAATACCGAGGAAACCTTTTACCGCGCCGCTTCCATGTACATGCTGGGCCAGTATTACCGCTGGCAGGCCGGCAAGAACGTGGATATGGAGCTGGACGGCCTGCTGGATTTTTATGCCCGGGTATCTGCGGTCAACAAGGGGATTGCCGACCGTATTCGTGCCGAACGCCGCGAGGATGGTACGGTCAACGCCATCGTGCTGCTGGATATGTTCGTCAAGAGCATGCCGATGCTGCTCAAGGAAACCCTGAGCGAATTGCAGCCCCTGTTCCACCCCTACGTGGAGGCAGAGTTGACCCCCTGAGTAAGGGGGAGATACTTGATAGAATCGCTAGCTAGCCTTAATCCCAGACGTGGCACGTCAAAAAACCCCATTGATAAGGCGGATCCCCCTCCGCCTTTTTT
>JACUTZ010000024.1 GCA_014859545.1 Gammaproteobacteria bacterium
CGCCCTATCCATGATGTATTCACACTGTAGAGGGCGTTAACCGTTTCCGATGAAAGACACCTTTACCGCAAAGGCGCAAAGGTGTTCAATGGTGCATGATTACCATGCGGATCGAACCTGCATTCTCGATCGTACGTGATAACTCCTCTTATATAGGTATCAAACCGATGTTTGGTGAATGGTGTGTCCATTAACCCTTTGCGTCTTTGCGCCTTTGCGGTGAAATTATTTTCAAAATGTGCGAGTAGATACCCAATTGTTTTTGTTATCCTCATCTCAACGGGTCAGGACTTCAAACATGCCCGCTGAGGTGAGATTGATGTGACATGGCTGCTTGTTAGCTTGAGGAGACCTGACGGATCAGTAACTTCAGATGTTCAGCGGTTTGCGCCAGCTGGTTGCTGGCCTGGGCAGTCTGATTGGCGCGGGTGGTGGTCTCTTCGGCCTCGTCACGAATGCTACGAATGCTCTTGCTCATCTCCTCGGCAACCTGGCTTTGTTGTTCGGAGGCGCTGGCCACCTCGGTATTCATGCCGGCGATGGTGGCGACCTCACCGGCGATGGTGCCCAGATTCTCGGCGGCATTTTCCACCTGCTCGGCACTGGCCTCGGCACGATGTTGGGCCTGCTCCATGGCGGTAACGGCCTCACGGGCACCGTTTTGCAGGGCCTCGATCATGTTGCGGATCTCGGCGGTGGAATCCTGGGTACGGGTGGCCAGGGTTCGCACCTCATCGGCCACCACCGCAAAACCGCGTCCCTGCTCGCCGGCGCGGGCCGCCTCGATGGCGGCATTCAGTGCCAGCAGATTGGTCTGCTCGGCAATGCCCTTGATTACCGTCAGTACCTTGCCGATGTTTTCACTATCGGTGTCCAGCTTGGCAATGACCTTGCCGGCGCCACGGATCTCATTGAGCAGGCCTTCGATTCCGCCGATCGCATCGGTGGCTACGTAGGCACCGGACTTGGCCGCCTGGTCGGCCTGCTCGGAGGCGCGTGCGGTATTGCTGGCATTATTGGCCACCTCGTGCACGGTGGCGGCCATTTCATGCATGGCGGTGGCCAGTTGATCGATCTCCCGGTTTTGGTTGGCCATGCCGCGCTCGGTTTCCTTGGCATGGCCGGCCAGTTGTTCGGAGGCGACAGTCAGATCATTGGCGTAGTTGGCAACTCGCCCGATCACGGTGCGATTTCGCGCCTGTAGCATGCGTAGCGCAGTGACGATCTGTCCTGTTTCATCAGTACGGCCCGCATAGACCATGGACATAATGGGATTGTTGATGATCTTTTTGGCCTCGCTGGCCTCCTGGCGCAAGGGCCGACTCATGAAGCGGGCGGCGACGAAGGCGGCAATCAAGCCCCCAAGCAGGGAAAAACCGGCTCCGGCATTGAGCATCATCTGGCCAGTGGCCAGCATCGCCACAAGCAGGATCAGCAGGAAGACGGCAAAGGCGATGAATAGCTGGTTTTGGTAAGCGGTTTGCAGGCGGAGTTTCAGTGGCAGCCGCCCGCCCTTGAGACTTTTGTACAGCTGATCAGCACGGGTGATGTCTTCCGGACGGGCCTTGGCGCGCACCGATTGATAGCCGATGATATCGCCCGCTTCGTAGACCGGGGCCACATAGGCATCGACCCAGTAATGATCCCCATTCTTGCAGCGGTTCTTGACAATGCCCATCCAGGCCTCACCACGTTTCATGGTCGCCCAGAGGTCGGCAAAGGCCTCGGGAGGCATGTCCGGATGGCGTACGATGTTGTGATTCACACCGAGCAATTCCTGCTCGCTAAAGCCGCTGTATTTGAGAAAATCCTCGTTACAGGAGGTGATGGCGCCCTTGAGATCGGTGGTGGAAACGATGCTGGCATCGTCGTCGAGGATAAGTTCCTTGCCGCTAACGGGGAGGTTAATTTTCATCTACAGGTTCTCGAGTCTGTTTGGGTGTGAAGCGACTCCCTGCCTTGAACCAATTTGCCTCATTCCATTTTGAGCTTGATACTATACTATGGAATAACTATTATCGCCAATGGGTAATTTCGGCTTGTCTGCTAGCTTGATATCTATCAAATGGGCCGGGATCATGGGCGATCAGTCAAGCAATGTCACAGAGGCGAAATCGCCCTAAGTAGACAGATATGGGGCCGGGATCACGCACGCAACCAGGCATCCCGCTGTATCTGCGCCGCTGTGCTGGCGTTCTTGTCCAGTTCGAGCCAGCAGGTATCCTGCGGCGCGGCCTGAATCCCCACTTCGACCGTGAACAGCTCATCCCGGCGAAACACATGTAAGCGGACATGCGCCTTGCCGCGCTGCCAGGCCAGCAGCTTCTCGATATTGTCCTGGCTGGCACGCAGACCATCCACGGCGATGATCACATCCCCGGCGGACAGTCCGGCCTGCTGGGCAGGACCGTGCTCAAAGACATTCATCAGCTTGGCCCCGTAAGCTGCCGCCCCGTAACGCACCCCCAGCGCCAGCGCTTGCTGGGCAGTGGTATTGCCTGCCGTGCCGCCCTTGTCAGTATTGCTGCTGGCGGCGCGCCAGTGCAGCAACAGGCCTATTTGCCCCAGCCAGTCCGCCAGCGGCAGCTCGCCACGGCCACGCACCGCCTGGTCAAAAAAGTCGCTTAAATTCACCCCGGCGATCGCGCTGCAGAGGGCCTCCAGTTGGGGGCTGTTAATACCGAGATTGGGTTTGCCATGCTCTTGCCAGAGAAGACGCATCACATCATCCAGGGAGCGCTGGCCCTGGCTGTGCAGACGGATCTGCAGGTCCAGCAGCAGTGCCACCAGGCTGCCCTTGGTGTAATAGCTGACGATGGCATTGGGGGCGTTTTCATCCTGTTTGTAGAACTTGGTCCAGGCATCAAAGCTGGATTCGGCCAGGCTTTGCTTGTGCCGACCGCTGTGGCGCTGGACCCGGGTGATGGTCTCGCCCAGCAGTTCCAGATAACTTTCGGCCGTGATCAGCCCGCAACGCACCAGCGAGATGTCATCGTAATAGGCGGTAAAGCCCTCGAAGGCCCACAGCAGGGTGGTGTGGCTTTCCTCGGCCAATTGGTAGGGGATGAATTCGATCGGCTTGATTCGTTTGACCTGCCAGCTGTGAAAATATTCGTGGCTGCACAGCCCCAGGAAACGTCGGTAGCCCTCGCTGATCGCCTCCTCACCGGGCAGCGGCAGATCATCACGGCTGCATAACAGGCTGGTGGAGCTGCGATGCTCCAGTCCGCCGTAGCCGTCGTCGACCACCATCACCTGAAACAGGTAGCGGGTCATTGGTGCCTCGCCAAACAGATCGATGTGGTATTCACAGATCCGCTGCAGGTCGCGTTTAAGACGCTCGCCATCGGCGTAGTGGCGACCGGTCAGGCTGATCGCGTGGGGGATGCCACGGGCGGAAAATTCCAGCAGGGTGAATTCCCCCATTTCCACCGGATGATCGATCAATGCCTCGTAGTCGTCGGCGCAAAAGCTGCCGAATTGCCAGGACTTGGCGGTGATGGGGGCGAGGGTGGTGGCCAGGCGCCATGCGGTATAGCGCTCGCCGTCCGGGGGCAGAATGGTGAGCGCACAGGCCTGCTCTTGCTGTCCTTCCACGGCGAGAAATACGCTGCTGCCATTGAAATAGCCATGGTTTTGATCGAGGTGGGCGCTGCGCACCGACAGATCCCAGGCATAGACGCTGTAGCGCAGTTGTAGCGCCCCTTCGCAGGGCGCCGCCTGCCAGCGCTGCTTGTCCAGTTTTTGCAGAGCCACCGTTTGGCCCTGGCAGCTGGCCTCGATGCTGACGATGTTCCTGGCAAAATCGCGGATCATATAGCTGCCGGGGATCCAGGCCGGCATGAACAGGCATTGCCCCTCGGGCGCGGGCTGATGAATGTCTAGCCGCACCTCAAACAGGTGGGCCTCGGGGGAGATTGGCTGGATCTGGTATTCAATGGCGTATTGGGACATTGGGAGAATAAAGTCTTTGGTTGTGGGGATGATTTGAAAGCGGATTTCTTGCCTGGGATGTCACTCCAGCAGTTCGACCTTGAGCTGAACATCCTGGGTTTGGCGCTGGCGATCGCGGGTGGCATAGATGGTGCCGCTATCCGACCCACGGGTTGAGGTATCGATACCGGCGATGGGGATCCATTCACCGAGGCGACCAGTGATGGTGGTGATCACCGCCTGTTGCTCGATCAATCCTGCACCGCTTGGGGACAGCCGTGCGCTGAAGGGGCGGATCTCCAGGCTCACCTGATCGCCGCTGAGGCGCGGGCGTACCTCAAAACCACTGTCCACGTCGCGGTATTCCACACCCTGTTGTACGCTGCTGCCGGTGGCGTCATGGCGTTCGCTGCGGACGATCTGCGGTATCGCCTGACCACTACGGATACTGGCCCAGTGGCCTTCGCTGACGCGCAGTTGCTGGACCTGGTTCTCCAGCTGCTGGCGACGGGTACTGTAGAGGCGGGTCTGAGGCTGATCCAGCTTGCTCTGAACCTCGATGCCGCTTTGGTTGAGCTGTCCCTGCTGGCCCTGTTGCACGCTGATCAGTAATTGCCGACGGGGACGATCCAGCTGCTGCAAGACCTCGCTCAGCTGGGCCAGTTCCTGGGCCGTGCTGCGGACCATCAGGGTGTTGCCGCTGCCGCTGATCCCGGCCTGTGGTGGGAGCAGGGGGCGCAGCATGGGGATCAGCTCTTCGGCGCTGCGATGTTGCAGCTCGAACAGGCGCAACTCATCGGCAGCCAGGGGGCTGGCAAGGGTGAGCAGTAGCAAGCCGAGCAGGGCCCTGTTCACAGCTGCAACCGGCGCAGACGGGTTTCGGGTGTGGACAGTTCCCACATGCTGATAAAGCGGGTATGCAGGTCGCGCCCATCGATCGATGCCTTGAAATTGCCAGTGCCCTCGAAGCGTTCGGCCATCTTGCGACGCAGTACACCGATACCGTCGACCACGATAAAGGCATCGGCAAAGCCCTGGTGCTCCTCGGCCGGGCGATGGATCTGGATGCTGCTGCTGAGACGTTGTGCCAGCCCGACCAGACGATGCCCATGCTTGATGGCCCGATCGGGGGTTTGTAGCAGGATGCGCAGATGGGAGAGGCGGTTATCGCGGGCAAATGCTGAGAGGGCCTCGATGATGTCTTCATGATCGAACACCATGCCATCCAGATCATAGCTGGCGATGAGGATCTCGCGGCGCGCCTGACGAAACATCGCCAGTGCCAGATCATGATTATCCTGGGCGGTGCCGAGCGCGATGAGCTGGTCGGTTTCACCAAGTCGGTAATCGCCAAAATCCATAGCCTTCTCCGTTGTCAGTGCGTGTCGTGGCCTATTCGGGAAAGTAGATCGCCCCCAGATGGTACAAGGATAGCAATAATTCGGCGACACCCGGCTGTTGCATTGCGACCCGGATCGCGCTGTTGCTGAAGACGCGCTGGCCGCAGATCAGCGGGGCGAAAAAGGCCTGTTGCCGATCAAGCGGGTAGACCTCGCCTGCCACATAGAGTTGCGTCTGCATCGGCGACTCTTCCACATAGGCAAAGCGTGCATACTCGCTGCGCCACAGTTCACCGGCCTCATCCAGCCTGGCGAGAAAGCCGGGGAGGTCCAGTGGCTGCTCCGGTTCGGGCAGGTAGTGGCCGGGGCGCACATCGGTGATAAAGCTGCCAAACCAGCGGTCGATGTGTTGATCCTCCAGCGGGATACTACGGATCATCCTGCGGATGTTGTGCAGTGCCTCGGGGCTGATCAGGCCGGGATTTGGCTGGGGCAGCAGGTCTGGATCGCGGTAAAAGGCGTCGCCATCCATCTGTGCCAGGCAATCGGCCAGGTAGGCGCTGAGCATCTCCACCTGGTTGGGGGCGCGAAAGCCAATGGAGATGGTCATGCAATCGCCGATGGCCACCCCTTCATGCACCACCCCGGGCGGCAGATAGAGTATGTCGCCGGCCTCCAGCAGGTATTCTTCTTCGTGCTGGAAGTTGGCCAGTACCTTCAGCGGCAGATCGGGGATCAGCTGTTCGAAGGAGGCATCCTGGTAACTCAGGCGCCAGCGGCGTTTACCGGCAGCCTGAATGAGAAACACATCGTATTGGTCGGTGTGTGGACCGACCCCACCCTGATCCGGGGCATAGCTGAGCATCACATCATCCATGCGCCAGTTGGGGATAAAGTCAAAGCGCTGTTGCAGCAGGGCGAATTCGGGGACGTGCTTGTTGATCTCCTGCACCAGCAGGGTCCAGTGGCTGGCGGGCAGTGTCAGAAAGTCCTGTTCCTGGAAGGGTCCATGGCGGATCTGCCAGTCGGGCTGGTCGGGGCTGGGCTGGCAGATCAGGCGTGCCTCGACCTCTTCCTCGCAGGCCAGCCCGGCCAGCTCTTCGGGGCTGATCGGGCAGTCAAATCCCTGCAATGCCGCAGGGATGAGCAGCGGACGTTTTTGCCAGTAATCACGCAGAAATTCGGCGGCACTGCGGCCGCCAAGCTGGGCTAGCGGCTGAGTCAAATGGCCTCCGCCTGGGCGATGGCATTGCCGATGTAGCTGGCCGGGGTCATGGCCTTGAGTTCGGCCTTGACCGTCTCGGGCAGCGCCAGGCTGTCGATAAAGGCGGCCAGCGCCGGACCGTCGATACGCTTGCCACGGGTCAGTGCCTTGAGCTTTTCATAGGGTTGCTCGATACCATAGCGACGCATCACGGTCTGGATGGGTTCGGCCAATACCTCCCAATTGTGATCCAGATCGGCCAGCACCACCGCCTCATTGACCTCCAGCTTGGCGATGCCGCGCAGGGTGGACTGGTAGGCGATCAGCGCATAGCCCACACCCACGCCCAGATTGCGCAATACCGTCGAGTCGGTGAGGTCGCGCTGCCAGCGGGAGATCGGCAGCTTGGCGGCCAGGTGGCCGAAGATCGCATTGGCCAGACCCAGGTTGCCCTCGGCGTTTTCAAAGTCGATGGGATTGACCTTGTGCGGCATGGTGGAGGAGCCGACCTCGCCCTCGACGGTGCGCTGGCGGAAATAGCCGTTGGAGATATAGGCCCAGATGTCCCGGTCGAAGTCGATCAGGATGGTGTTGAAACGGGCCAGGGTATCGAAGAATTCCGCCACATAGTCATGGGGTTCGATCTGGGTGGTATAGGGGTTCCACTGCAGGCCCAGCGAGCCGACAAAGCCCTCGGCCAGTCCCTGCCAGTCCAGCTGCGGATAGGCACTGAGATGGGCATTGTAATTGCCTACCGCGCCATTGATCTTGCCCAGCATCGGCACGTCCTTGAGTTGCTCACACTGGCGCTGCAGGCGGTAGGCCACATTGGCCATTTCCTTGCCCAGGGTGGTGGGGGAGGCCGGTTGGCCATGGGTACGTGACAGCATCGGGATCTTCGCGTAGCGGTGGGCCAGTTCGCGTACCGCAGCGATTATCTGGTCCATGGTCGGCAGGATTACCTGGGTGCGGGCGGCCAGCAGCATCAGCCCATAGGCCAGGTTGTTGATGTCCTCGGAGGTGCAGGCAAAGTGGATGAATTCGCTGATCGCCTCCAGTTCGGTATTGCCCTGGATCTTCTCCTTGAGGAAGTATTCCACCGCCTTGACGTCATGGTTGGTGGTGCGCTCGATGTTCTTGACCCGCTGGGCGTCCTCGAGCGAAAACGTTTCGACGATCTGGTCCAGCAGATGGCTGGCATGGCTGCTCAGTGCTGGCACCTCGGGGATCGCCGACTCGGCGGCCAGACGCTGCAGCCAGCGCACTTCGACCAGTACCCGATAGTGGATCAGGCCGAACTCACTGAAAATAGGCCGTAATTCACTGGTTTTACTGGCATAACGCCCGTCGATGGGGGAGATGGCGGTCAGTTCGGTCAATTCCATGGTCGTTCCCGTCTGGCTGGATTGGATGATGGGACGGCATCATACAGGGATGGGGCGGATTTCTCATCTGTCAGTGATGCGGGCCTGCGCTTCCAGATGGGCGAGCACAATCTGCATCAGGCGATTGATTTCGATAAAGCGCGCTTCGTCGACGAGCATCGCATCGGCGCTCTGCACCCACTGGCTGCCATCCAGCTCATCGGCGGCATTGTCGATCAGGGCCTGGGTCGAAAGCAGGGTGCTTTCCAGGTGAAATTGCAGTCCCACCAGCCGATCCTGCCAGATGAAGCCCTGATTGGCACAGGCGGCACTGTGGGCGATGCGCTGGGCACCGGTCGGTAGGGAAAAGGTCTCGCCATGCCAGTGCATCACCAGGGGGGAGGCGGGGAAGCATTGTCCCAGGTTGGAGTCGGAAAAATCCGGCTCCAGTGTAATCGGAAACCAGCCGATCTCCCGGTAGCCCTGTGGGCGGACTTCGGCACCCAGGGCGTCGGCCAGCAATTGGGCACCCAGGCAGATCCCCAGGATCGGCTTACCGGCAGCAATCACCTGCTGGATAAACCATTTCTCGGCCTTGAGCCAGGGGTAATCGACGTCATCATGGATGCGCATCGGGCCGCCCAGGATGATCAACAGATCAAATCGTTCCAGGGCAGGCAGAGGATCGGCGGCGTAGAGGCGGGTCTGGCTGAGACGGTGGCCATGGGTGATCGCCCAGTTTTCGATACTGCCGGGTCCTCCAAAGGGAACGTGTTGCAGGTAGTGAATGTGCATGAGCGGATCCTTACTGCTGCCTTGCTGATGGAGGGATTGAATCAGCTTCGTGCCTGCCTGGCAACTGCCGGGGCTGGCAGATTGATTCCACCTGATAGAAGGGTTAGGCTTGAACACGTTGCCAATGAACGAATCCCGGTGTTTAGTGAATAAGCTCTTGCGCTCCCTGTCTGTGTTTCGCAACCGCCTCAGTTGTGTGTTACTCGCCTTGATATGTGCCTCTGCCACAGCGCAGGCCCATGCAGAGCCCCCCCTCCACACCACGCAGTTACTAGTCGGATTTGCCCAGGACCATCTGGCCAATGACTGGCGACAGGCGCAGCTTCGTGAGCTTGAACAGGCACTATCGGTACACCCCCATATCCGCTTTATCTACACGGATGCGAAAGGCAGTACCGCAGGTCAGATCCGTGACATCGAGGATCTAATCCAGCAAGGTGTCGATATCCTGATTACCAGTCCGCGCGACAGCGTGGCAATGACACCGGTGATCGCCAGCGCCCATCAACAGGGAATTGCTGTGGTGTTGCTAACCCGGCAGATCCAGACTGAGGACTACACCAGTTTCATTGCGCCGGATGATGAATCCATCGCGCGTGATGCCGCGCGTTATCTGATCAACAGCATGCAAGCCCGTGGCCGTATCCTGATGCTGCAGGGCCTGCCCAATGCCAGCACTACCCGGCAGCGCACTGCCGCCTTTATGGATGAAATAGCCGACCATCCGGAGCTCGGTATCGCGGCGATACGGATCGGCAACTATCTACGTAACGATACAATACAGGCGATGGAGGATGTGCTGGCGCAGGGGATCGCCTTTGATGCGATCTATGCCCAAAGCGACAGCATGGCCAGTGGCGCCCGTATTGTCCTGAAACATGCCGGTGTCGATCTCTCCCGAATACAGATTGTCGGTATTGATTATATCGCGGAGGCACGCAGCGCCATTTTGGCCGGTGAACAGGCCGCCAGTTTTACCTATCCGACCAGTGCCACAGAGGCGGCACAGGTCGTGCTTATGATTGCCGAAGGAAAACAGCCACCACGCCAGATACGTGTTCCTTTCCAGCGGGTTGATGCCAGCAATGTGCATCTTGTGGAACCCATTTTTTGAGGGGTCTGACAGTGCGTGTCAAGATTAATTGTATTAAAACCAAGCTCACGCTGTTGTTGGCGGCAACGATTATTCTGACCCTGTTGTTGATTGGTGTGCCGATAGCCAATCTGCTCAAGCATCAACATACCCAGGAAGCCAATCAGGAGTTTGATCGCGCCTTTACGGAACTGGGGACACGTCTGCAACAGCGTGAAGAGCAAATAAAAAACCATACCCGTCGTTTGGCAGTGCAGGATGAGATCATTGCCAGCCTGAATATGATCGCCAATTATGCCCGGCCAGACGACTATCAGGCCCTGATATTTGACAATGAAAAGCGTCAGTTAGTGGATGCGCTGCGTAGAGAGGTGCTCGCTGGCGCGGCCGATACGATCCTGATTTATGATCAGTCGGGTCAATTGCAACTGTTTGTTGCCGAGCAACAGGGCGGGGTAGAAGGCTATCTTTCCTATCAGGATGCCAGGCCACGATATTGGTGGCGTACGGGGCCGTCAGCCACATGGCAGGCAACGCAGCAACCGGCCTGGTTTGAAGCCGTTCTGCCCCGGGATTGGCGCCGTGCAGCCATGTTCACCCGCTATCTAAAATATCATGACACGCTGGTTTTACAGACGAGCATCCCATTGATGCGATATTTCCCTGATGGATCGAGCCTGCCACTTGGTTATCTGGTGCTAAGACAGGGGATCGATGCCGGATTTGTGCGTGATTTTTCACGTCAATCCGCGCTGGGATTTTCCCTGGTGTTCAACGATGGATTGATCCTGGGTGATCGCAACATCCCTGCAGAGAAACTGAATGATATCGTGACGCTTGAGGATCTGCCTGCCAATATCCCGCAAAGTCATCTTCACCACAATGGGTATTATCTTGCTGCATTTCGTCTGCGTTTGGATGGAAATACCTATGTTGACTGGATCTTTTCTCGTCCAACGGCGGATGTGAATGCTGCAATCAAAGCATCATGGCGATTGATCCTATGGTTCATTATCGCCACGATCGCAGTGGTGTTGCCACTGGCAATCTGGATGACCCATCGGGTGATCAATAAACCGCTGGATGCCCTGGGCAAGGCGGTGGATGCGGTCAGTCAAGGCAATTATCAGTTCAAGATCCCGGTGCAAAGTCAGGATGAACTCGGTCGTCTTTCCCATGCCTTCAACAGCATGTCGAGTATTGTATTTCAACGGCAAATTGCCCTGCAAGAAAGTGAGAGGCGTTATCGCGTCCTGGTGGATAGCCTGCCGCAACGTATTTACTACAAAGATCGCGAGTCAAACTATCTTTCCTGTAATCGCGCCTATGCCGATGATTTTGGGATGAAGGTGGAAGAGCTGGTTGGTAAAAGTGATTTTGAACTCTATTCGGAGTCGGTCGCGCAGCAGATGCGCGATGATGATGCCAGGGTTATCCAGCAAAAAAGAACCCAGGAAAGCGAGATTCCCTATGCCGTAGGTGATCAGGATTTGATTGTACACAATGTCAAACTGCCAACCTTTGACGAGGATGGTGGTGTGGATGGTGTGCTGTGTATTTTTTGGGATATCACCGAACAAAAACAGAATGAGAATCGTCTTCGTCAGTCTGCAGCGGTATTTGAGAGTACCGCCGACGGGGTGATTGTTACCGATCTGAAGAGTCGCATTATTGCCGTGAATCGAGCCTTTTATGAGATCACTGGCTATAACGAGCAGGAGACCATCGGCAATAAGACCTCGTTTCGGCGCTCCGAACGCCAAGGTCGTGAGTTCTATGAGGCGATGTGGCGCGAGATTAAACACAATGGTAGCTGGCAGGGGGAGATCTGGAACAGGCGAAAATCGGGCGAGGTATATCCTGAGTGGATGACCATCAGTGTGGTGCGCGACCACCGAGGTCAGGTGATCAATTATGTGGCGGTATTTTCTGATATCACCCGAGTGATCCATTCACAGATGAAATTGGAGCACATGGCCAATCATGACCCACTGACAGATTTGCCGAATCGTGTGTTGCTGAATGACCGCTTGAGTCAGGCCATTTGTCGTGCCGAGCGAAAGGGCTGTGAATGTGCCGTGCTGTTTATTGATTTGGATCGTTTCAAGAATGTGAATGATACCCTGGGCCATCCGGCCGGCGACACGCTGTTGCGTGAGGTAGGCTTGCGCCTGCAGGGCCTGTTGCGCAGTCAGGATACCGTAGCCCGCCTGGGTGGCGATGAATTTATTATTCTGCTTGAAGACGTTGAGCGACCGGAATTTACTGAACTGGTCGCAACAAAGGTGATCGATGCGATGTCCTTGCCGTTTGTATCCGGCGGCAAGGAATTCTTTATTGGTGCAAGCATTGGGGTCAGTATCTATCCGGATGATGGCCTGGATGCATCTACCCTGATCATGCATGCGGATGCAGCCATGTATCGGGCCAAGGAAGATGGCAGGAATACCTATCAGTTTTACACGCGTGAGTTGACTGCGGATGCGACGGATCGTCTTTTACTTGGTGCCGCCTTACGTCGTGCCGTCGAGCGTGAGGAATTGCAGGTCTATTATCAGCCCAAGGTAGACCTTTCCAACGGCAAGATCATCGGTGCCGAGGCCTTGCTGCGCTGGATACATCCTGAAATGGGCTTTATCTCGCCCGATAAATTCATTCCGCTGGCAGAGGAATCAGGGTTGATCCTGAAGATAGGTGAATGGGTGTTACACCAGGCCTGTGCTCAAACCGTTCTGTGGCGAAATGATTATCCTGATTTTCACCATATGGCGGTCAATATCTCCGGGGTGCAGGTGCAACGGGGTAATCTTGTTCCGCTTATCAACGCCATTTTGAATGAATATGAAATGCAGTCTGGCCAGCTGCACCTTGAGATCACCGAGAGCGTGCTAATGCAATACCCGGAACTGGCAACGAAAGTGTTGACCGGTCTGCGTGATTTGGGGATCAGTCTTGCGGTGGATGATTTTGGTACCGGTTATTCCTCGCTGAGTTATTTGAAGCGTTTTCCGATCCATACCCTCAAGATTGATCGCTCCTTTGTGATGGATATTCCCGATGATAATAATGACATGGCGATCACCCGTGCGGTGATTGCGCTGGGAAAAAGCCTGCAGCTAAAACTGGTGGCGGAAGGGGTGGAAACCCTCGATCAGCAAACATTCCTGCAGCAGGAGGGATGTGATATCGGGCAGGGATATTTCTATAGCCGTCCTGTTCCTGCAACTGATTTTCTCGAATTGCTGAGGTATCAACGTCTACCGGTTCAGGTTAATAGCTGAGGTCCCATGATGCGTAAATCGATATGTACGCTGTTTTGTCTGGCCTTGCTTGTCGCCTGCTCGGATGGAAAGGATTCGGCCAAGCTTCACACCAGCCAAATATTTGTGTTTGGCACCCTGGTGGATATCACATTCTGGGATGTGGATGAGGCTTTACGCAGTCAGGCTGTAGCTGAGATTAGCCGGGATTTTCAGCGTATGCATTATGAGTGGCATCCCTGGAATCCTGGCCCCTTGCTAAGCCTCAATCAGGCTCTGGCACGCGGCGAGCCTGCAGAGGCCCCGGATTCACTGATCCCGCTGATTATCCAGTCAAGGGAGCTTTCCTCGCAAAGTGGCGGGCTGTTCAATCCGGCGATCGGCAGCCTGTTGCAGTTGTGGGGATTCCAGTCTAGCGAAAGACCACAGGGACCGCCTCCGTCTGCGGAGATGATTGCGGCCTGGCGCAGACAGGCGCCGGCAATGACTGATCTGGAATTGGACGGGCGGGTGCTACGAAGTCGTAATCCTGCGGTGCAACTGGATTTCGGTGCCTATGCCAAGGGCTATGCGGTCGATGTGGCGATTGCCCACCTCCAACAACTGGGGATCGCCAATGCCATCGTCAATGCCGGTGGTGATCTGCGTGCAATCGGCAGCAAGGACGGCCAGCCCTGGCGCATCGGGATCCAGCACCCGCAGGGCGAACAGGAAAAACTCTATGCCTGGCTCGCGGTGACGGCTGGGGAGGCGGTCTTTACCTCTGGCAATTATCGGCGCTATCGAGAGGATCAGGGGGTTCGCTATTCTCATATCCTGGATCCACGCACAGGGATGCCGGTTGATGGGGTGAGCTCGGTGACGGTGATCCACCATAACGGGGCGATTGCCGATGCGGTGGCCACCGCCCTGGTGGTGGCTGGCCCGGAACAGTGGGAGGCAACCGCCCTGGCCATGGGCGTCGACCAGGCGATGCTGGTGGATGACAGGGGAGTGGTGTACATGAGCCCAAAAATGCAACAGCGGGTGCATTTCCAGGATGCCCCCGCTGTGCTGCAGATTAGTGAAGCCTTTGCCGAGGATCCCTAGCCTCGGGCCCGACAGGCTAGAGGCGGTACATGACTTCTTTGTAGCGTTCGCGCTGACGCAGGCGACGGTACCAGATCACCCCCACCCCCAGGGTAAGGATCGCCAGGCCACCGAACAGGGCATAGTGTAGCCATGGGCGTTTGGTGTCCTGTGCCTTGGTCAGTTCCTGCATGTCCCGATCGAGTACCCCCAGCGCGGCCTCGGCTGAGCCACTGTCAGCTGTTGCTGCATCAGCCGGCAGAGCAAGGGCATTATCGATCTGGGTGTTCGACTGTTCTTCTTCCAGTTGCGCCAACATACGGCTAATCCGTTCTGATTCGGCCCCGGATAGGGCAACGGTATTTTCAGCCAGAATTACCATCTGCTGGGAGAGGGTGCTGATGTGTTGTTCGAGATCACCAATGCGGTTGCGTAGCTCCAGATTCTCATCATCCAGGGCGCGCAGTTGACTGCCCAGCATGCTGACTTCCTCACGGAAGGCTGGCGGGATCTGCTCCAGTGAGGAGGGTTCCAGCAGGGATAGGCGTGGCCCTTCGGCAACCGTGGCCTCGGGACGGGTACGCTCATCCTGGATTGGTTCTGGCGATTTTTCCTCCACCACGGTGCTGGCAGGTGTTGTGGCTGTTTTCGTCACGGTGCGGGCCACCACTGTGCCGCTACGCATGTTTTGGAACTGCTCGTTTACTTCCCGGTTGGCCATAGCTGTATCAATCGCCAGCACCTGTTCGGGGCTCGGCAGGTTCAGGGTAGAGCCGGCCATCAGGCGATGCATGTTGTTGTTGATAAAGGCCTTGGGATTGGCCTGCCAGAGTGCCACCAGGGTTTGGTTGATGCTGGCACCGGCTGGGCGCATCGCCACAGCGACGTCTCCCAGGGTTTGGTTGACGGCAATCGGGCCATAGCGACCATCCTGCATGCGCGGCTGAATCTCTGCCGGGGCAATAGCGGGGCGAGGTGTTGCGGGCGCAGGCGTGATGGTACTGGATGGCGTGCGTGCCGTGGTGGTGACAGGTGCAGGCCTGGAGGTGCTGGTGGGCGGACTGGCTGGCGCCGTGCTCAAGGGGGTACCTGGCGGATCCAGCAGCAGGGTAAAGCTGCGTGCGACACGATTACCGCCAAGGCGAACATCCAGAGGAAACTCCACCATGGGTTCATAGATGCGCTCGCGCGAGCGCAGCAATAGTTGAAGCTCGCTCCCTTGTCGAACAACACTGACCTCCATGCCGGCCAGGTCCATGCGGTATTCCAGTTGCATGCGTTCAAACATCGCCCGATCACCGACGCTGGCACGTAATTGCTCGAGCTGTTGCCATTCCGTATCACTGAGGTAAACCGGGATCGATACCTGAAGCGGATCACCCAGGTGGGAGTGCAGGCGGGCCTCTCCCAGGCCAAGTGCGTGAAGTTGGGATGTGGCGAGCAATGTGGCAATTGCAAGTGAAATCTTTTTCATGCCTGAAATCCTGTGGTTAGCTAATTATTGCATGCTGCTTCTGTCGAGCTGATAGCATTCGAACACCGCCGAGGTATCGAGTAATTCCCCAACACGGATCTGGACACTGGTGCCACCTTCACTAAAGATGAGCGTGTCGTGGGGATGAATGTTGATATTGTGCAAGACCACCGCAGGTACCCCGCGCTGGTGTTCGATGTGTAGCATCGGCATGGGCTGGCTGGGTTTGCCCTTGCGCGATACCACCAGGGTTTGGGTGCGAATGTTTTTCCCCAGACGGCGCAGGCCCATCCGTATCCCATCGGGATGATGGCGGATCCAGCGGATACTGAGCAGAAGCCAGGCTTCATCCAGTTTGATCGCCAGCAAATCGCCGATCTGGAACTGATAATCCTGATAGAGCAGGTCGAGAGCGATCCCCATCCCCGCCGGGCTTTGATCGATCAACAGTCCCTGCATGGTGCTGGCATCGCTATCCTTGCGGAAATTGTCGGTCCAGCTTGCTGAGGGTTGCACGATGGTGATGTAGGAGGTATTCCACAGGTCGGCTTCGTCGTGCAATTTTTCCCGGTGATGTTCGAGATCAACCCCGTCGACTTCCGCAGTGAAGCTGCCAAAGTGTGGGGCATCCCCGTAGATCACGACTTCATGCTCTTGCTCGCCTTTTGGCGCTGGCGCGGCACCATCATTAGTGTCTTTCAGGTTCTCCTGCATCAGCACCATGGCGATATTGCTTAGTCCATGGGCAAGCTGGATGGTTTGGGTGGTGTTTTCCCGCAGTGAGCGGCTGTCGGCCATGATTTTCCAGCCATTGAGCATCATGCGCGCGGCATGTCGGCTGAGCTGACACTGCCCAAGATCCAGATGATCACTATCCTCCTGGATAAACAGCGCGAGTTTGCTGGTTAGCTTGCTGATATTCAGACAACGACGGTAGGGCGAGTCGGCATGCTGAACCACCCGTTCCGGCTCGAAAAAGGAAGTGGGCGCATCTTCATCCAGACGCAGACAGAAGCTGCTCGAATTTTCCACATGTCCCTCGTTACTGAATTTCAGGTCACGGGCAAGGCTGCGGATCGCAATCTTGAGGCAAGAATACTCATTGGAACGAAAATCATGGGGGTTGAGTGGTTCCAGCAGTTGCTGGAGCTTGAATTCCGTACCGATACAGGTCTGGGTATGACCATCCATGGCCAGCAATCGGGTGGCCAATATTTTGTCGACTTCGGCCAGTAAATAAAATCGGTTGTAGAGTGACCAGAGTCCCGGGGCGGGGGGGACGTCTATATGCCGGTACAGCTCGAACATCTCGCCCAATAATTCCAGGATGCGCAACAGGCTGTGCTGCTGGATATGGCGACGGCGCAGCCCACCGGCGAGCAAGGATGCCTGCAGGTCGCTGAGGATCACGCGATAGTTGATAAGCTGTAGGCCCAGCATGCCCAGTAGCATCTGCGCCGTCTTGCTGTTTGCCTCGTTGAGCGGGAACCCGCCCCGATAGACTTTTTGCTCCAAACCACGCAGGATGCCAAAAAATACCTGGGTGCTGCGCTCCATGAAGTGGAAGCGAATGGCGGGTTTGATCGGGTGTAGCGCCAGTTCCTGATAGGCCTGATAGAGCAGACGCGAGGCCTCACCGGTTGCGGCAGCCGGCAGGGTATCCATCCATTCGTCGACGTATTCCTTGCTGTTGAAGACCGACTCTCCGGCTTTGAATTCGGAGGGAGGCTCAACTGAAACATTCCACTCGGTCATGATAAGCTGTGGTCTCTTAAGCTTTTTTGAAGTAGGTACGGTTTTCCTGGTGCTTCTATGGTACGTGAGAACGCCTGTTTAATTAAAGCACAATCTGGCCTGTTACATCATCGTAGTGGTTTTTGGCTACAGGATAATGAGGAGTTATGCCCGTGAGTAACCTGCATCGGGAAAGCATGTCGTTTCGTGAAGGTGTGGACCGCATGGTCGACCGGGCGACCCTGGCCGCTGGTCTGGACCCGAACACCGCCCAGATCATCAAGGCCAGCAGCGCGGTGTTACAGGTGCGCTTTCCGGTACGGGTGCGTGGCGGCATCGAGGTGTTTACCGGCTGGTGGTCGGTGCACAGCACCCATCGCCTGCCGGCCAAGGGCGGGCTGCGTTTTGCCCCCCATGTCAATCAGGACGAGACCGAGGCCCTCTCTGCCCTGATGAGTTACAAGTGTGCCCTGGCCGATATTCCCTTTGGTGGTGCCAAGGGCGGACTGATGATCGACCCCTCACGTTATAGCGTAGACGAGTTGCGCGAGATTACCCGTCACTTTGCCCAGGAACTGGCGCGGCGCGGCTTTCTCGACCCGGCCACCAATGTCCCTGCGCCAGATATGGGCACTTCGGCGCGGGAGATGGCCTGGATTGCCGATACCTACAAGTCGCTGTATCCCGAGGATGTCAATCAGGATGCCTGTGTGACCGGCAAGCCGGTCAATCGTGGCGGCATTCCCGGCCGCACCGAGGCCACTGGCAAGGGGGTGCAACTGGCCCTGCAGGAATACTTT
The DNA here is from genome assembly GCA_014859545.1 of Gammaproteobacteria bacterium. GTDB lineage: Bacteria > Pseudomonadota > Gammaproteobacteria > Thiohalomonadales > Thiohalomonadaceae > SLDE01. Next base: position 18,066 of record JACUTZ010000024.1, read on the forward strand.
CGCCACCCGGAGGAGGTGGCCAAGTCGGGACTTAATGACGGCCTGACGGGCAAGCGCATCGTAGTTCAGGGCTTGGGTAATGTGGGCTATCACGCCGCCAAGTTCCTGGCCGAGGAGGATCAGGCCCGCATCGTGGCGATCATCGAGCGGGACGGGGCGGTGATCAATGAGGCTGGCCTGAACGTGCATGATGTGCGCCAGTACCTGGCCGAGCATGGCGGGGTGAAGGGCTTTAGTGGCGGGAGCTATCAGGAGCACGGCAGCAAGGTGCTGGAGATGGATTGCGACATTCTGATCCCCGCTGCACTGGAGTCGCAGATCCATGCGGAAAACGCCATGCATATCCAGGCCAGGCTGATTGCCGAGGGGGCTAATGGCCCGGTGACCTATGAGGCGGATGAGATCCTGCGTCGGCGCGGGGTGGTGATGTTGCCAGACGTGTGGGTCAATGCCGGTGGGGTGACCGTTTCCTATTTCGAGTGGACCCGCAATCTCTCCCACATGCGCTTTGGCCGCTTGCAGCGGCGCTTTGATGAGCTGCGCGGACAGAATTACGCCTCGGCCCTGGAGCAGATGACCGACACCGAGATGCCGTCACGCCTGCGTGCTGAGATCGTGCGTGGTGCCAGCGAGCTGGACCTGGTGCGTTCCGGTCTGGACGATACCATGCGTGCGGCCTTTGCCGATATCCGCGATACCCTCAAGCGTAATCCCGAGATCCAGGATTATCGTACTGCCGCCTATGTGATTGCGATCCGCAAGCTGGCCCAGTCTTATCACGACTTGGGCCTGGTCGAGGCGGTCGACTGAGCCATGCCCAGCCGCCAACTGGTCGGGCTGCTACTCGGCCCTTTGCTGTTTGCCATCCTGTTTCTGATGCCCCTGCCCGAGGGCATGAGCAGCGAGGCCCGTGCCGTGGCGGCGGTGACACTGCTGATGGCGACATGGTGGATCGGTGAAACTATGCCGATGGCCGCCACGGCGCTGTTGCCGGTGGTGTTGTTTCCGCTGCTGGGGGTGATGAGTACCGGCGAGACCACCTCGGCCTATGCCAATCCGCTGATCTTCCTGTTTCTGGGTGGTTTCATGCTGGCGATGACGATGCAAAAGTGGAATATGCACCGGCGCATCGCCCTGCATACCCTGCGCCTGGTCGGTACCCGGCGTGAACGGATCATCCTTGGCTTCATGCTGGCCACCGCCGGCCTGTCGATGTGGATCAGTAACACCGCCACCGCCCTGATGATGCTGCCGATCGCCCTGGCGGTGATCGCCAATCAACAGCAACAGGACGGGGTGGCCGATCGGGATTTTGCCACCAGCCTGATGCTGGCGATCGCCTGGTCGGCCTCCATCGGTGGGGTGGCTACTCTAATCGGTTCGCCACCGAATGCCATCCTGGCGGGTTTTCTGGAGCGCATGACCGGCACCAGCATCGGCTTTGCCCAGTGGATGGGTTTTGCCCTGCCACTCAGCGTGATCATGCTGGCACTGGCCTGGCTTTACCTGCACTATTTTTCCGGACTGCGACCGCAATCCACTGGCCAGTCCAGCGGCGATGAAAATGCCCGGCTGATTGCAGCGCAACTGGCCGAGCTGGGACCGATGCGCCGCGAGGAGAAACATATCCTGATGGTGTTTCTGTGTGTCGCCACGGGCTGGATCCTGCCTGGCCTGATTAGCATTCCCTGGCTGGCCGGAGTAGGGGATGCCAGTATCGCCATTGCCGGGGCCTTGGCGCTGTTTTTGATCCCGTCCTCCTGGCAGCAGCGACGTTTTCTGCTCGATTGGCGCAGTGCCGTGGCCCTGCCCTGGGATATCCTGCTGTTGTTCGGTGGCGGCTTCGCGCTGGCCTATGGTTTTGAGTCCAGCGGCATGACCGAATGGACGGTGAGCCAGCTGGGTGCCCTGCATGGCATCCCGCCGCTGGTGTTGATCCTGGCGGTCAGCCTGGTGGTGATCTTTCTGACCGGGGTAACCTCCAATACCGCTACCGCGACGATAGTGTTGCCGATCGTCGGCGCCCTGGCGCTGGCGATGGGCCTGCCGGCCTCGCTGCTGATGATCCCGGCGGCGATCGCCGCCTCCTACGCCTTCATGCTGCCGGTGGGCACACCGCCCAATGCGATTGTGTTTGCCGGTGGCCACCTGAGCATCATGCAGATGGCCCGTACCGGCTTCTGGCTGAATCTGATCGCCGCAGGGGTGGTCTCGCTATTTGTCTGGTTATTTGCGCCAGGCTGGTGAGCAGAGCACACAAGGAACATCTCGCCATGAATGCCATGCGCTCAGAATGATATACTGGCAAGCGAATCGTCATCACAATCATCATGCGACCAAGAAAACACACTGATGAAGTTGTTTAAACAGAAGCCACTGACTGCCTACGAGGCCATCTATGAGGCGCAGAAGATTGCCTTTGCCCCACTGATCTTTCAGGCGGCACGCAGCCTGCGCGAGCTGGGGATCCTGGCGGAACTGGAAAAGGCCGGTAAGGCAGGCATCCATGCTCAACCGATTGCCGACCAGCTAAAACTGAGTTTGTATGGGGTGGAAACCCTGCTGGAAAGCGGCCTGAGCAGTGGCATTGTCGAGAACGGTGCGGAGGAGGGCAGCTATGCCCTCAGCAAGGTCGGCCATTATCTGCTGCATGACAAGATGACCCGCATCAACATGGATTACAACCACGCGGTCTGTTACCAGGGCATGTATTACCTGGATGAGGCGATTCGCACCGAAAAACCGGCCGGCCTGCGGGTCTTTGGCGAACAGTGGGAGACCCTGTATCAGGCCTTGCCGCACCTGCCCGAGGCGGTGCAGAAAAGCTGGTATGCCTTTGATCACTTTTATTCCGACTCGGCCTACCCGCAGGCCTTGCGTCTGATCATGGACAGGGAGCCAAAGCCCCGCAGCCTGATCGACATCGGTACCAATGTTGCGCGCTTTACCGTGATGGCGGCTGGTTTTGAGCGGGAGCTGCAGATCACCCTGGTGGACCTGCCCGATCAGCTGCAGAATGCGATCGCCAATGTGGCCGCCGCTGGTTTCAGCGACAGGGTGACGCCACTGGCCATCGACCTGCTCGACCCGGCCAATCAATTCCCCAAGGGGATCGACATCTACTGGCTGAGCCAATTCCTGTCCTGCTTTGGCCACAAGGAGATCGTCAGCATCCTGGCACGGGTGGCCCAGGCGATGGCGGAAAATTCCCGTTGCTATATCCTGGAGACCTGCTGGGATCGCCAGCAGCACGAGGCCTCCAGCTATGCACTGGTCAATACCTCGCTGTATTTCACCGCCATGGCCAGTGGCAATTCCAAGATGTATGACTCGCGCGAACTGCTCGCCTGCATCGACGAGGCCGGGCTGAAGTGCATCAAGATCACCGACGGCCTGGGGCTTTCCCACAGTCTGTTCGAGTGTGTGCCCAAGCAATCCTGCCTGGTTTTGCGATGAAGTTTTTTATCCGCACCCTGGGTTGCAAGATGAATTGGCTGGATTCGGCCCGCCTCGGTGCCGCACTGCAAAGTGCGGGACACCATCAGGTGGCCGATGAGGCGGCGGCGGATCATGTCTTCGTCAATACCTGTACCGTCACTGCCGAGGCCGAGCGAAAATCCCGCCAGACCGTCAAGCAAGTACAACAACTGGTCCCGCAAGTGGTGGTGATGGGTTGCAGCCCCCGGGTCGAAGGCAATCACTGGCAGCGGGAACAGGGTCGCCTGGTATTTGCCGACCAGGCAGCGCTGTTTGCCCAGTTTGGCATCGAGACAGACGAGGAGCGCCTGCCACTGCAGTCGCGCACCCGCCTGCCAGTGGCGATTCAAACCGGTTGTGACAATATCTGCAGTTTTTGCATCACCCGTATCGCCCGTGGCGCGCACCGTAACCTGCCCGCGCCGACGATCATCCAGCAAATCCGCCTGGCCGAGGAGCATGGTATTCAGGAGGTGATCCTGACCGGGATCAACCTGGCCGCCTGGGGTTGTGAAAACAGCCGCCAGCCTGAACAGGCAAGGCTGCATGAGCTGCTGGCACAGATCCTCGAGCAGACCACGATCCCCAGGATTCGGATCTCATCCATTGGTCCGCAGTTCATCCAGCCGGGATTTTGGGATGTCTACGCCGATCCACGTATTTGCGATCACCTGCATATCTCCCTGCAGAGCGGCAGTCCCGAGGTACTCGCGCGCATGGTGCGCGAACACGGTACCGATGAGGTAGCCTGGATGGCCGAGCAGGCTCGCCAGCGCCGTCCGAATACCGCGCTGGTGGCCGATATCATCTGTGGTTTTCCTGGTGAGACCGAGGCCCAGCACCGGCAGGGGCTGCGCTTCCTTGACGATTGCGGCTTTGCGCGCCTGCATGTGTTTCCGTATTCCAGCCGTGAGGGCACCGCGGCGGCAGATTACCCGGAACAAGTGGAAGTACAGCGCAAAAAGGCCCGCGCCGCCGATGTGCGCCAGTTATCCCGGCAACTGCATCAGCGTTTCCTCCAGCAACAATTGGGCAAGGAGGTCTCGGTGCTACTGGAAAGCAGTGGCCAGCAGGGCCTGAGCAGCAATTACATCCGGGTCAACGTGCCGGATGGGCAGATGGGGGAGATCCGTCGTCTGCGCCTGGATACGGATAATCTTGCTGAATCTCTCGACAACGATAAGCTCACCTGATGTGTGGGTTTTGCGTATCCGCGTAACTTTACATAATAAGTATTATGCGCATATTGATATGGGTGGGTATGGCACAGGAATTGTGATGCGAATGCGAATCCGACATGCTTTTAGGTATTGTGCTATTTCATTATCGAGTTTGCTTCATTACACTTGGATGCCTCACAAAACGATGATCATCACGCCGCTGTGAACAAGCATGCCCTACAGGATTTTATCCCGCTAAATGAGCTGACGCTGGAGAACCTGCGCGATCTGGCCAACAAGACGCCGATTGAAAAGTTGGCCAAGGGCCAGACCCTGTTTCGCAAGGGTGATCGGGACAATAGCTCCGTCTACCTGCTGAGTGGCGAACTGCGTCTGCTTGGCGAAAACAATCAGGTCCGCAAGATCGCCGGTGGTACCTCGTCGGCGCGTTTTCCCATCGACCATCATCAGCCCCGTGAAGTCACGGCCATCGCCGATAGCGACATTCATTTCTTTCGCATCGATAACGACCTGCTCGATATCCTGCTGACCTGGGATCAGAATGCCGGTTACAAGGTCTCCGAGATCGATGTTGAGGAAGCACAGGAAGACATCAACGGGGATTGGATGACCATGATGCTGCGTACCGAGATCTTCCATCGCATCCCGCCGAGCAATATCCAGCAGGTGTTTATGAAGATGGAGGCGATTCCGGTCAAGGCGGGTGAAGTGGTGATCAAGCAGGGTGATGAGGGGGATTACTACTACTTCATCAAGCAAGGCCGGGTTCGGGTCACCCACCAGACCCGTGCGGGCAAAACCATTAAACTGGCCGAGCTGGATGCCGGGCACGGCTTTGGCGAGGAGGCGCTGATCTCGGATAACCAGCGCAATGCCAATGTCAGTATGCTCACCGATGGGGTGCTGATGCGCATGGCCAAGGAGGATTTCAATGCCCTGCTCAAGGCACCGATCCTGCATAGGGTGGATTATGCCGAGGCCACTGCGATGGCTGAAGCTGGCGAGGCGCTGTGGTTGGATGTCCGTTTGGAGAGTGAGTTTCGTAATCTCCATGTCCCTGGCAGCCTGAATATTCCGCTGTATTTGCTGCGGATCAAGGCAGGGACTTTGAAAAAAGACCAGAAATACGTGGTGTATTGCGATACCGGGCGACGCAGTTCCTCCGCCGCCTATCTGCTCAATGAACGGGGATTTGACGCCTGTTATCTCAAGGATGGGCTACGTGGACTGGCCAAGGAGCAACTGGCCACCCTGACTCGCGCAACGCTTGCCTAAGCCATCCGGCGAAGCCCCTCCGTTATCCTGCTTTGTACCTCGTCCCTATACCCGAAATAGACGCCGGAAATTAGCACTGCTTTGTTCGGCCACGGCCTGGTAGCTTTCCCCCCGCAGCTCGGCGACAAATTCGGCCACATTGCGTACATACATGGGCTGATTGCTCTTGCCGCGATACGGAACCGGAGCCAGATAGGGGGAATCGGTTTCCACCAGTAGATATTCCCCTGGCAACTGCTTGGCCACCTCCTGCAGCGCCTGGGCATTCTTGAAGGTGACGATCCCGGAAAAAGAGATCATGAAGCCCAGCGACATGGCTTCTTCGGCGGTGGCCCAGTCTTCCACAAAGCAATGCATGACCCCGCCGACGCTATCGGCCCCCTCCTCCCTGAGGATCCGCATGGTATCTGCTGCGGCCTCGCGACAATGGATGATCAAGGGTTTATTGCTGTTTTTTGCTGCGCGAATATGTTGGCGAAAGCGCTGATGCTGCCAGTCCAGATCCCCTTCACTACGAAAATAATCCAGACCGGTTTCGCCGATGGCGATCACCTTGGGGTGTTGAGCCAGGCTGAGCAGTTCTTCGGCCGTGACCGGGTTGGCGGGATCTTCCTCGGCATTCGGATGCACGCCTACCGAGGCAAATACATCGGCATGTTCCTCGGCAATACGCAGCACATCGGGGATGTTGCTGCGATCGATGGCTACGCAAAGAAACGCATCGACGTCATTGTCCCGGGCAGCCTGCAGGGCCAGTCCGAGATCATGGTCAAAGGGGCTGAGATCGAGACGATCCAGGTGACAGTGGGAATCAATAAGCATAGAAATAGTCGTTAGGGGTTAGGGGTTAGGGGTTAGGGGTTAGGGGTTAGGGGTTAGGGGTTAG
>JACUTZ010000025.1 GCA_014859545.1 Gammaproteobacteria bacterium
GATCATGGTGCCCACGCCGCGATGGCTGGGCAGATGGATCATGGTGCCCACGCCGAGATGGCTGGGCAAATGGATCATGGTGCCCACGCCGCGATGGCTGGGCAGATGGATCATGGTGCCCACGCCGCGATGGCTGGGCAAATGGATCATGGTGCCCATGCAGCCATGGCTGGGCAAATGGATCATAGTGCCCATGCCGCGATGGCTGGGCAAATGGATCATGGTGCCCATGGTGCTGCGGCGTCTGCACCGGCACCTGAACATGCCTGGATGGCGCCCCCTGAAGCGGTGGCTACGGCCAATCCGGTCAAGGCCGATAAGGCCTCGGTTCGACGGGGAGAGACGGTCTATCGCGCCAATTGCATGACCTGCCATGGGGCACAGGGATTGGGCGATGGGCCACTGGCGGCATCCCTGCCTACACGACCGGCCAATTTGGTGGCACATCTTGCCCACCATACTGACGGCGACTATGCATGGAAGATCCGTACTGGTAGGGGCGCCATGCCAGCCTTTGCAGGGGTTCTCAAGGATCAGCAGGTCTGGGATGCGGTGAATTACCTGCGCAGCCTGGGTGCCGCTCAGCAGGATTCGGGCGGTCATGCCCATCATGGCCACTGATCGCATAGGCTGAGACGGATGCGGTCATCATGGCCGCATCCGTTTTTTCATCGCAGATACAAGGAGAAATAAATGACACCATTAAGCAAAAAAATACTGGGTATGGCGATACTGTCCCTAATCAGCCTGGGCTTGCTCGCTGCCTGTGGAGAAAGCCCCGAGGCCACGGCCCAGGAGCGAGCGACAGAAACGACTAGCGCCGAATCCATGCCGCAAACCCCGGTACGAAGCAGCGATTTTCGCATCCCGCCGCAGGGTTTTGTCACCGATCTGCAGCGTGGTCAACAACTGTTCGTGGCCAATTGCGCCCAGTGCCATGGTACAGACGCACGGGGAAGCGATAAGGGCCCGCCACTGATCCACCGGATTTACGAACCGTCCCATCATTCGGATTTGGCCTTTTACTTTGCCGTTTCCCGTGGCACACACCAGCACCACTGGAACTTCGGCAACATGCCGCCGGTGCCCGGTGTGAACGGTGAGGATGCAGCACATATCATTGCCTGGGTGCGCCAGCAGCAGCGTGCAGCGGGGATCCATTAGTACTGGCCGATACCCGGCCATCACAAGAGGAAAACATCATGATGCACGAACAAGGTAGCGGCTGGATGTGGGGCTATGGCCTCGGACACTCACTGATCGGTCTGCTGATCCTGGCACTGTTGGTGCTGGGTGTGGCAGCGCTGATTAAATATCTGCTGCGAGGAAGGTGAGGCGACGATTTTTAATCGGGTGGCAACAAATGCCGGTTCTTTGTAACGGCAATGGATGGCACTGTTGCCAGTCTCTTTCATCCGGCTAAGACTTTCCCAGAGCACAGGCATTTTTCGGGATAATCGCTTATAGCAGCGTCAGCGCTACCCCAATCCCCGCACAGACCAGCAAGACCTTCAGGATATCGATCTTGAAACGCCACAGGGCGATAAAAGCCCCCAGTGCGATCAGTCCGTCAAACCATTCAAAAGGGCCGTCGAAGGGCGCGGCACTGGTCCCTTCCGGCCACAACAGATGCCAGCCGAAGAACAGCGCCAGATTGACGATCACCCCGACCACCGCGGCGGTGATGCCGCTCAGCGGGGCGGTAAAGCGCAGGTCGCCATGGGTCGCCTCGACCAGCGGCCCGCCGGCCAGGATGAACAGATAGCCGGGCAGGAAGGTGAAGAAGGTGGCCACCAGTGCGCCGGCAAAACCGGCCAGCAACAGCATCTCCGGACCAAAGATCTCCTTGCTCCAGGCACCGACAAAACCGACAAAGGCCACTACCATGATCAGTGGCCCCGGGGTGCTTTCGCCCAGGGCCAGGCCATCCATCATCTGCGGGCCGCTCAGCCAGCCATAGGTCTCCACCCCGCCCTGGTAGACATAGGGCAGCACCGCATAGGCCCCGCCAAAGGTCACCAGTGCGGCACGGGTAAAGAAGCTGCCCATCTCGCGCAGCTCCGGCTGGATCAACAAGGCCATCGCTCCCAGCCAGATCGCCACAAACACCAGCAACAGACCCAGCAGACGCCAGGGGCGAAAATGCAGCTGCGCCGGTGTCGGCGTGTTGTCATCGATCACCGCCGGGCCGTAGGATTGCTGGCTGGCACCATGTCCGCCACCGAGGGCAAATTTGTCCGGCATCCAGCGACCGCCCAGGTAGCCCAGCAGGGCGGCGGCCAGCACGATCCAGGGAAAGGGCAGGTTGAATGCAAAGATGGCGATGAACGCGGCCGTGGCAATCAGCCATAGCGCGGGATTTTTCAGCGCCCGTGCGCCGATGCGCCAGGCGGCAAACAGCACGATTGCCACCACCGCCGGTTTGATCCCATCAAAGATCCCCTGTACCAGTGGTACATCACCAAAGGCCAGATAGACATAACTCAGCCCCGCCAGGATAAACAGCGAGGGCAGCAGGAACAGCGTCCCGGCAATGATCCCGCCCCAGCTGCGGTGCAGCATCCAGCCAATGTAGATCGCCAACTGTTGTGCCTCCGGCCCCGGCAGCAGCATGCAGTAATTGAGTGCATGCAAAAAGCGCCGCTCCGAGATCCAGCGGCGTTTTTCCACCAGTTCCTGATGCATCATCGCGATCTGTCCGGCGGGGCCACCAAAGCTGATAAAGCCCAGCTTGAGCCAATAGCCAAAGGCCTCGCGCAGCGAGGGCGGGGCAGGGCGACCAGTCGTGTCAGTCGTATCCGTCGAACTGGGCTGGGAGGAGGCAGGCATCGGCAGGGCTCATGGTGGCAGGGATGAGGGACATGGCGCGCATTCTCCCATAGAAAAATCGCCCGGTATATTCCCGGGTGCATAACTATGAAATTGGTCTACACTTGCTCCATTGCCAGTCAGTCGCGTGGTGGACGGGCAACTGGATGGCTCAATCAGCCCTTCAGCACCACCGCCATGCGCCAGCATATGAAATCCCTCATCAGCCACAGCGATGTACACCACATGATGCATAAGCAGGAAGCAGGATGGATGTGGGGCTATGGTCTGGGCCATGGCCTGTTGTGGCTGTTGGTCTTCGCCGCACTGGTGATCGGGCTGGTAGCCCTGTTCAAGTATCTCTCGATCAACAAGTAAGCAGACGTGTTGGCCTGCCAGGCCCTGGCCAGGCAACACGATCAACAAACCGGCAACAAGGAGTGAATCATGTATACGATAAAATCGTTCAAGTATGTACTCAAAGAGCGCATGGGTTCAGGCCCCAGGGGTTACGGGACGATGGACGGCATGGGGCGTGGGATGATGCGCTAGCAGACGAGGGCAGTGGGGCTGGGAAACCCCCTGCCCTCAATGGCATCGTCTAAGTGGGCAGTAAAGACCCGATCAGTTGGCTTTTCTCAGATTGTCAAGAATCGTTGTGGTGATGCTGGCAAGTGTACCGGGTGCCGGGTGCATTCTGGCATAGACACGCAGCCCGAAAATCGCACTCATCAACACCCTTGCCTGGGCCTCTGTATTCCCCAGTGATGGTAATTCCCCGTTTCGCCTGGCCTCTTCGAGTAGCTCGGCAAAGGTTTTTTCCACGTAAATGAGTCCCTCAGATGCCTTTTTGGTGATTTCCCTGTCCTCGAAGGGTGTCTCCAGCAGTGTATTTACCAGCAAACATCCCTTTTGCTGCGGATCACGCTCTGTTTCTTCCATGAGTCGATTGAAAAAGTATTCGATACGCTCAAGTGGTGACCGGTCATTATGCAGCATGCCGTCCACGGCCGCTCGCAGGGCCTCTGAGTAGAAGTCGAGCGACTTCAGAAATAGGGTGCGCTTACTGCTGAAGGCACCATATAAGCTACCCGGTTTCAATCGAGTGGCATCGGTCAGATCGCGCACCGATGTGTTGTGATAACCCTGACGCCAGAACAGCAGCATGGCGTCGTTCAGGGCCTGTGTACGATCAAATTCGATAGGTCTCGGCATGACATGGATCCCAGTTTCAATGCCATTAAGTGTAGTTGTTATTGAACGACCGCTCAAGATCGGCTAGAGTTATTGAACAATCGTTCCATAACAAGCAAAAGGAGTCTTGTGATGTCGACCACACCCCTCTTTCCGGTACATACCCTTGATAGCGCTCCGAACGCGGCCAAACCATCGCTGCAAGCCGCCGCAGCAGCATTCGGCTTTGTGCCCAACATCATTGGTGTGATGGCTGCCTCCCCGGCGCTGGCCGAGGCGTATCTGACACTCTCCGGTATCTTTGAGCGCAAGACCGACCTATCCCCCGCCGAAAGGCAAGTGGTATTGCTGACGGTAAGCCGTTACCATGAGTGCACTTACTGCGTAGCGGCCCACACTATTGTCGCATCCATGCAGGATGTGCCGGCTCAGGTGGTAGAGGCCATCCGCAGTGACTCCCCTATTCAGGACGTGAGGCTGGAAGCGCTACGACAGCTGGTTAGCGCCATGATGGCGAAGCGGGGTTGGTTGACCGAGGACGATGTGGCGAGGTTTCTGGCCGCCGGATATACCCCCGGACAACTGTTTGACGTGCTGGTGGGGGTCGCGCAGAAAGTTCTGAGCAACTTCACTAATCACCTTGCTGACACACCGCTGGATGAGCCTTTCAGTGCCAGCGCATGGAGCCCGGTGACAGGTAGTGAATAAAAAGTTTGTAAGGAACAGGGGCGAACTGCGACTAGAGATCAGTCCCAACAACGCAAGGAGAATGCCATGGAAACACTCAAACCTGGTGATCGCGCCCCGGACTTCTCCGTCAGCGACATTCACGGCAATCCGGTAAAATTATTCGACTATGGCGGTAGAAAGGTATTGCTGAGCTTTTTTCGCTTCGCAACCTGTCCCTTCTGTACGGTGCGATTCGTACGCCTTACCCAGGAGGCGGAGCGCTATGCTCAGCAGGGTGTGGAGATTATCGCTGTGTTCGAGTCGAGCCGCGACTACATTCATGAATATCTCAATAAACGTCCCCTGCCATTTCCTGTGATCGCCGATCCCGAAGGGGAACTCTACGCACGCTATGGTCTGAAAAAATCAGTCAAGGGGCTCCTTTTTGGCATGTTTCGCATGCCCACACTGCTACGCGCACTGTTCGACCCGGCGTTTCACCTGGGCAAACCCGATTCAAGCGTTCTGCGTATCCCTGCCGATTTTTTAATCGACAGCAATGGTCGGATAACCGACAGCTACTACGGCAGTGATATTGGTGATCACATTCCCTTCAAACGTATCGACTACTTTGCCGGTACAGGTGTGCAGGCGGGCGTCGCATGAGCAGTTATTTTCAGCTGTTCGAAGGGCCGCTATCAGGCATGATGCGCTGGCCTCAGTGGGAGGCACTGCTGGACAAGCTCAATCAGGATAATGACGGCGGCTGGTTCATCTACTACGTCGGTGAAGCGGTTCCAGAAAATCCGTTACAGCCGGATGCGTTCAGGCATTTTCTCAATGAACTGGACACAATGCTGCGCCACGACCATCAGGAAGAATACTTCGGTATCGCCTATGTGGATGATATGGCGAAACCCACCTTCGTTAAGATCTACGACCCCAATAATCTCGGTTCAGCCTGTGGTAGCAGTGTTCAGAAGGTATTGCCAGGCTGGACCATCAGCCGGGCTGTCCCGGCAGACCTGCAAGCTACTGTCCATAATCCCGGTGGCCGTCGACGCTGGTGGCAGGCCTTGTTCAGTAAGGACAGACCCCATGCATAAACACGTCACGATCAACGGTAAACCGCTACGTATCGAGATCACCGCTCAGGCACAGAGTGCGCTGGCTAAGCGGGACTTTCCCCTGATCGCGGAAATGGAGCTTTATTTCAGTTGCCTGGTACGTAAACAGGTGCGCTTTCATGAAGTGTCCCGTGATAGGATAGTGCAGTCGGTTGTGGTGGACAAACATCTGGCCGTGCAATTCCGGCCGGTTATGACGCAGAGTTGCGGGGTTGATGAAGTGACAGGTGAGGAACCACCCGTGACCGATTTCCCCATCGCCAACCCTGCGGCATTTGTGCCCCACTGGCTGCGAATTGATTTCCGCAATGGCCACTGGCAGGGAGAATTTGGTTATCAACGATAAAATTTTATTTTTTATTGTAAGGCATATCGCCCTGTGGCGACTAAACACTATAACCAGCAATCGTTGCCGGTTTGTCATGGCACAACACTACCAACATCAGGAGAACACCCATGAAAAAATATAACCTAGCATTTCGTACTGCCGCCTCTGGTGCCGTCCTGGCCATGAGTCTTGCCGGTACCGCCCATGCATCGGTTGATGTCAACCCCTTTGGTGCCAGCGAGCTGAATGGTGGATATCGTCTGGCTCAGGCCGCCGAAGCAAAATGCGGCGAAGCCAAGTGCGGTGGCAATACCGAAAAAAGCAAAGCATCCGAAGCCAAGTGCGGTGGCAATACCGAAAAAAGCAAAGCATCCGAAGCCAAATGTGGCGAAGCCAAGTGCGGTGCAGCTGCAGAAAAGCCGGCTGAGAAGACCGTCAAAGAAGCCAAGTGTGGCGAAGCCAAATGTGGTGGTAGCCGCTAACCATTCCATCTGTAGGAGTCCGCTACGGACTCCAGTATGTTTTAAACTCAAAAAAGGAGAATTATATGTTACGTCTGATGTTGTCATTTTTATTACTGGCCATAGCAATCCCAGCTTCAGCTGCCGAGGGTTTAACCACACTAAACAGTCGCTTTGGTGTAGAAGAGACGCAGCAACGACTGCTTGATGCGCTGGAAAAGGGTGGGATGCAGGTTGCCGCCACCATTGACCATGCTCATGGGGCTGAAAAGGTGGGGCTGACGCTTGCACCGACACGGCTGGTGATCTTCGGGAATCCTCGGGTGGGAACCCTTCTGATGCAATGCCAGCACAGTATCGCCATCGACCTGCCGATGAAAATGCTTATCTGGGAAGAAAACGGTAGCACCCAGGTTGCGTACAACTCAGTAAATTATCTCAACACCCGTCACACCATTGCCGGCTGCGATAAGGTGTTGGAAAACGTTGCCGGGGCACTGGACAGGTTTGCCCGTCAGGCAAGCGGAAACTGATACGCATGTCCATGGATACGCATTCAAGGGAATTGAGCGGTGCGGGACTTGGCCTGCGCCGTGGCCTTGTGGCGGAATGGCGTGGGCTGACAAAGGACACGCCTGATTTTATCGAGGTGACCCCGGAGAACTGGATGGACTTGGGGGGGAGGTTCGCCAAAGATCTGCGTTACTTCACCGATCGCTACCCCACCGTGTGCCACGGCCTCTCACTCAATCTGGGTGGCCCCGTCCCACTTGATGCTGAATTCATCAAGCGACTGGGACACTTTTTTGATGAGCACGGGATTGTCTGCTTCAGTGAACATCTCAGCTACTGTGGCGACAACGGTCATCTCTACGATCTCATCCCGCTACCATTTACCGATGAGGCGATATCGCATACAAGCGAGCGCATCCGCCAGGTTCAGGACATGCTGGGGCGGCGTATCGCGGTGGAGAATGTCTCCTACTACGCCGAGCCACAGGGACAGATGGCTGAGCTGGAGTTCCTGAATGCCATTTTGTCCGAGGCCGATTGCGAGCTGCTACTGGATGTGAACAATGTCTACGTCAACAGCGTCAACCACGGCTACGACCCGGAACAGTTCATTGCCGCCCTGCCCAGCGATCGGATTGCCTACCTGCATGTGGCCGGTCATCTGCGCGAGGAGCCGGATCTTATCATCGACACCCACGGTGATCGGGTCATCGACCCGGTATGGGCACTGTTGGCGTACACCTACACTCGACACGGCAACCGGCCAACCCTGTTGGAGCGGGATTTCAATCTGCCGCCATTGAATGAATTGTTGAGTGAACTGGCAATCATCCGGACGCATCAGACCGCAGGGGGGCACAATGAGCACAAAAGTTACATCGCTGCAGGCAGCGCAGTACGCCTTTGCCAATGCCATTCGTGATCCAGGCAATCACCTGCCGCCAGCCGGTGTCTCCGCACAGCGCCTGGCTGTCTACCACGAACTGTTCTTCAATAATTTCCGCAATAGCCTGGAAAGTGCCTATCCGGTGCTGCACGACGTCGTAGAACCGTCCCTGTGGGAAGAGCTGGTGAGCGGCTTTTTCCGCGAACACCGCTGTCATACACCTGAGTTTCCTCGCATGCCACGCGAATTTCTCGACTGGCTGACATTGCCACGTGATACGCAGGAACAGGAACCCGCGTTTCTACCGCAACTGGCACTGTGGGAGTGGACTGAACTGGAGGTGCTGTTAGACCCGGCCATCCCGATGCGACCACTGCGCATCGATGCCGATCTGCTTGATTCCCAGCCGGTCCTTGTGCCATCACTGCGACTGCATCGTTTCGACTATCCGGTGCACCGCATCGCCCCTGGCTATCTTCCCGATGCAGCCTTAAGCGAGCCTGTCCATCTCGCCGCCTACCGCAATGCACAGGATGAGGCAGCATTTCTTGAACTCAGCCCGGTGAGTGCCGCCCTGTTGCAAAACATACAGGAAAACCACGACATGACTGGGGCCGAGCACATTGATCAACTCGCCAGTTTGATGGGGCATCCCCGACCGGAGCAACTGTTCACATTCGCTGCCGCTTTTCTCGATGAGTTGCGGGATAAGGGCGTCTTGCTGGGCGGCTGTACTAGCACTGATAATGGAGACCGAAACCATGTTTAGCCTGTTTATAAAATTACAAGATATGCTGAATCAAACCCGCCGTCTCGATTTTCTTGCACCGCTGTTACTGCGACTCTATCTCGCCCCCATTTTTTGGATGGCGGGTACCAATAAATTGTCCCATATGGAATCAACCATCGAATGGTTTGGCAATCCCGACTGGGGGCTCGGCCTGCCTTTCCCCACCTTAATGGCCTACCTGGCCGCACTGACCGAAGCTGGCGGGGCTATCCTGCTGGTTACCGGGCTGGCGGTACGCTGGATATCGATTCCGCTGATGGTCACGATGGTGGTTGCCGCCGTCACCGTTCACTTGCAAAACGGTTGGCTTGCCATTGCCGAAGGTTCGGGCAGTCTGTTCGCCAACGAACGCACCATCGGTGCCGTTGAACGACTGGATCGGGCAAAAGAGATCCTGCGCGAACATGGCAATTACGACTGGCTGACCCAGAACGGCAGCTTCGTGGTACTCAACAACGGTATTGAGTTCGCGGTGACCTACTTTGTCATGTTGCTGGCGTTGTTCTTTATCGGTGCCGGGCGTTACCTCAGTGCCGATTACTGGGTGGCGCGTCGTTTCGGTCGCATCAATTGAACGGAAAAATTCCATGGGCGCCACTCACGATATGCTGCGCACTCTTTTCACCATGGCCACGGCGGTGGAGGCGCGCGACCCCTACACCGGCGGTCATCTTTGGCGGGTTTCACAATTTTCCCATCTCCTGGCGGAGGAAGCGGGATTGTCCACCGAGGAGCAGGCGCGAGTGGCCCTTGGCGGTTTTTTACACGACTTGGGCAAGATAGGCGTACCCGATGCGATCCTCAACAAACCGGAAAAACTTACCGATGAGGAATACGCAGTGATCAAGACGCACCCCGGTATAGGGCAGCGGCTGTTGCAAAGTCATCCTCTTGCCGGGCTGGTTATCGAGGCAGTCCATGCCCACCACGAGCGGCCCGACGGACGGGGTTATCCACGCAGTCTGTCGGCAGAAGGGATCAGCATCGATGCCCGTATCGTCAGCATATGTGACGCCTTTGACGCCATGACCAGCTCCCGTCCCTACCGCAGGGGGATGCCCATCGACAAGGCGCTTGCAATAATCCGCGAAAATCTCGGCACACAATTCGACCGCAAGCTGGGTGAGCGGTTTATCTCCCTGGGGGAGCGCGGCGAGCTGGCGCATGTCGTTGGCCATAGCGAACCGGGTATTCCCTTGCAGAACTGTCCCAACTGCGGCCCAACCATCGTTGTCAGTCGCGAGCAAAAACCGGGGGACCACGTTTACTGTCGGGTCTGCGGCAGTGAGGCGAAACTTGTACGCGGTGGGCAGGGTCTTGGGATCGAGTCCACCGGGTTCAAGGGCGGGCCGGATGATTTGGCCCCGGTGGCGGATGAGGCGTTGATCGAGAGGCTTCTGGGCAATGCTCAGCGCCTATTGGCGAGTCGTCGCCTGCCGCTACTGCGACGGGTGTATGTGCGTTTGTTTGGCCAGGATGACTGAGAGGGACGTGGGTGAACCTATCGTCGAGGCGATATGCGACGGGTTTATGGTGCTTACTTTTTGAGGCCGCGTACAGTGAAGGCATGCCGTGCCCTCCGCCCTGTTTCACTCTGTCGTCGATTGATCCCAGACCAAACGTAGCAGCCCCGTCTCATGCAGATGCCGTTTTACTGGACAGCCAGGGCAGCCCTCGTTGGTGGGCGGATTGGTGCAACGGCGGCACTGACGAACCACCTTTCTGGCACTCATCAGCTCACCGATGAACCGCTGCGTCGTCTCAATACGTTGCTGCAATTCAATGGCGATGTCGTCAAACACGGCGCACACTGCCGCGCTGCCCTCTGCGCCATTGCCACCCGTTTCGCGCGCCGCGATCAATGCCCGAACCGACTCAAGCGGAAAGTGGTGACTGGCTAGGGTGAGGACGGCTTGAAGCTGCTCCAGATGGGCCTCGGTGTAGAGACGGGTGCCGCCAGAAGTGCGGATCGGCGTGATCAGCCCCTCCTCCTCATAGAAGCGGAGGGTACGCACCGAAATACCGAGCCGCTTGGCGGCATCACCGATTTTATAACGCGCCACGGCCGCTCACATACCGATCAGCTGCGCCTCATGTCCCCGTTGCGTGACCACGCGCAGGAGCCTGGCGGCGTCGACTTGCTGCGGATTGTAGGAGACGACCAGCAGCTGCGGTTTGTTAAAGCGCGGAGCAATGACGCCATCAATCTCCCGCATTGCCGCCTCCAACGCCTGTTGTTCCTCGTGGTCAAGGGAAGTGGCGATGTGGAGCGTGATGTCTGTTATATCCATGTGGCACCTCAAATCTAACGTTAAGTAGAGATTTTAGTGTAGACCACAGAGTGGGGTTTGCAAAGTAAACCGAAATACTGTGCGGCAAGGTGTAAGGATTAGATGCGTATGACGACTCTTGACTGTTAAGCGCTGGGTGTGTCTGGCCACAACAACCACAAACAGGAGTCTGAGATGAACAAAATGCTCGCTGGAATGATTGCCGGTCTCGCCGCCACCGTGGTGTTATCCGTACTGATGGTCGTGAAGGGCATGATGGGGCTGATGCCCGATGTGGATGTAATTCAGATGCTGGCCAAGCAGATGAGCAGTGGCACGGCCATGGGCTGGGTGGCCCATTTCATGATCGGCGTGGTCGGTTACGGGATCGTCTATGCGCGACTCTTCAGTAAGCTGCCTTTCGGTGGTCATGCGCTGCGCGGACTGGTGTTGGGGGTCGCAGGCTGGCTGGCGATGATGTTGATGCTGATGCCAATGATGGGTGCGGGTCTGTTCGGCTTGCAGATGCCTAGCGGGATGATGGCGCCGGTGGCCACCCTGATGTTGCATGCCATCTTCGGTGTTGTGCTCGGGCTGGTCTTTGCAAAACTCGCCCGATAGTGAGGTGGTGACCATGTATACCCGGTTCATTATCTTCGCCGTGTGCGCGCCGTTGCTGACGGCGCTGCTTTCACTGATCTGGCTGCCCGTGCTGTGGATGCTGGTGATCATCCTGCCACTCATTGGCGTGGGGCTGTATGATCTGTCCCAGTCCAGCCACGCGCTACGTCGCAACTATCCGCTGTTCGGTCGTGGGCGCTGGTTCATGGAGTGGTTGCGTCCATTCATCCGTCAGTATCTGATCGAATCGGACACCGACGGGACACCCATCAACCGCATGTTCCGCAATATCGTCTATCAGCGTGCCAAGGGGGCGTTGGAGACGGTGCCCTTTGGTACGCGGGTCGATACCTATCGCACCGGCTATGAATGGATTGGTCACTCGCTATCGGCCATCGATGCAAAGTCATTTAATCCAGATCTACGCGTCATGGTGGGCGGGACGCAGTGCACGCAGCCTTATGCGGCAAGCATATTCAATATCTCGGCGATGAGTTTCGGTGCGCTCAGTCGCAACGCGATTCTTGCCCTCAACGGTGGTGCCAGTGACGGCGGTTTCTATCACAACACCGGCGAGGGGGGGATCAGTCCCTACCATCTGGAAGCAGGTGGTGATCTGGTGTGGCAGATCGGTACCAGCTATTTCGGCTGCCGCGACAATGCCGGCAACTTCTCATCGGAAGCATTTGCCGAAAAGGCGACCCTGCCCAATATCAAGATGATCGAAATCAAGCTATCCCAAGGCGCCAAGCCAGGGCATGGCGGGATCCTCCCGGCGGACAAAAATACCCCGGAGATCGCGGCGATTCGCGGTGTACCCGTCGCCACCCAGGTTGACTCACCACCCACTCACAGCGCTTTTTCCAGCCCACCTGAACTCCTCGCATTCATCGCCCGCTTACGCGAGCTTTCTGCTGGCAAGCCGGTGGGTTTCAAGCTCTCGATCGGACGCAAAAGCGAATTCGTCGCCATCTGCAAGGCAATGGTGCAGAGCGGCACGCTGCCTGACTTCATTACGGTCGATGGCGGTGAGGGCGGCACTGGTGCTGCGCCACTGGAGTACAGTAATTCGGTCGGCATGCCGTTGCGCGAGGCCTTGGCTTTCGTTGACGACTGCCTGACGGGCTTCGGTCTGCGTCGCGATATCCGGATTATCGCCTCGGGCAAGGTGCTTACTGGCTTTCATCTGGTGAAGAATCTGGCTCTGGGGGCGGACATTTGCAACAGTGCACGAGGCATGATGCTGGCCCTGGGCTGCGTGCAGTCGCTCACCTGTAACAGCAACCACTGTCCCTCCGGCGTGGCCACCCAAGACCCGCGGCTCTACCGGGGCCTGGTGGTGAGCGACAAACGCCAACGCGTGACCCAGTACCACCACAAGACGGTGCATGCCACTGCCGAGATCATCGCCTCGGCCGGTCTGCGTCATACCGCCGAGCTGACCCGCACCCATATCTATCGTCGCGTCAGTCAGGAAGCGGTGCGACGCTACGATCAGATATTCCCCTACCTCAAAGCGGGTTGTTTGCTGTCTGACGAAGTGCCCGAGTCCTGGCAGTTATATCTTGATGAGGCCGAGCCAGACAGCTTCATGCCGAAACGCTGCCTGACCGAGATTGATCGACAATGCAGTGCGGTCGCACCGTGTGTGGATCAGCCCAGCACAAATATGGAGACGCACACATGAAGGCAGCCACATTATTCATCAAGGCCCTGGAGGCCGAGGGAGTGGAGTATATTTTTGGTATCCCCGGCGAGGAGAATCTCGATCTTCTCCATGCCCTCAGGGATTCATCGATAAAACTCATTCTCACCCGCCACGAGCAGGCGGCCGGATTCATGGCCGCCAGCTACGGTCGGCTCACCGGCAGAACGGGGGTCTGTATGGCCACTCTGGGACCAGGGGCCACCAATCTGGTGACCGCTGCCGCCTACGCCCAGCTTGGTGCCATGCCCATGCTAATGATCACCGGGCAGAAGCCCATCCGCGCCAGCAAACAAGGGGCGTTTCAAGTGCTTGATGTGGTGGGCATGATGCGTCCACTGACCAAATACACCCACCAAATCGCCAGTGCCCACAACATCCCCGCCCGGGTGCGCGAGGCATTCCGCCTGGCCGAGGATGAGCGACCCGGCGCGGTCCACCTGGAACTGCCGGAAGATATCGCCCGCGAGGACACCGATGCTGCCGTCATCCGGCGTAGCCGTTTCGAGCAGCCGATTGCCGCCGGGAGCGCCATTGAGGCGGCATCCAGCATGATTCGGCAGGCAAACCGGCCACTACTCCTCATCGGTGCCGGGGCCAATCGCCGCGATCACTGCGGGGTGCTGCGCGCCTTCATCGACAAGACGGGTATTCCCTTTTTCAGCACCCAGATGGGCAAGGGGGTGGTGGATGAGCGTCACCCGTGCTTTCTCGGCAACGCCGCCCTCTCCGGCGAGGATTACCTGCATCGCGCCATTGAGGCGGCGGACCTCATCATCAACGTCGGCCACGACGTGGTGGAGAAGCCCCCCTTCATCATGGGTGATGCAGATCCGAACGAGCTGGAAGGAACCTTGCTGGAGGGGGCCTGCGAGGCCGGCTCGGCCCGGGTGATCCACATCAACACCCTCACTGCGGCGGTGGATGCGGTCTACCACCCCCACCAGGGGGTGATCGGCGAGATCGCCGACAGCATCTCGCGCCTTACCGAGGCGGTCGAGGCCCAGCCGCACTGGGATTTCGCCCGTTTCATGCAGGTCAAGCAGGCGCTCGATACCCACCTTGAGGAGGGGACGGAGGACGGGCGTTTTCCTCTCTACCCGCAACGTCTGGTGGGCGATGTGCGTCGGGCGATGCCGGACGAGGGCATCATCGCCCTGGACAACGGCGTCTACAAGATCTGGTTCGCCCGCAACTACCGCGCCCACCGGCCCAACACGGTGCTGCTCGACAACGCCCTGGCGACCATGGGCGCGGGGCTCCCTTCGGCAATGGCGGCAAAGATCGTCCACCCGGAGCGCAAGGTGATGGCGATCTGCGGCGATGGCGGCTTCATGATGAACTCCCAGGAGCTGGAGACGGCGGTGCGGCTGGGGCTGGATCTGGTGGTGCTGGTGTTGCGCGATGACGCCTACGGCATGATCAAATGGAAACAGGCCAACATGGGCTTCGACGATTTCGGCCTCGACTATGGCAACCCCGACTTTGTGCAGTACGCCAACAGCTACGGCGCGCAGGGGCACCGGGTTGAATCCGCCGACGCCCTGCTGCCGCTGCTGGAGCAGTGCCTGAATGGCACCGGGGTGCATCTGGTGGAGGTGCCGGTCGACTACAGCGATAATGACCGCATCCTTAATCAGGAGATCAAGGCAAAGAGCCGGGAGCTGTAATCATGGAACACTATGCACTGATGATTGCGGGCGAGAGTGAATCTGGTGGCAGGATCGAGGTGCTAGCCCCCTGGGATCAAACCCCTATCGCCACGGTAGAAACCTGCGGTATGGAAGGTGTGGCGCGGACGCTGCAAACGGCGCATGCGCTGTTTCGTGACCGGGACGCCTGGCTGCCATCGGCCGAGCGTATTGCCATTCTTGAACGCACCGCCGTGCTGATGCACGAGCGGGCCGAAACCCTCGCTATCGAGGCGGCCCGCGAAGGGGGCAAGCCGCTGGTCGATTCCCGTGTCGAGGTGACACGCGCCATCGACAGCATACGCCTCTGTGCCGAAACACTACGCACCGAGGGCAGCGATGGGATCCCCATGGATATCGACGATGCCTCGCGGGGAAAGCGGGCCTGGAGCGTCAATGAACCCATCGGCGTGGTGGTGGCGGTAAGCGCCTTCAACCATCCGCTCAACCTCATCGCCCATCAGGTGGGACCGGCAGTAGCCGCCGGCTGTCCGGTGATCGTCAAACCGGCGCAGGATACCCCGCTCTCCTGTTTCCGTCTGGTGGCCCTGTTGCGCGAGGCGGGGCTGCCCGAGGCGTGGTGCCAGGCGCTGGTGACCGACAGCAGGGAGGCAGCCACTCGTCTGGTCACCGATCCGCAGGTCGGTTTTTTCAGTTTCATCGGCAGCCCCGGGGTGGGTTGGAAGCTACGCTCGCAACTGGCCCCCGGCACCCGCTGCGCACTGGAGCACGGCGGCGCGGCCCCGGTGATCGTGGCGGAGGATGCCGACTTCGATGCGGCCCTGCCGAAACTACTCAAAGGCGGCTTCTACCATGCCGGGCAGGTCTGCGTCTCGGTGCAAAGGGTCTTTGTCCACCGTTCCCGTGCCCGTGAACTGGCCGAACGCCTGGCCAAAGGGGCGAGCGCCCTGCGGATCGGCGATCCGACGCGGGAGGAGAGCGAGGTGGGGCCGCTGATCCGTCCCGCCGAGGTGGCGCGGATCGATGAGTGGGTGCGCGAGGCGCAGGCTTTGGGGGCTGAACGGCTCTGCGGCGGCGAGATGCTGTCACCGACCGGCTACGCCTGCACCGTACTCTACGACCCGCCCGATGAGGCGAAGGTCTCCCGCGAAGAGATCTTCGGTCCGGTGGTCTGCGTCTACCCCTATGATGCGCTGGACCAGGCAATCGACCGGGCCAATAGCCTGCCCTGGGCCTTCCAGGCCGCCGTGTTCAGCGACAGCCTGGCGACGGTGCAACGTGTGATCGATCGCATCGACGCCTCGGCGGTGATGGTCAATGAACACACCGCCTTCCGTACCGACTGGATGCCCTTCGCAGGGCTGCGCCACTCGGGACTGGGCGTAGGCGGCATCCCCCACACCTTCAGCGAGATGCGGGTGAGCAAGATGATCGTCATGCCGAGAAAGGCGAAGGGGGCATGAGCATGGGATGGGGAACTGCCGCTCCACTGTTTGAGCCTGCCCGCGCCGCCATGGGCAGGCTCTCCATACCGCTGCGTTTTGTGCTAATCCTGTTACTGTTTCTGCTGCCGCTGCTGTGGCTGACCTCTACCGTTGTGGCGGAGCGATCGGAGGGGATCGCGCAGGCGCACTACGAAATGGCCGGGCTTTCGCTTATCAGCGAACTGTCGCTATTGGTGTCGGATGCCGCCGCCTACGCTAATGCTGAGCCGGGGCCTGAGGCAGGGTTAAGCGATGTGCTGAACAGGCTGGCACCGCGACTGCCGAAAGCCCCCGTTGAGAGCGCACCGCTTGCCAAGTGGCAGGTAGTTGTCGATGGTGATCGGGAGGGACGATTCGAACACACGACACGCTTCATTCAGTCACTGCTCGATGCAATGCGTAGCGTCTCGGAGCACTATGGCTTGGCGCTGGATGCTCACCCGGATACCCACTACTTTTTCGATGCCGTGGTGGGACGTCTGCCGCGTTTGCAGGTGGCCATCGCCACCCTCGACTACCACGGCACGGCGGTGACCCGGCGGGGCGGCTTCACCCCGGACAGCTATCTGGCACTGACCGATGCGGTAAAGCGACTGGTGGCAGATGGCGATGAGGTGGCGCACGCGGTACGGCAGGCCATTGCCCGTGACGACGAACTCAAGCAACGATTCTCGCCACTGCTGCAAACAGCTCTGTCGGCGAATGATGAGCTTGTTGATCGAACAGCTGCTGAAGTCATCGAACCGGATCGCCCGCAGCTCGATGCAGAGCAGTTCGCCACCATTGTAGCGTCGGCACGGGTGGCTGCCGACGCATTGGGCGAGGCGCTCTTCGCTGCCAGTAGTGAGCGCCTGGCGGTACGCATCGCACAGCTTGAGAGTGAGCGCCGCACGAGTATTCTGATCAGCGTTATCGTGTTGTTGCTGATCTCCTACCTCTTTACCGGTTTCTACCTGACCACCCGACGCACCATCGAGCAGCTCAATGAGGGAGTCGAACGACTCGCAGAGGGTCATTTGGGGCACCGTATCCAGGTCGACAGTCGCGACGAGCTATCGCTCATCGCGGCCAGACTCAACACCATGGCGAACCGCTTTGCTGGCCTGGTCGGTCAGGTCAAGCAGGCAGCGGCCAGGGTAGCCACCAATGCCCGCGACACAAGCGACGCCATCAGCAAGGTCCACCGCGGCGCAGAACAACAGAACGATGCGCTGGATCAACTGGCAACGGCCAGCACGGAGATGGCCGCGACGGTGCGTGAGATGAGCAGGAGTGCCACCACGGCATCGGTGGGCACGGATCTTGCCGGCCATGAAGCGGTCAGCGGCAAGGGTGTGGTGAATGAGACCACCGTCAGTATCGGCAAGCTAGCCGACTTGGTGTGCCGCTCGAGCGAGCGTATAGAACAACTTCATGAAGACAGCAGCGCCATTGGCAAGGTAGTCGGGGTGATCGGCGAGATTGCCGCACAAACCAACCTTATCGCCCTGAATGCCGCTATCGAAGCGGCCCGTGCAGGGGAGTCAGGGCGAGGGTTCGCCGTGGTAGCCGATGAGGTTCGCTCACTGGCTGGCAAGACTCAGCAGGCCACCACGGAAATCCAGACGATGATCGCGCGACTCAGGGAACGTACCGGACAGGCCGTTGCCGAGATGGCGGCGGGGCGTGAACAGGCCGAGATGAGTGTCCAGCAGGCAAACAAAGCCGTGCTGGCACTCGATACCATTACACAAGCTGTCGACTCCATTCGTGACATGAGTACCCATATCCGTAGCGCCGCGGAACAGCAGAGCAAGGTCAGTGAAGAAAGCAACCGGAACATTGTCGCCATCCGTGAGGTGGCGGGCGATACCCTGTCTGAGGCAGAAAATACTCGCCTGGCATCGGCTGAACTGTTGTCCCTTTCCGAGCGGCTCGAGGCCGTGGTAGGTGAGTTTTTTCTGGAATAAGCAGCCGGTAATGATGCTTTCAGGGTAAAAAATATGCACCCGATTGATGAGAATAGCTTTTCTCACCTTTATGGATGAGATGGCACAGTCATCGTGAAAGTAAAGCTTGGGGTAGCCAGTGAGTCATGGCTGAGAAGATATCTGGCGATGGACGTATGAACACGCAACACGACCTTATGCAGCACGCGCAGATACCTATGTTGGCAACGCTTGTATACAATACCCCGACGGCATGGACTCTCAGGAAGGGTATGAATACTGACACCAATCCAAATTTGGCAGCGGGCGCGGCGCTTTGGCTCGATGAAGCAGCCATCGGCATTCTTAGACAGGACTTGCTGCGCTTTGCACGAATGCAGTTACGTGATCCCGCCGCCGCTGAAGATGTCGTGCAGGAGGCACTGTCCGCTGCGTATGCAACAAGAGAACATTTCAACGGACAGGCGCAGGTGAAAACCTGGGTGTTTTCCATTCTCCGCAACAAGATTCTCGATCAGATCCGTTTCGGTGTCCGCCACCCGACGCAGAGTTTAACCAGAGAGGATGGCAGCGATGAGGATGTTGAATCGCAGTTTGATGAGCATGGATATTGGCACAAGGAACGTCGCCCATCACGCTGGGGTGATCCGGAAGAAACCCTGGCCAACGAACAATTCTGGCGTATTCTCGAAATATGTCTTCACGCCATGCCGGAAAATATCGCCCGGGTCTTTACTATGCGAGAGATGCTTGATCTTGAAACAAACGAAATCTGCGAACAGTTGGCTATCAGCGAAAGCAACTGCTGGGTCATTCTGCACAGAGCGCGCTCCAGGCTGCGCCTCTGCCTGGAAAATAACTGGGTAAGGAGTGAGCAAACATCATGCTAAGCTGCAAGCAGGCAAGCCAAATGATGTCGCAGAAACTGGATCGTCCTCTTTCCACCAGGGAACGCACAGCCCTTTGGCTTCATCTATCCATGTGCTCGGGTTGCAGGAAATATAATGAGCAAATGAAATTTATGCGCAAGGTGTTCATGCGTTTAAAAGAATAACAAACACACCAGATATAAATGCCCATATACATTACCGCAATCCGTCGCCATGAATATCCTGACGATTCAATCAGGAAGACTCACTCAAGTTCGACAGACTGATTACATTGGGCGAATTACATTCATTGTGGAGTCGCCACACCTCTCAATTACCGTTTCATCCTCGCCTGGAAGTGAGATATACAGCTCGCGCCATGCCGGATGCTATTCCCACTCGCTCAGGCATTGCTCCAGTACCTCATCGAGCATCTGGATGAGCGAATCATCCAGTGCCACCACCTGGTTGATATCCTCGGCACTGACGAAGACGCCATCCGAGGCCGTTATCAACTGGCCGTTGATCACGATCGCTGCGGCCTTGTCGTTGTCCACCACCTCGGTGCTGCGCGCACCGGTGTGTTCGACCAGTTTTTCCACATAGGTGCGATACATGGCGCAGCGGCCGCCCGGTTGTTCCTTTACATACAGAGTGATATCCACGGTATTGTCCTTCGATATTGATGATAAAAATTTTATCAACACGCTGCCATTATGTTCCAGGACGAACGGTATGTCGCGGGCGCAGGATGCGCAGGAGCGACCCTGGCGTGCTGAAATACCGTCCATCCATGGACATAACACAGAGGACACAGAGACCACAGCGTGATCCGACTGGTGTTAGTTGATTTTCTCTGTGTTCGCTGTGTTGAAGCCTGTTTTTTTCTGACCATTCCACCACAGGATCACCCCCAGGGTGATCAGGATCGGGATCAGACTCAGCAGATTGAGCAGGCCCCAGCCCAGGTAGTGTACCAGTACTCCGGAGAGTAGCGAGCCGGTGACGACCATGGCGTAGACAATCAGGTCGTTGACGCCCTGGGTGATGCCGCGTTCGGTGGCAGTGTGGGTTTCAGTCAGCAGGCTGCTGCTGCCGACGAAGAGAAAATTCCAGCCCACCCCAAGCAATACCAGTGCAATCCAGTAGTGGCTGAGGCTTTGCCCGGCGGCGGCAACCAGCACCGCGGCGAGTAACAGCAGCGCACCGCTGAGCAGAATATTGCCCAGGCCGAGGCGGGTGATCAAAAAGCCGGTAACAAAGGAGGGCGCGAACATGCCCAGTACATGCCACTGCATGATGAAGGCGATCTCGCCCATGCCAAAGCCGGCATTGCGCATTCCCAGCGGGGTGGCGCTCATCAGCATTACCATGATCGCATAGGCCACCGCACTGCACAGCACCGCGACCTTGAAGTCGCGCTGTGCGGCGATCCGGCGCAGTGGGCGGTGGGGCAGGTCGCTGCCCGGTTCATTACTGGGCGGGACCTTGAGCAGGCTAAGCAGCAGCATTGCCAGCAGCGCCAGGACCGTGACCACCGCATAGGGACCAGCATCGGTCACACCGGGGAACCAGTCCAGGGTGGCGCGTGCATTCCAGGGGCCGAGGAAGGCGGCGATTACCCCGCCGACCAGCACCAGCGAGATGGCGCGGCTATGCCAGGCCGGGCGCACCACATCGACGGCGGCAAAGCGGTAATACATGGCAAAGGCCTGGTAGAGGCCGAGCAACAGGCTGGCGAAACTGAACAGCCAGAAGGAGCCCATCGCAATACCGGCGACACTGAGCGCGCCACCGACCACCCCACCCAGCCCGGCCCCGATCAGGAAGCCGGCACGGCGCCCGAATTTTTGCATGAATAGCGAGGCGGGCAGGGTGCCGATCAGGGTGCCCAGCATCATTGCCGCGATCGGCAGGGTGGCCAGCATTGGCTCGGGGCTGAGCTTGCTGCCGACCAGGCCACTGAGGGTCATCACCGTGATCGCGGTAATGGTGAACAGGGCCTGGGCGATCGCCAGCAGGGTGACATGGAAGCGTTCTCGGGGGAAGTGTGTGCTTGGGTTCATGTACCTGGCGTCTGGGTATTGGGGTTTAAAAGGAATAGGGTATTATCGCAGATATTTGTTCAAACGTACCGTATGCCCAAGCCCCTGACACCGGGGCGAGATGGCTTATCTTCGCGTGCTCGGCGTCCTCTGCGTTAAACGGCTTTTCAGTTTTTATCTTCTGGTTGTTTCCAGCTGCGTCGATTGATCGCATAGTCATCGGCCTTGCCGATGAAGGGCTGTACCAGCATGCGCGGCAGGGTGTTGTCGCGTGGTTCGCGAAAGCGGTTCAGGCCGATGATCATCTTTTCATGCCCGAGGTCCGGTTGGGCCTTATAGGTACCGAAGATCCGATCCCAGATGGAGAGGTTGAAGCCGAAGTTGCTATTGGTCTCGTCGTCCTGCACCGAGTGGTGTACCCGATGCATGTCGGGGGTGACGATGGCCAGACGCAGTACCCGATCCAGCGCCAGCGGCAGACGGATATTGCCGTGGTTGAACATCGCCAGGGCGTTGAGGATCACCTCAAAGATCAGTACCGCCACCACCGCCGGGCCGAGCAACATGATCACCCCCAGCTTGATCCCCATCGAGAGCATGATCTCCAGCGGGTGAAAGCGCGCCCCGGTGGTCAGGTCGTAATCGAGGTCGGCATGGTGCATGCGATGCAGCCGCCAGAACAGCGGGATGGCGTGCACCATCACGTGTTGCAGCCAGATGGCAAAATCCAGCGCCACGATGGCGATAAGGATCGCCAGCAGCGGGTGGATCTCGAACTGGTTGAGGATCCCCCAGCCCTGCTGATTCACATAGGCGGCAAAGCCCACCGCCACCACCGGGAACGCCAATCGCAGCACAACGCTGTTAAGCACCACGATACCGATATTGCTGGCCCAGCGCACCGCCTTGGACATGGTCAGTGCCCGGCGTGGCGCGATCACTTCCCAGATCCCGATCAGCGCGAAGATGCCGAAAAAGAATAACAGTCGGATGGCGATTTCGTTATCAAGAATGGTCTGTTCCATAGTGACTCCTGAAGAATTAAAAAATTTTCACCGCAGAGGCGCTGAGGCGCAGAGGTGTGAATGAGTGATTACTTTGAATCTCATGCCGCGTCATGGTGTCGTGCGAAATTCATCCTTTGAACCATGGATAGCCGGTACAGCGTTTGGAAAATCATGTTATTCCTCTGCGCCTCTGCGCCTCTGCGGTGAGATCCGCTTTTTCTACCGGCAAACTCGCCTGTTCCCAGCCTTGCATGCCTTCGCTTACCAGCAGCGGGCGGGTGTAGCCCTGGCGCAGTAGTTGTTGCACCGCCTCGGCAGAGCGTCGGTCGGTGCGGCAGATCACCGCGATGGGCCGCTCGCGCCATTCCTCCAGCTCCGCCATGCGGGCAGGCAGTTCAGCCAGCGGAATGTGTATGGCCCCGCTGATATGACCGGCCTGGTATTCGGCCTCATCGCGCACATCGAGCAATAGGGTTTCGCTGCCGATGTGGCTGTGCTGCAGGGTGGCGATGTCGACGCGGGTCATCGGGCGCATGCGCAGGCGTTTGATCAGGCGCGGCAGGAAGGCTACCAGCGCCAGCAGGGCGATCGCCATCAGGATGGTCTGGATCATCCCTTCGCCGCCGGTCAGTGCCTCGCGCCCGGCATAGCCCAGCCAGGTGTAGGCCAGTGCGCCGGGCAGCATGCAGATATAGGTGGCCAGCAGGTAATGCCAGAAGCGGATGCGGGTCAGGCCCAGGGCATAATTGAGCAGATTAAAGGGAAACAGCGGCACCAGGCGGGTGAAGGCGACGAAGCGCCAGCCCTCCTGCTCGACCCCGTCGATCAGCTGCTTCATGCGTCCGCCGGTTTTGCTGGCTACCCAATCGGCGGCCAGATGGCGGGCCACCAGAAAGGCCAGCCCGGCGCCAATGGTTGCCCCGGTGAGATTATAGAGCGTGCCCCACCACGGGCCGAACAGGGCACCCCCGGCCAGGGTCATCACCGAGCCGGGCAGGAACAATACCGCCGCCAGGGCGTAGATCAGCATGAATACCAGCGGCCCGGCCAGGCCGAAACCCGCAATCCATTCCTCCAGCGCCGCCGCGTCGAGGGCCTCGCGGTATTGCAGCGCGAAGACGATACCCACAACGACGACGGCGAGCAGGAGCAGGCGAGAAAAAAGCTTAGGCATGGTGACTCCTGAATGTCCTGTCTATTATTCAATAGATGCATTGAATACTGTTTTTTTCTGGATGTCAATCTTCTGCATGTTTCGGTGGCTTACCTGAATTGCAGGAGCGGCTATGCCGCGATACGCAAAGTCATCGCGGCGCAGCCACTCCTGCAGCATGTCCTTGAGGGCCGGGACAGGTATAATCCAATCAATCAAGCGAATGATAGAGGATGCAGCGCGTGACTGAACCTGGTTTCAAGCAGTTGTTGTTCGCCCAGTTCGCCAGGGTGGCCAAGGCTCTGGCCAATCCCAATCGCCTGGAGCTGCTGGAGTTCCTGGCCCAGGGCGAACGCAGCGTGGAGGGGCTTTCCAAGGCCTCGGGCTTGAGTGTGGCCAATACCTCCCAGCACCTGCAGCAGCTGCGCCAAAATGGCCTGGTGCTGACCCGCAAGGAAGGGCAGCATGTCTATTATCGTCTTTCTGGGGATGATGTGATCAAGGTGCTGAGCTGCCTGCGCCGAGTGGCGGAAGGACATCTGGCCGACGTGACCCAATTGGTGGAAACCTATCTGACCATTAAGGACAGCCTGGAGCCACTCCCCGCCAGCGAGCTGATCAGTCGTGCCCGCGATGGTCTGGTGACTGTGCTGGATGTGCGCCCGGAGGAGGAATTCCAAGCCGGGCATCTGCCTGGCGCGATCAACATCCCGCTTAATCAGCTGGAAAAACGTCTCAAGCAGCTTTCCAGGGAAAGCGAGGTGGTGGCCTACTGTCGCGGCCCCTATTGCGTGCTGGCCTTCGAGGCGGTGGCCAGGTTACGCGAACAGGGCTACCAGGCCCGTCGCCTGGAAAATGGTTTCCCCGAGTGGAAACAGGCGGGCCTGCCGGTGGAGACGGACTGATAGCGTTAGCGCAGAGAACGGGGATATCTAGTGTCGGCTTACGCTGCGCCTAGCCGAAAGCCAATCCACGGCTTTAACCACAATGGGATGTAAACGTAGGGTGCGGTGAGCTTGCGAACCGCACCGATGCCATACAGCAAAATCGGAACGGTGCGGTTCGTGCCTCACCGCACCCTACCCGCTCACCCAAGCACCTGCTCGGGATGATAATGCCTGGAAACATGTTTTCCTTTGCGTCCTCTGCGCCTTTGCGGTGAAAATCCTTTTTTTCTGTCTCTGCGGCGAATTATCTTTTTACCCGGCAGCGGAGTAGAATACCGCTCTTT
>JACUTZ010000151.1 GCA_014859545.1 Gammaproteobacteria bacterium
AGGACTGACCATCGTCGCCGACCCCGATGGGGGCGATGACCGGGATAAAATCGCCCTGGATCAGCATCTCGACCAGCTCACCGTTGATCTGGGTGATCTCGCCCACGTGGCCGATATCGATGATCTCCGGGGTGTTCATCTCCGGGGCACTGCGCTTGAACTTGAGCTGGTGGGCGCGGATCAGATCCGCATCCTTGCCGGTCAGGCCCACCGCACGGCCGCCGTGCTGGTTGAGCAGGGAGACGATCTCCTTGTTGACCAGGCCACCGAGTACCATTTGCACCACATCCATGGTCTCGCGGTCGGTGACACGCATGCCATCGATGAACTGACTTTCCTTGCCCAGACGCTTGAGCAGATCCCCGATCTGCGGGCCACCACCGTGTATCACCACCGGGTTCATGCCGACCAGTTTGAGTAACACCACATCACGGGCAAAGCCGTTCTTCAGGTGCTCCTCGGTCATCGCGTTGCCGCCGTATTTGATCACCAGGGTCTTGCCGGAAAAACGGCGGATATAGGGAAGGGCCTCGCTCAGTACACGGGCATTGCTCATCGCCAACTCAAGATCCAGATTCATTGCACTCTCATCAGGGTTAAGGAGTATTTAAGGGATCGGTTTTGGCCCATTATTTGGGCTTGTCATCGTCATGTTCTTCTTCGACTACCAGGAGGCCTTCATTCTCGCCGAACAGCATATCCGGCATGTCGGCCCCATCGACGAGATCATTGAAACCATCCAGTACACTGGCATTGGAGGAGAGTACCGATAGATCGGTTTCCTTTTCCTGCAGCACCGATTTGGTTTCGGAAAGCATGACCGGGTAGGAGTGAAAACGCTTGCCCAGGCTGGAGTCGACGATAAATTCGACCATGCGATGCATGTCGGCCCGTACGGTGCGCGACAGATACATATTCTGGAATAACAGCATGCCGATCAGGACTGCCGTGGCAAGGAGGAAGGTCAGGACAAATCCGGCCTGGCGGGCGGAATCCCTATTCATGCCGGGATCAGGCCAATAGGCCAACTCCCAACCGGTGCCTTCGACCGCGATGCGCTTGGGATTGCCGGAGCGCAGTGTTGGGTTGCCCAGCTCGGTCAGGCGCAATTCGCCCTGATGCAACTCCACCAGCCCATCACTGACCTGCACATCCGCTAGCCAGTTGCGCAGCAGGCCGGCGTCCAGCATCACCACCAGTGTAGCGAGGATCTCGCCCTGATGGCGCACCGCACGGGCGATGATCAGGTGTTGCTGTTGGCTGCCAAAACGATGCACTTCGATCGGCGCCAGCCGCCCGCTTTCGGCGATGCGGGCCATGTCCAGGCTGGCATAGCCCAGTGGCAGATTACTGTCGGATTCCGGTTGTTGATCACTGGGCAGGATGTAGCTGATCCGTAGTGCTCCGGGATAGCGTAGCAACAGGCGTTGCTCCAGGATCCGCAGCGCGATGCGGTCTTCGCCTTGAATGGCCTCCAGCAGCATCTCGTCGGGCCGGGCCAGGCGGGCGATCTCCTCTCCCAGTGACTGCATTCGCCCGGACAGGTAAGCAGTCATGCGCTGGGTCTCGGCCTGGTGGCGTTCGGTGCTGCGCCCATCGGCCACGCTGCTGTATTGCAGATAGGCGGCAACACCGCTCAGCAACAGTAACAGTCCGGCGAGGATGGTCGGGAGCAGCGAGAGACTGACCAGACTGACACCGCCGGGACGTTTGGTTTGATTGTTATCCGTGCTAGCGTCGTTCTTCACCGCGTATACTCCCTGTCGAGCCCGTTTCCATCAGTGCCCGCCGGTATGGCCAAAACCGCCGGCGCCACGTTGGCTGTCATCAAAATCTTCGACCTGTACCAGCTCAGCCTGCACTACCGGAACGAAGACCATTTGTGCAATGCGCTCACCGACTTGTACGGTAAAACTTTCTTCCCCGCGATTCCAGCAGGATATAAAGATCTGGCCCTGGTAGTCCGAGTCGATCAGGCCTACCAGATTACCCAGCACGATCCCCTTTTTATGCCCCAGCCCTGAGCGTGGCAGCAGCACCGCCGCCAGCGAGCTGTCGACGATGTGGATCGCCAGACCGCTGGGGATCAGGTGGGTTTGCCCCGGGGCAATCTCCAGTGGTTCCTCCAGCATGGCGCGCAGGTCCATGCCGGCCGAACCCTCGGTGGCGTAGTGGGGCAGTGGAAACTCATTGCCCAGACGGGGGTCGAGAATCTTCATGTCGATACGGGTCATGGGCGGCGTCCGGGATAGTGGGAAAGAATAAGGTCGAGCAGTTGACGGGCCAGCTGTGGCTTGGGCGCCATCGCCAGGGTTTGTTCGCCATCGGCCCAAAAGACCTGCAGGGCATTTTGTGCGCTGTCAAAGCCGCCGCCTGCGGCGCGTGCGCCCACCCAGTTGGCGGCGATCATCTCCACGCCTTTGGCGGCCAGCTTGGCGCGGGCGTTTTCGGCAAGGGAATCGGTCTCGGCGGCAAAGCCGACGCAGAAGGGACGGGGACTCGTCTGTGCGACCTGGGCCAGGATGTCCGGGTTGCGCACCAGCTTGAGTGTGAGTGCTTCAGCCTGTTTTTTGATCTTGCTCTCGGCCACCAGCTCCGGCCGGTAGTCGGCCACCGCAGCACAGCCGATAAAGATATCCGCCGGTGCGGCCAACACCGCCGTCAGCATCTGCTCGGCGGTCTGCACATCGACACGGCTAACCCCGGCAGGGCTGGGCAGGCTCACCGGCCCGGCCACCAGGGTCACTCTGGCACCGAGTTGCCGGGCTGCCTCGGCCAGGGCAAAGCCCATCTTGCCGGAGCTGTGATTACTGATGAAACGTACCGGATCGATGGCCTCGCGGGTGGGGCCGGCGGTAATGGTCAGGCGTACGCCCTGCAGTGGTACGGGATTGGCATCGGTGGCAAAATGTTCGCTACAGGCGGCCAGCAATTCGCTGACCTCGAGCATGCGTCCCGGCCCCTGTTCCCCACAGGCCTGCTCGCCGCTGGCCGGGCCAAGCAGCTTCACCCCGCGTTGCTGCAAAGCTGCGACATTTTCTCCGGTGGCCGCGGCCTGCCACATCTGCTGGTTCATCGCCGGGGCCAGGTACAGCGGCGCGCTGCTGGCCAGACACAGGGTGCTGAGCAAATCATTGGCGAGTCCGGCGCGCAGTCGGGCCAGAAAATCGGCACTGGCCGGGGCGATCAGGATTAGCTCGGCCCAGCGTGCCAGCTCAATATGCCCCATCGCCGCCTCGTGTTGCGGGTCGAACAGGGCCTCACGCACCGGCTGGCCGGAGAGCGCCTGCAGGGTCAGCGGGGAGATGAACTCGCAGGCGGCAGGGGTCATCACCACCCGCACCGCGGCCCCGGCCCCGCGCAACAGCCGCACCAGCTCGGCGGACTTATAGGCAGCAATCCCGCCGGTTACCCCCAGCAGGATGCGCCGCCCTGTCAAAATGTCTGTTGCCGGTATTCTCATAGGGGCAAAGTCTACCAGAAAGCCTTCCCATTACGGCAGTGGGTGTTTACTATTCGCGCAAGATAGATCGACAGGGAGGTAGTGATGGCGATCCGTGATTGGCCGGCCGAGGAGCGGCCACGAGAAAAACTGTTGCAGCGCGGCCCGGCGGCGCTGTCCGATGCCGAGTTGCTGGCGATCTTCCTGCGTACCGGCCTGCCGGGTCTGAGTGCAGTGGACCTGGCCCGCGAGTTGTTACAAAACTTTGGCGGTTTGCGTCCCCTGCTGGAGGCCGATCTGGCCAGCTTCTGCCGGGGCAAGGGCCTGGGCAGCGCCAAGTATGTACAACTGCAGGCGACCCTGGAACTGTCCCGTCGCCACCTGCTGGCCACCCTGCAAAAGGGTGATGCCCTGACCAGTCCCGCAGAGACCCGCCGCTATTTGAGTGCCCAGTTGCGTGATCGTCATCAGGAGGTCTTCGCCTGCCTGTTCCTGGACAACCGCCATCGAGTGCTGGCCTTTGAGGAATTGTTCTATGGCACCGTGGATGGGGCCAGTGTCCATCCCCGCGAAGTGGTACGCCGCTGCCTGAAGCATAATGCGGCGGCGGTGATCCTGGCCCACAACCATCCCTCCGGGGTGGCCGAACCCAGCCGCGCCGACGAGCAGATCACCCAGCGCCTCAAGGAGGCCCTGGCGCTGATCGATGTGCGGGTGCTGGATCACCTGATCATCGGCGACGGGGAGATCAGCTCCCTGGCCGAGCGGGGGATGATCTAGGGGTGAGGGGTGAGGGG
>JACUTZ010000152.1 GCA_014859545.1 Gammaproteobacteria bacterium
CGCATGAGTAGACAACAACAGCCTGTTAAGGCAGGAATCACCGCTGGCGACGTGGTCGCCAGCGTGCCAGTTCCTGGCGTAATTGCGCCAGGCTGGCCGCGTCCTGCGCCCGCCCGCCATAGCGCAGACGCTGATACAGCCCGGTAATGCGACGCACCGGCCGTTGCAGGTCGGGGCGGGCCGCGATGACCCGTGCGGAAAAATCGCTGGCACCCTCGTTCGTGGCGCGTTCAAGGCCAATCCTTGCCAATTTGCGACAGAACCTCCCATAAAGTCGTTGTACCGGATCTTTTGGTCGGGGCTGACGCAACAGCCAGATCGCCACCGGCAGCAGCAGCAACACAAAGCCGCCGACCATCGCGCCCACCAGCCACTGCCAGCTCCACCCTGCCAGCCCCAGCATCTGCAGCAGCTCCTGTTGCCGAGCGCGATCAAAGCCCTGTACCCAGCGGTCCCATCGGTGATTCAGCGCATCCCAGTTGTTGCGCAGCTGCCGCGCCATACGGCCAAACAAACCGGCATCACCCAGCTGGCGGCTGGTGCCGCTGGCCTCAAAGCGACCCGAATCGGCAGCGTCCTCCACCCGCTCGGGCGGGATCACACTGGTGGGGTCAACCCGCACCCAGCCCTGTTCGTCCAGCCAGACCTCGGCCCAGGCATGGGCATGGGACTGACGCACGATCAGGTAATTACCGACCGGATTGAGCTCACCGCCCTGATAACCGGTCACCAGACGGGCCGGCACCCCGGCGGCACGCATCAGGGTCACAAAACTGGCCGCATAGTGCTCACAAAAGCCGCGCTGGCTACCAAACAGGAATTCATCCACCGCGTCCTCGCCCAGACGCGGCGGCTGGCGGGTATAAAAGAAGGCCTGCTCGCGGAACATCGCCAGCGCCGCCGCGACGATCGCCCCGTCGTCCAGCCCCTGCGTCCGCCAAGCCTCGGCCAGGCGGCGGCTTTGCGGGTTGCGCGCCCTCGGTAGCTGCAGCGCCTGTTCCGATAACAGCGGCTCGTCCGGCTCCAGGCGGTATTCCAGGCTGGAGCTGATCCGGTAACGCTGACGGCTGCGCAATTCGCGGGCACTGAGTAGCTGCATGTCGGCACGGATCCCCACCGGGTCACTCAGGCCCTCGGGCAATTGCAGCGGCATGTCCAGGGCAAACAGCCACAGGCGGCGGCTGGGCTCCAGGCTTATCTCGTAGCTCAGTGGCTGGCCCTGTGCCTCAAACTCAGGCAACTCCCGGCGCGGCTGCAGATACAAGCCGCTCCAGCGCCGCCCATCGCTCTCCCACAACACCGGCCCGCGCCAGTACAACTGGCTGGCAGGGGGCATGGGTCCATCGAAATCCACCCGAAAGGCCACCTCGTTGGAATCCACCAACTCGCTGATGCTACCCATTTCCAGGGTTTCGCTCAGCCCGGTCCGACCCTTCTCCCCCTCCTCGGGCATCGCCCAGAGCGGATTATCCAGGCGCGGGAACAGCACGAACAGCAACAGCATCAACGGCAAGGACTGCAGCAGTAGGCCGCCGCCGGTGCGCAGATAATGGCGGCTTTCGCGCAGGCTGCCAGCCGGGTGATTGACCGCCACCATCGCCGCGGTCAGCAGCAACACCGCCAGCAGCAGATAGCCCCCCATCAGCAGCGATTGGTCGAAGAAAAAGCTGCCAATCACCATGAAATAGCCCATGAACAGGCTCACCATCGCATCCCGCAGGCGATTCAGCTCCAGCAGCTTGAAACACAGCATTACGCTCAGCAGTGCCACCCCCGGCTCCAGCCCGATCACCCCCCGGTAGACCCACAGCACCGCGCCAAACCCCGTCAACACCAGCAGCGTCCGTTGCCAGCGCCCCGGCATCGCCCAGCCACGCAATTCGTGCAGCAGTCGCCAGGCAAACACCCCCACGCAGGCGGCCGACAGCCACAGCGGCATGCGCGGCAGCTGCGGCAGGATCACCAACGCCAGCGCCCCCAGCAGCAACAGACGCCCGCTGGCCGGCAGCAGCGGCTCACTGGCACGCACTGCTTTTTCTCTGTTCTTTGGCATGCTGGTCATACTATGCTGTGTCTCGGGATAGGTGCTCACACTATACATCCAAGCAGATTGTGCCACCGCTGGGAATAAAAATACTGCCCGCTGCGTCTTAAACATAACCCATGACAGGAAGGCCGATGGTAGTGATTAACCATTTACTATTGAAGCGCAGACTGCGGACCCGTATCGCCGAGTCCCGCGCACAGCTCTACCGCACCGCCTATGCCTGGTGCCACCATCCTGATCGCGCAGATGACCTGGTGCAGGAAACCCTGCTCAAGGCGATCAAAAACCTGCATACCTTGCAGGATGAACAGGCGCTGCGCCCCTGGCTGTACCGAATCATGACCAACTGCCATCGGGATGCGCTGCGCCAGCAACGCGACAATCTGAATATCGACGAGATGGAACTGGCCTGTGAAGACTGCCCGGAGATGAGCGCCGAACGCGCCCATACCGTGCTGACGGTGCGTCAGGCCATCCACCGCCTTGGCGACGACCAGCGCAAGGTGATCACCCTGGTGGATCTGGAAGGCTTCTCCTATAGCGAGGTGGCCGGCATCCTGGAGATCCCCATGGGCACGGTAATGAGCCGCCTGAGCCGGGCTCGCGAACAATTAAAACAACAACTCCTGCATACCACAGAGCAGGTAGCACCACATAATCTGAACCTCGTCAGGATCAAGTATGAAAATGGCTAAACCCCATATGTCCAAGCCCAGCGCCGAAATTCTCAACGCCTTTATCGACGGCGAGCTCTGCTCCGAGGATCGTCTTGACTGCCTGAAACAGATTGCCAAGACGCAGGAGATTGGCAGCGAGATCTGTGATCTTTGCCAGATCAAGGAAATGGTCACCCTCGCCTATGAAAAAGTCCCCGAATCTCCACAGCATCCGGAACAACGCCACCGCAATCGTCGTCCCGGCCGCGCCTATGCGGCGGTGGCAATGCTGTTGGTGATCGCCCTGGTCGGCATTACCCAACTCGAGTTGGGTGTGCCGCGCGCTGTCGAGCAGCAGGCCCGTATGGACGTCACGTCTGATGGGGCCATCATCCCTGCCACCCAAACAAACGCACTGGCAGAAAGCCCTCAGATGGGCAGTCGCATCGTGCTGCACCTGACCACCACCGATGCCAATCGCATCTACAACATGCTGGATGAAGTCGAAATGCTGATGGCCGCTGCCCGACAACATACGATCCCGCTGCAGATCGAGGTGATCGCCAATGGCGAAGGTCTGGCGCTGTTACGTCAGGACCTTTCCCCCTTCCCGCAGCGTGTCGCCGCCCTGGCCGATCGCTATGCCGGCAAACTGGTATTTGCCGCCTGCCAAAACACCATCGACCGCTTACGTCGCGAAGAAAATATTCATGTGCAGCTGCTGCCGGCTGCCCATGTCATCAACTCTGGGGTGGCGGAGGTAATCCGCCGCCAGACACAGGGCTGGGCCTATATCCAGATCTAGGCCCGTTTGCATCAAGCAACGTCACAAGCTTCACAACACAACGAAAGAGGAACGGAGAGTCATGAAAAAAACTATCGCCTTACTAATGGTCCTGCTGATGGGTGTCCCGGCCATGGCCATGGCCGTGGACTACGGCAAACAGAAAGCCGTCTACCACATCAACGGTGGTGACGAACGACAGAACAGCATCGCGCTGCGCAATATTCAGAACCACATCAATGCCGTGGGCGCTGAAAACATGCAGATCAATGTGGTCATGCATGGTGGCGGTGTCGACCTAATGATGCGCGCCAAGGAAAATGAAAACCTCAAGGCCAGCATCGACAACCTGAAGATGCAGAACGTCAAGTTCCAGGTCTGCAACAACACCCTGGTGGGTCGCAAGATCGACCACAAAACCCAGATGTACAACGTGGATGACAGCGACATCGTCCCCAGTGGCGTAGCCCACCTGTCCCACCTGCAGGGCCAAGGCTTTACCTACGTCAAGCCCTGATCGATTCGCCTTGCTGGATCAAAAAAGCCCGGAGCAATCCGGGCTTTTTTAGTATCTACTCGCACCTTTTGAAAAAATTTCACCGCAAAGGCACAAAGACGCAAAGGGTTAATGGACACACCACGCACCAAACATCGGCTTGGTACCTATATAAAGGGGTTATCACGTACGATCGAGCATGCAGGTTCGATCCGCGTGTAATCATGCACCATTGAACACCTTTGC
>JACUTZ010000026.1 GCA_014859545.1 Gammaproteobacteria bacterium
TTTGTGCGGCGGGAAGGAAAAGAATTTACCACAGACGACTACATGGGTGAAGCGGATCCAGAAAAAGCAGCGCTTTTTCCCACTGAACGGGCAGTCCACGGATGGACTGCCCCGGCCTTGCCAGAAATGCAGGATGGCACCCGCCAGCAAGTAGTCGGTTGGCGATGTCTGGAATATATCGCCCAGAACGCAGAGTGCGCAGAGGAAAAAGGGGTTGTGATAGGCTTGTAGCCTGATGACATACAATCCCTCGTTTGTAACTACTCGCCCTCCCCATGATGTATTCACACGGTAGAGGGAGCTAACCGTTTCCGATGAAAAACACCTTTACCGCAAAGGCGCAAAGACGCAAAGGTGTTCAATGGTGCATGATTACCATGCGGATCGAAGCTGCATTCTCGATCGTACGTGATAATTCCTCTTAGTATAGGTATCAAGCCGATGTTTGGTGAATGGTGTGTCCATTAACCCTTTGCGTCTTTGCGCCTTTGCGGTGATGTTTTGATGTTTTATGACCTGGAATGCGCAGTGATTCAGGCCTGGCCGGGCAGCTCTGCCGGGACACGGGCAATCGCCTGCTTGCGGCGTCTTTCCAGGCGCGCGTCGATGATGTTCTTGACGGCGATCAGCAGGCCCAGGCCGATGAAGGCACCAGGTGGCAGGATGGCGATGAGGAAGCCGCGATAGTCTTCGAACAGGGTGATGGTCATCCAGCTAAAGGCCTCGCCAAACATCAGGTTGGCCTGGGCAAACAGGGTGCCAAAGCCGATCATCTCGCGCATCGCGCCGAGGATGAACAGTACCACCAGGAAGCCAAAGCCCATGGTCAGGGCATCCAGCGCGGCGCGTGGCACGCTGTTTTTGGAGGCAAAGGCCTCGGCGCGGCCGAGGATGGCGCAGTTGGTGACGATCAGCGGAATGAAGATCCCCAACACCAGATAGAGATCGTGGAACCAGGCGCGAATACTCAGCTCTACCGCGGTTACGAAGGAGGCGATGATCACCACATACACCGGGATGCGGATCTCGGGGCGGACCAGGTGACGGATCAGCGAAACGGTGACGCTTGAGCCCAGCAGCACCAGCATGGTGGCCAGGCCCAGGCCGATGCCGTTGACCGCGGTGGAGGTGACCGCCAGCAGCGGACAGAGCCCGAGGATCTGCACCAGCGCGACGTTGTTGTACCAGAGGCCATCTCCGGCGA
Organism: Gammaproteobacteria bacterium; assembly: GCA_014859545.1. Taxonomy (GTDB): domain Bacteria; phylum Pseudomonadota; class Gammaproteobacteria; order Thiohalomonadales; family Thiohalomonadaceae; genus SLDE01. Next base: position 1,205 of record JACUTZ010000026.1, read on the forward strand.
TTTTCTGGTAGGGGGCTTCGGCCATGGCGTTATTCCTCTACAACAGGGCTGAGCGGGGCGAATAGTGCCTCGCGATGATTATGATAGTAGTGCAGGGCGCGTTGTACCGCGCGCACCACCGCACGCGGGGTGATGGTGGCACCGGTAAATTGATCGAAATCGCCACCGTCCTTTTTGACCAGCCAACGGGCCTCGGGTGGATTATCCAGCGAGCGGCCGACAAAGCCGAGGATCCAGTCATTGCGCCGCTCGTCGATGGCATCACCCAGACCCGGGGTCTCGCGATGTTGCAGTACCCGCACCCCGGTTAGTTGGCCATCGTAACGAATGCCGATCAACAGCTCGATATTACCGGCATAGCCGTCGGGGGCGGTGGCGCGCAGTGCCAAGGCTACCGGCACCCCATCCTGGCGGGCCCGGTAGACCGCCTGTGAGCCATTACCCAGCAGTGGATCGCTGACCTGAATCAGGTCTTCTTCCGGGGCATTATTATACGTGCTCGGTGCGATCAGCTGGTTGAGGCCGCGCAGCAGGGCCTGGCGCTGGTTTTCGGCGATGCGCTCGGCGGTGAGCTGCCAGGTCAGTGCCACCAGGGCGGTGCCCACGCTGACGAAGAAGCCCATGATCACCGCACCGATAATCATGTTTTTAAGTGGCATCCTGGCTGACATCTCAGCGCCCCTTGTGGCCGAAGACCCGCGGGCGGGTGTAGTAGTCGATGGTGGGGGCGGCCATGTTCATCAGCAGGATGGCGAAGGCCACCCCGTCCGGATAACCGCCCCAGCTGCGGATCACATAGGTCAGCAGCCCGACCCCGGCGCCGAAAATCAGCTGGCCGCGCAGGCTGGTGGCGCCACTGACCGGATCGGTGGCGATAAAGAAGGCCCCCAGCAGTGCGCCACCGGCAAATAGATGAAACAGCGGGCCGGCATAGGCCTGCGGGTCGATGAGGTGAAACACCCCGGCGATCAGGAACAGGCTGCCCAACATTGCCAGCGGGGCATGCCAGGTGATCAAGCGGCTGTAGATCATCCATAGCCCGCCCAGCAGGATCAGCCCGTTGATGATCTCCCAGCCATTACCGGCCAGATAGCCAAACATCGGTCCGGCCATCACCTCGCCCATACCCTGCTGCAGTCCCAGCCCGGTCTTGAGGGCATCCAGCGGGGTGGCCATGGTATAGGCATCGATAGCGCTGGCCGTGCCCGGCACTACCCCGCCAAACACATAGCGCAGTGTTTCCAGCAGGCCTAGACTGACTTCGGCCTGCGGGGCCAGCCACATGCTCATCTCGCGCGGGAAGGAGATCAGCACCACCACATAGCCGACCATCGCCGGATTGAAGGGATTGAAGCCCAAGCCGCCGTAGAGCTGCTTGCCCAGCACAATCGCCGCTGCGGCTGCGATGACCACCAGCCACCAGGGTGCCAGCGGTGGCAGGGCCATGCACAGCAGCAGCGCGGTGAGTACCGCGCTGCCATCGCCGTAGGGGGCCTGGAAGGGTTTGTCGCGCAGTTTGAGGATCAGTGCCTCGAGGATCAGTGCGCTAGCGCTGGCCAGCAATACATTGATCACCACCCCCCAGCCAAACAGCCAGACGTAGGCCAGCAAGGCGGGCATCAGTGCCAGGCTGACCTTGGCCATGATCTGGCGCACCGACTGCTGTGGCTGGATGGCAAAACTCATGACTTGGTTTCCTTCTCCGGCTCTGCGGGGCTGGCTGTGCTGCTCGGCGCATGTTGCGCAGTCGGCAGCTGCTCGGCTACGGGTTCGCCCGTTTGCTGGGCCACCTTCTTGGCCTTGGCCCGCTCCATGGCGGCCTGGATCGCGGCCTTCTTGGTCTCGTCGTCGCCACCCTTGGCGACCGCCTTGGCCTTGGCCTTGTGGCGAGCGGCCTTTTCCTCTTTTTCGCGCTGTTGGCGGAACAGGCGGAATTCGTGACGCTCACGGGCCTGATCGGCGAGGCGTTTTTCCCGATCCTGGGCCCAGATATGGGTCTTGGCGAAGCGGTAGAATTGGACCAGCGGCAGCTGTGCCGGACAGATGTGGCTGCAACAACCGCATTCGATGCAATCGAACAGATCGTAGTCCTGGGCCTTGTCGAAATCCTTGGCCTTGGTATGCCAATACAGTTGCTGGGGCAGCAGGCGTATCGGGCAGACTTCGGCGCACTGGCCACAGCGAATGCATTCACTGATGGCCTGGCGATCCGGAGCATCGGCCTCGGTGGCCAGTAACAGACAGTTGGCGGTTTTGGTGATCGGCAGATCGCGGTGCTGCAGGGCAAAGCCCATCATTGGCCCACCTAGTAGCAGGCGGTGGGGTTGGCCATTGTCGCCACCGCACTGGTCCAGCACATCGCGGATCGGGGTGCCGATCAAAACCTCGAGGTTTTGCGGCTGGGCGGCGGCATGGCCGGTGATGGTGACGATGCGGCTGAGCAGCGGCTCGCCCAGCTCGACGGCGCGGAAGATGCTGGCGGCGGTGGCCACATTGTGACAGACCACGCCGATGTCGATGGGCAGGCCCTGGGAGGGGACCTCTTTGCCGGTCAGGGCCTTGATCAGCTGTTTTTCACCGCCGGCCGGATAACGGCTGGGCACTACCACCACCTGGATCTCGGGCTGGTTGAGGTGTTGCAGTGCGGCGCGGATCGCGGCGATGGCCTCGGGTTTGTTGTCCTCGATGCCGATCAGACAGTGTTTGGCACGCAGGGCATGGCGCATGATGCGGGCACCGAGGATCACCTCCTCGGCGCGTTCGCGCATCAGCATGTCATCGCAGCTGATGAAGGGCTCGCATTCTGCGCCGTTGAGGATCAGGGTCTCGACACTGGTGCGCGCCCCAGGATTGAGCTTGATAAAGGCGGGGAAGCCCGCGCCACCCAGGCCGACGATGCCCGCATCACGGATCAGGTTGCGCAGTGCGCTGGGGTCCAGGCTGGCGTAGTCAGGATGGCCCTGGTGTTCGCACCACAGGTCCTGCCCGTCACTCTCCAGCACGATACAGGGGGCGTTCAGACCGGAGGGATGGGGGACCGGGCGATCCTCGATGGCAATGATGGTGCCGGAGGTGCTGGCGTGGATCGGCGCGCTGACAAAGCCCTCGGGACTGGCCAGCATCTGGCCCTTGAACACCCTGTCGCCGACCTGCACCAGTGGATTGGCCGGTGCGCCGATGTGTTGCTGCAGCGGCAGGACCAGCTGTGGCGGGATCGCGGCGCGTCCCAACGGGCGGCTGGTGGAAAGGTCTTTGTGACCGGGGAGCATCAGCCCACCGGGGAAGCGCCACAATGGGGCTGGCGTACTCATGCCTGATCCTCTTTGTGCTGGCTGGCGGCGGGGAAGACCACCGGATAGGGCCACTTCCAGGTGTTGGGCTGCTGCGGCAGCTCACGCATGATGATGCAGTCCACCGGGCAGGGTTCCAGGCAGAGCTCACAGCCGGTGCATTCGGCCTCGATGATGGTGTGCATCTGCTTGGCCGCGCCGAGGATCGCATCCACCGGGCAGGCCTGGATGCAGAGGGTGCAGCCGATACAGGTCTGTTCGTCGATAAAGGCGACCCGGCGCGGGCGCTCGTCGCCAACTTCCTCGTCCAGGTCTTTGGGGTCCACCCCGAGCAGGTCGGCCAGGGCCAGGATCACCGTCTCGCCGCCGGGCGGGCAGCGGTTGATATCGGCCTCGCCGGCGGCGATCGCCTCTGCATAGGGACGACAGCCCGCATAGCTGCACTGGCCGCACTGGGTTTGTGGCAGGATCGCATCGATCTTGTCGACAATCGGATCGCTTTCCACCTTGAAGCGGATCGCCGCAAAGCCCAGCAGCAGGCCAAACACCACGGCCAGGGCAGCGAGGGCAAGTACGGCCTCCAGCATCAGCCTTGCACCAGGCCGGCAAAGCCCATGAAGGCCAGCGACATCAGCCCGGCGGTGATCAGTGCGATTGCCGGGCCGCGGAAGGCTACCGGCACATCGGCCACTGCGATCCGCTCACGCATCGCGGCGAACAATACCAGCACCAGCGAGAAACCGGCGGCGGCACCAAAGCCGAACACCGCCGATTGCAGGAAGCCGTTTTCCGCCTGTACGTTGAGCAGGGCCACGCCCAGCACCGCGCAATTGGTGGTGATCAGGGGCAGGAAGATCCCCAGCACCTGGTAGAGCAGCGGCGAGGTCTTGTGCACCACCATCTCGGTGAACTGCACCACCACCGCGATCACCATGATAAAGGCGATGGTGCGCAGATATTCCAGGCCCAGCGGCACCAGCAGGAATTCATTGACCAGATAGCTGCATACCGAGGACAGGGTCAGTACGAAGGTGGTGGCCAGGCCCATCCCGGTGGCGGTCTCCAGCTTGCGCGAGACCCCCATGAAGGGGCACAGGCCCAAAAACTTCACCAACACGAAGTTGTTGACCAGCACGGTGCTGATGAGAATGAGGGCGAATTCGGTCATGGCATCATTATTGTGGCATCAGGGGGTGGCTGCAAGGGGAAAAGGAATATAACAAACTCACCGCAGAGACGCAGAGTACGCAGAGGGAATACACGGGAGTGTCCTGGCACTGATTCGGTTGCCATAGGCCCGTGGCCACCCCGGATAACTATCATCCTGAAGATACCGTAGTATCTGGTATGCGCCAGGCCATACTGTGATACCGCTTTCCTCTGCGATCTCTGCGTTCCCTGCGGTGAAATGTTTTTTTTCCGGTTATTTCACCCGCATTCCCGGTTCGGCACCCTCGTCGGGGCCGAGGATGAACAGCTCCTTGCCGCCGGGGCCGGCCGCCAGCACCATGCCCTCGGAGAGGCCAAAGCGCATCTTGCGCGGGGCGAGGTTGGCGACCATCACGGTCAGGCGGCCCTCCAGCTGCTCGGGGCTGTAGGCGGATTTGATCCCGGCGAAGACATTGCGGGTCTCGCCGCCCAGGTCCAGGGTCAGTTGCAGCAGTTTGTCCGCACCCTCCACGTGCTCGGCCTTGTGGATGCGCACGATGCGCAGGTCCAGCTTGGCAAAGTCTTCGTAGGCGATGGGGGGGCTGATGGGATCGGCGGCGAGGGCCTTGCCGGTGGCCGTTTCGCTGGCTGTGGCCTTGCTGGCAGCGGATTTGGCCGGGGTCTGGGCCTGTAGATCCGCCTTGGAGGCGTTCAGCATCGCCTCGACCTTGTCGGGCTCGACGCGGGTCATCAAGGGGCTGAAGGGGCCAATGGTATGGCCGATCAGCGGCACACCGTAATTGTTCCAGGTCAGCGGGGCGATGTGCAGAAAGGCCTCGACCTGCTTGGCCATGGCCGGCAGCACTGGCTTTAGGTAGGCCGTCAGGATCATGAACAGGTTGAGTCCGGTGCTGCAGACGGCCTGTACCTCGGCATCCTTGCCGTCTTCCTTGGCCAGCACCCAGGGCTTTTTCTCGTCGATGTACTGGTTGGCCTTGTCGGCCAGCGCCATGATCTGACGCATCGCCTGGTTGTACTGGCGTTTTTCGTAAAGCGCGGCGATGGCCTCCCCGGCGGCGACGAACTCCCGGTGTAGCTGTGGCTCACTCAGCTCGCCCTCGAGGCGGCCGGCAAAGCGCTTGTGGATGAAGCCGACGCAGCGGCTGGCGATATTGACCACCTTGCCGACCAGGTCGGCATTGACCCGCTGCTGGAAGTCCTCCAGGTTGAGGTCGATGTCGTCAATACCGTCGCTGAGCTTGGCGGCAAAATAGTAGCGCAGGTATTCCGGGTTGAGGTGGTCCAGATAGCTGCGCGCCATGATGAAGGTGCCGCGCGACTTGGACATCTTCAGCCCGTTGACGGTCAGAAAGCCGTGGCAGTACACCGCGCTGGGGGTGCGAAAGCCGCTGCCGGTGAGCATTGCCGGCCAGAACAGGGTGTGGAAATAGGCGATGTCCTTGCCGATGAAGTGATACAGCTCGGCCTTGCTGTCCTGTTTCCAGTAGTCGTCAAAGTTCAGCTCCTCATGCTGGTCGCAGAGGTGCTTGAAGCTGGCCATGTAGCCGATCGGGGCGTCCAGCCAGACGTAGAAGAATTTGCCGGGGGCGTCGGGGATTTCGAAGCCGAAGTAGGGGGCATCGCGGGAGATGTCCCAGTCCTGCAGGCCGGATTCGAACCATTCGTTCAGTTTGTGGCTGATCTCTGACTGCAGATGATCGCTCTTGATCCAGTACTGGAGCATGCCCTCAAAATCGGCCAGGCGGAAGAAATAGTGCTCCGATTCCCTTTCGATAGGGGTGGCGCCGGAGAGCGCCGAGACCGGATTTTTCAGATCGGTGGGGGAATAGGTGGCCCCGCAGACCTCGCAGGAGTCGCCGTATTGATCCTCGGCACCGCACTTGGGACAGCCGCCCTTGATGAAGCGATCCGGCAGGAACATCTGCTTTTCCGGGTCATAGGCCTGGGTGATGCTGCGGCTGTGGATATGCCCATTGTCACGCAGACGGCGATAGATTAGTTCGGCCAGTTCGCGGTTTTCGGGCGAATGGGTACTGTGGTAATTGTCGAAGCCAATGTGAAACCCGGCAAAATCGGCCTGATGTTCGTGGGAAATGCGATTAATCAGCTCTTCCGGCTTGATCCCCTCGTTCTGCGCCCGCAACATAATCGGGGTGCCATGGGCGTCATCGGCGCAGACATACAGGCAGTCATGGCCGCGCATCTTCTGGAAGCGACTCCAGATGTCGGTCTGGATGTATTCGACCAGGTGCCCCAGGTGGATCGGCCCGTTGGCATAGGGCAGGGCGCTGGTGACCAGGATCTGGCGGCGTTTTTGGCTGGTTTTGTGCGTTGTTGGTTGCATATGGGCCGTCTGCCTTGAAAAAGTGCGCATACAGTACCAAGTATGCGGTATTCCTGCCAGCCATCGTACCCGATGCTTCAGGTACGTAATCATCGCAGGCGTTATTTTTCGGTACAGACGCGGGCACGTTTCGTGTTCCGTCAAATTTGTCAGATATCAGGCCGTTGTGCAGTGCACCGGCATTACCAGGAGAAAAAGATGTCTAATCTGTCGCAGCCCCAAATTGAAACGGCCATCAAGGCCTATATCGATCCCTACCTGGACAAGGATCTGGTCAGTGCCGGGTGCATCAAGGATATCGCCATCGATGGCGGTCAGGTCAAGGTACGGGTTGGGCTGGGTTTCCCCGCTGGCGGTTATCACCAGACTCTGGTGACGGCGCTGAAGGACAAGATCAGCGCGCTGGAGGGCGTCACCGGGGTGGAGGTCGAGATCGATACCACCATCGTGGCCCATTCCGCGCAGAAGGGCGTCAAGCACATCAAGGGCGTCAAGAACATCATCGCGGTGGCCTCCGGCAAGGGTGGTGTGGGCAAGTCCACCACCTCGGTCAATCTGGCCCTGGCGCTGGCTGCCGAGGGTGCCACCGTGGGCATCCTCGATGCCGATATCTATGGTCCCAGCCAGCCGCGCATGCTGGGCCTGTCCGATCGCAAGCCGGATTCCCCGGATGGAAAATCCCTGGAGCCGATCGTCAATTACGGGGTACAGTCCATGTCGATTGGCTACCTGATCGACGAAGATACCCCGATGATCTGGCGTGGCCCGATGGTCACCCAGGCCCTGGAACAGCTGCTCAACGACACCAGTTGGCGTGAGGTGGACTATCTGATCATCGACCTGCCACCCGGTACCGGCGATACCCAGCTGACCCTGGCGCAGAAGGTGCCGGTCTCCGGTGCGGTGATCGTCACCACCCCGCAGGATATCGCCCTGCTGGATGCGCGCAAGGCCTATAAGATGTTCGAAAAGGTCGAGGTCCCGGTACTGGGCGTGGTGGAGAACATGTCCATCCACATCTGCTCCAAGTGCGGTCACGAAGAGCATATCTTCGGTGAGGGCGGTGGTCAGAAGATGTCCGATGACTTCAAGATCAACTTCCTGGGTTCGCTGCCGCTGGATATGCGCATCCGTCAGGAGGCCGACGATGGCAAGCCCACCGTGGTGGCCGAGCCGGACAGCCGCATCAGCGAGATCTACCGCGAAATCGCCCGTCGTACCGCGGCCAAGCTGTCACTGAAGGCCAAGGACTACAGCGCCAAGTTCCCCAAGATTGTGATCCAGTAAGCCTTTGGTATAAAAGATCTTGCCACCGAGGTCACAGAGGGCACAGAGGGGGTTATCTGGTGCTTTCTGTGGCTGTCTTAGGCCATACTTGGCCTACTTTTCCTTAATGCTTAAGCAGGGGGATTTGCCTCCCTCCCTTGGCTTTTTCTCCTCCGTGTCCTCTGTGACCTCTGTGGCTGCTTTTTCTTCTTCCCTGCTTGCCTCTGTGCGGCTGCCCTTGTATCTTGTCGCCTTTCTTTACTCTTGCTGAAAGCGACCGATGAGCATTAAATCCGACAAATGGATCCGCCGCATGGCGGAGCAGCACGGCATGATCGAGCCCTTCGAGCCCGGCCAGGTCCGCCAGGCCAATGGTGAACGTATCGTTTCCTACGGTACCTCCAGCTATGGCTACGATGTGCGCTGTGCCGATGAGTTCAAGATCTTCACCAATATCAACTCGGCCATTGTCGACCCCAAGGCCTTCGATGCCAGCAGCTTTGTCGATGTCAAATCGGATGTCTGCATCATCCCCCCCAATTCCTTTGCCCTGGCCCGCACCGTGGAGTTCTTTCGCATCCCGCGCAGTGTGCTGACCATCTGTCTGGGCAAGTCCACCTATGCCCGTTGCGGCATTATCGTCAATGTCACCCCGCTGGAACCGGAGTGGGAAGGGCATGTGACGCTGGAATTCTCCAATACCACCCCCTTGCCGGCCAAGATCTACGCCAATGAGGGCGTGGCGCAGATGTTGTTCCTGGAGTCCGACGAGATCTGTGAGACCTCTTACCGGGATCGGGGCGGCAAGTACCAGGGCCAGACCGGCGTCACCCTGCCCAAGACCTGATCGGGATTGCGCTGAATTGTGCTGGTCGATTGGGTATACTCCCGCACTTTGTTGCCGCCACGGAAGTCTCTGTTGATCCTGCATCGCCTCAGCCCCCAGCTGGCCACCCTATGGCTGCTGGGCATTATCAGTGTCATGCACCTGCTGGTGCTGGGGCGGATCGGTCTGTCCGGTGACGAGGCCCACTACGCCCTGTACGGCCTGCACCTGGACTGGAGTTATTTCGATCACCCCCCGCTGGTCGGCTGGTTACAGGCACTGATCCTGCCCTTTTCCGAATCCAATTTTGCCCTGCGGCTCTGGCCGGTGGGGCTATCTCTGCTCAGCAGTGCACTGATCTATGGCCTGACACGCAGCCTCTACCCGCAGGGCTCGCCCTGGCTGGGATTTATTGCGGTGCTGCTGCTGCAATCGCTGCTGGTGTTCCAAATCCTTTCCCTGGCGATGCTGCCCGATAGCCCGCTGCTGCCACTGGCGCTGGCGGCGGCATGGCTGAGCTACCGCATTCTGTTTGAGGGACGGGAGCGGGAATGGCTGCTGTTGGGTCTGGTGCTGGGGCTGGCCGGTCTGGCCAAATACACCGCAGTGTTGCTGGTGCCCTCGATCCTGCTGATGCTGGTGCTGACAGGGCGTTGGCGCAGCCTGCAGACACCCTGGCCATGGCTGGCGGTGCTGCTGGCGCTGTTGGTGATCAGTCCGGTGCTGTACTGGAATTGGCAGCATGAGTGGATCTCCTTCCTGTACCAGCTGGGGCATGGCGTGCCGGCGCGGGAATGGGCGGTATCGCGCTTTGGGATCTCGCTGGGCGGGCAGCTGCTGGGCTATGGCCCCTTGCTGGTGGTGTTGGGTCTGCTGGCCCTGTTCAGCCAGCGACGACAGTGGCGTGATCCGGGTATGCTGCTGGCGCTGGTATTCGGCCTGCCGATATTGCTGTTCTTTGCCTGGAGCAGTGGTCTGAATACGGTGTTGCCGCACTGGACCCTGGTCGGCTGGGTGATGCTGATCCCGATGCTGGCCAGCTGGCTGAGCCAGCAGTGGACACGCCGCTGGGTGCGGATTCTCGCTGCTATCGGTCTTGCTTATTCGCTGCTGTTCAGCCTGGTATTGCATACGGAATTTTTTCATCCCTGGCTGCCGTTTGCCGATCAGCGCCATCCGATGGCCGACCTGCATGGCTGGGAGCTGGCGGTGGAGCGGGCACGCCTGCACCGCGAGGCGATGATGCCGGGCGAGCAGGCGCCGGTGCTGTTTTCCGGCAACTGGTCCTATACCAGCCACATCGCCTGGCGGGCCCGCCCGGATACGGTGCAGACCCTGGGTCGGGACGGGGATCAACACAGCATCTGGTTTGGCAGCCCGCAGCCCGGTGCACGCGGGGTGTTGATCGTGCCACGGACTATGCGGCGCAATGTCGGGCAGTGGCTGGCGATGTTTGACGAATGCACTCTGGTCGAACAGCCCAGTTGGTCGATTCGGGGGCGCCCGGCGACCGATTTCAGTTTGTATCTATGTGAGGATTACCGTGGTCGATAATGGCATGCACAGCCCGAACAGCCTGCCGCGCCTGGAATACCTGCGCTGGCTTTTGGCGGTGCCGCTGATCGCCCTGTTGCTGGCCTTGCTGGTGTGGCTGGGCGGGGTCAATCAAAGCCTGTTCCTGTGGATCAATGGTTACGACTGGCCGGCGGCCGAGCCGGTCTGGTCGGCCATTACCCTGTTGGGCGATGCCCTGACCCTGGTGATCCTGCTGCTGTTTTTCGTGGGTCGACGGGCCGATTTCATCTGGTCGGTGATGGTGGCACTGGTGGTGGTCTCGGTCGTCTTGCACTCCGGTAAGAGCCTGTTTGCGGTCTCGCGCCCGCCGGGGGTGTTGGATGCCGAGCAGCTGCGCACCATTGGTTTTGTCGCCTACAATGGTTCCTTTCCTTCCGGGCATACCACTGCCGCCTTCGCCTTTGCCGGGGCGATCTGCCTGCTGCGTTTTCCGCATTGGTTGAAATGGACTGCGCTGGCCCTGGCGCTACTGGCCGGTTTTTCGCGCATGGTGGTCGGTATCCACTGGCCGCTGGATGTGCTGGTCGGGGCGGCCACCGGCTGGCTGGGGATGGCCCTGAGTATCTGGCTGGCCTCGCTGATGCCCTGGGGGCAGGGCCTGTGGGCGCAGCGGGTGATCACCGTGTTGCTGTTGTTGGCAAGCGGCTATGCCCTGTGGGGCTTTGACGGTGGCTACCCGGCGGCGCGTTGGGTGTATCTGGTGTTGCCCCTGCTGGCCCTGGCGGTGGCCTTGCCGCGCCTGCCGCGTTTGTTTGGGGTGTCACGATGAAAGCACGTTTGCGCAAGGCCATCTCGATCCTGTTGCGCCTGGCCATCACCCTACTGGTGTTTGTACTGATCTTTCGCAACATCGAGCTGAGTGAGGTGCTGCATACCATGTTGGGCGCCTCGCCCTGGTTGTTGTTGCTGGGTCTGGGCTTCCAGCTGCTCAGCACCTTGCTGGCCTCGTATCGCTGGAAAAAGGTGATGCGACGGCTGGGCTTTGGCCAGGACTTTCGTTTTTATCTGCGCAGCTATTTCAAGGGCAGTTTTTTCAACCAGGGTCTGCCGACCAGTGTCGGCGGGGATGCGCTGCGGGTGCTGGATGTGGCGCGCACCGGCCATCGCAAGCGTGATGCCTTTTACGGGGTGGCGGTAGACCGTGGCCTGGGGCTGGCCGGTCTGTTGCTGTTCAATCTGTTGGCCCACTGGCTGGCACCAGCGTTGTTGCCCAGCGCGATCTTCTGGTTGTTGAATGCCATTGCCGTTGGTGGCCTGGCGGGCTTTGTACTGCTGCACTGGATGCAGCGCCTGGACGGGCTGGAACACTGGGGGCCCAGCCGGGTGCTGCGGCGCATCGCGCAGCGTCTGGCCACGGTGCTGGCTTCGAGCAAGGACTGGTTGCAGCACGTCGCTCTGTCGCTGGTGATCCATATGCTGACGCTGCTGGCGATCTTCGCCATCGGTAATGCGGTGGGCCTGGAATTCTCGCTGCTGACCTATATGGTGATCGTCCCGCCGGTGATCCTGCTGACCTTGATCCCGATCTCGCTGGCCGGTTGGGGGGTGCGTGAGGGGGGCATGATCGGGCTGTTCGCCCTGGTCGGTGGGGAACAGACCCTGGTGCTGTCCATGTCCATCCTCTATGGCATGACCCTGATCGTCAGCAGTCTGCCCGGTCTGTACGCCTATCTGAGTGGTAAGCACGCGCTATGATCCCGGCCCTGAGTGCACGCCAGTTCTCCTGGATTCTGCTGGGCGCTACGCTGCTCAAGCTGGTGCTGGCGGCGCCACTGGTGCTGTTGATCGTACTGAGCGATGGGGTGATGAAGCTGCTCTATTCCTGGCGGCTCAAGCAGGTGGGGATCCCGCCATCCTCTCTGCTGCTGACCGGGATGATGGAGACCCTGGGCTTTGCCAAACACCGTGCCGAGTTGGTGGCGATGAGCGGGGGCAGTGAGGGGACCCGCAAGGTGTTGCAGAAATATTCACCGCCGACCCAGGATCGGATGATCGGGGCTTGCGCCACCGGGGTGGTGGCCTATAGCCTGTACACGATGAGCCCGCCGACCATCGCCATCCAACAAACCGAAAACCTCATCTACGCCGTGCCGCTGGTGCTGTGCGGGCTGTACCGTTACCTGCATCTGACCGCGACGGCCCAGGCCGGGGAGAACCCGGCGCGGGATCTGCTGCGCGATCCGCAGATGTGGATCACCGTCCTGTTGTGGGCCGGGCTGACCCTGTGGCTGCTGGCATGAGCGGGCCGGATCGTACGCGCCAGCGTGGCATGCGTGTGCTGATCATTTCGGTGATCGCCGCGGCCGCCGGCTATCTGGGTTTCTCCCTGTGGGGTGGCAGCATCCTGCTGGGCCTGTTGGCCCTGCTGCCGATCAACAGCCGAACTTTGGCAAGGAGTTAACAAATGAACGTGGATACCATGCGGCGTATCGATCACCTGCTCGGGGTGCCGTTGTGCCTGCTGGCCACCCCGCTGGTCAAGCTGCTGGCCTGGCTGGGCCGTGGCCGGGACCGGCGTCCGCGCAAGGTGCTGTTTGTGGAGCTGTCGGAGATGGGCAGTGCGATCATCGTCGACCCGGCGATGCGCAAGATGCAAGCCCAGGGTGCTGAGCTGTTTTTTGTGATCTTTGCCAAGAATGCCCCCAGCCTGCGCCTGCTCAACACCGTGCCGGAGGAAAATGTATTCCTGATCCGTGAGGACGGCCTGTTGCCGCTGGCGCTGAGTACCCTGCGTTTTTTCTGGTGGACCCGCAAGCAGGGCATCGACACGGTCATTGATTTGGAGCTGTTCTCCCGCTACAGCGCGCTGCTGACCGGGCTGAGCGGGGCGCTCAACCGGGTCGGTTACCACGCCTTTCACAACGAAGGCCTGTATCGCGGTGAGATGCTCAGCCATCGGGTCGCCTACAACCCGCATATTCACATGGCCAAGAATTTCATCGCCCTGGTCAACGCGGTACTCAGTGAGCGGGCCGAACTGCCTTATTCCAAGAGCCTGATCGGCGACGAGGAGATCCGCCTGGCCCGCTATGATGCCAGCGAGGAAGAACTGCAGGCGATGCGCGCACGGCTCAGGGAGGATTATCCCGACTACGACCCGGCGCAACACCGTTTGGTGCTGATCAACCCCAATGCCAGCGAGTTGCTGATCCAGCGTCGCTGGATGCCCGAGCGCTATGTGGCGCTGATGCAGCGCATCCTGGCCGAGCATCCGGATGTGCTGGTGCTGATCACCGGCGCCCCGGCCGAGCGGGAAGAGGCCGCCGGGCTCAAGGCCCAGGTGGGCGAGGTGCGCTGCATCAACTTTGCCGGACGGGTGAAGTTCAACGAGCTACCGGCGCTGTACAGCATCGCCAGCTTGATGGTCACCAATGACTCCGGTCCCGGACATTTCTCTGCGGTCACTGCGCTGGCGACCTTCGTGCTGTTTGGCCCGGAGACCCCGCGCCTGTATGGCTCACTGGGTAATTCCACGCCGATCTATGCCGGACTGGCCTGTTCACCCTGCGTCAGCGCCAGTAATCACCGCAAGACCCCCTGTCAGGACAATGTCTGCCTGCAGGCAATCAGTGTCGAGCAGGTCTATGAGACGATCCTGCCCACCCTGGCGCTGTGATCGGTAAAGAGGAAAAAATTTCACCGCAGAGGACGCAGAGGACGCAGAGAAATGCAATGTGTTGCCATGTGTGTAAGCAAACTATCGCCCCATATACGGAATCGTTGTTTGGCGCTGTAGCCGATCAAGCGTGACGCAGCCGTGTGCCCCCTGCTTTGTTGCCTTCTCTGCGTCCTCTGCGTCCTCAGCGCCTCTGCGGTGAGTTTTGTTTTATTCCACTAGCCAAAAGTGGATTGTTTCGGCCCGGCCACAAACAAAAAAGGCCGACCATGCCCGGGCATGATCGGCCTTTTTGTTGATGAATCAGAACACCAGATTCAGCTGTGTGGCTGCGCATTCCCTCGGTGTGATGTCTCTCGCCAAGACACCAAGATCGCCAAGAGTCTTGGGGCGGCAGCAAGTGCCTTCATGGGCCAAGGCGTTCTGCCCTTCGCCACAACCGCCCGTCCATGGGCATGGTATTTTCTTGGCGATCTTGGCGGCTTTACGAGATCAGTATCTGCAGTTTTACCAAGGTGGAGAGAAAGCCCTTGGGCTTCGCTTAAAACACCAGATTCAGCATGATCATCATCACGATCAGGAACAACACGGTCATGATCCCGCCGGCGCGCATGAAGTCTTTCACGCTATAGCCACCGGGGCCCATGATCAGGGCGTTGACCTGATGGGTGGGGATCAGGAAGGAGTTGGAGGTGGCAATCGCCACGGTCAGGGCGAATACCGCCGGGTTGGCGTCGATGCCGACCGCCTGGGCCTGTACCGCGATATTCACCGCCAGCGGCACTAATAGCACGGTGGCCCCCACGTTGGACATCACCAGGGTGAAGAAGGTGGCGAGGATGGCGATCACCGCCTGCAGCACGAAGGGGCTGACATCGCCGCCCAGCACATACAGGGTGGACTTGGCGATCCACTCGGCGGTGCCGGTCAGCTCCACCGCCGCGCCCAGCGGGATCAGGCTGGCGAGCAGGAATACGGTCTTCCAGCTGACC
Organism: Gammaproteobacteria bacterium; assembly: GCA_014859545.1. Taxonomy (GTDB): domain Bacteria; phylum Pseudomonadota; class Gammaproteobacteria; order Thiohalomonadales; family Thiohalomonadaceae; genus SLDE01. The sequence goes on from JACUTZ010000026.1 coordinate 16,284, forward strand.
GCGTTATAGGCCTCGTCGATGCTGATCACGCGGGTCAGGATCATCCCCACCGCGCCGGTCAGCAGTGCCACCGAGAGGCGCACATCGGTGAACAGGATCATCGCCAGGGCCAGCACGAAGAAGCCCAGTGCATAGGGTACCTTCTTGGGGCGCAGTTCTTCGTGGGGATAATCCTGGGTGATCACCAGAAACTCATCCTTGCGCTTGTTGAGGCTGGCCAGATCCTGCCACTTGCTGTGTTGCACGATGGTGTCGCCCGATTGCAGCACCATATCGCGCAGCCCGGTGCGAATGGTCTCGCCGCCGCGATGAATGGCCAGCACATTCATGCCGTAGCTGTTGCGCATGCGCAGTTCATTGAGGCTCTTGCCGATCACCTTGGAACTGGGCGGCACCACCATCTCGGAAATCCCCGACACACCGTGGCTGAGCACCTCGGAAAAATTGCTCAGTTCACCGGAGACGCTCAGATCATAGCTGTCGGCAAAGGTGCGGATATCCCGCAGCGGCCCCATCAGGGCAATGGTGGCCCCGGCGGGGATCTCCACATCACGGGAGGGGGCGATACGGGTTTGATCGTCGCTGCGCATGGCGATGGTGGAGACGGTGTGGGGCAGGGTGGATTCGAAGCTCTCGATCAGGCTGCCGACAAAGCGGTGGTCATGGGGAATGTGGATCTCGAAGATGTCCCCTTCCAGTCCATAGGTGTCGGCAAAGTAAGCGAGGGTGGAGGTATCCCTGTTTTCGCTTTGATTGACGGGCAGCACGAAGCGCCCGGCGATCACAAAGTAAAGGATCCCGGTGGCCACCAGCGCCAGACCGATCGGGGTCACATCGAAGAGGTTGAAGGTCTCCATCTGCATCCCCTCGGGCAGGGACTGATTGGAGGTGAGGATCAGATCATTGAGCAGGATCAGTGGACTGGAGCCGATCATCGTCATGGTACCACCGAGGATGGCGGTAAAGCCCATCGGCATCAGCAGGCGCGACATCGGCAGGCCGGTGCGGGCGCAGATCCTGCTGACCACCGGGATGAACAGCGCGGCGGCGCCGACGTTCTGCATGAAGCTGGAGATGAAGCCGACCGAACCGGAGACCATCGGGATCACCCGTTTTTCGGTGGTGCCACCGACCCGCATGATGAAGCTGGCCACCTTGCTCATCAGCCCGGTCTTGTCCAGGCCGGCACCGATGATCATCACCGCGATGATCGAGATCACCGCGTTACTGGCAAAACCATCGAAGAGATTATTGGCATCGACCAGGGACGGCACGATGCTGTCGGCGATCACCGTGGTCAGACCCAGCAGCACCATCACCAGTACTGCCGCGACATCGACGCGCACGATCTCGGAGACAAACAGATAGATGGTGAAGGCAAGTATGCACAACACCCAGATCATTTCGGTGGTCAAGGCTTCCAAGATGGCTCTCCCAGGATATGCTTAGTCGGGTCAGGAACGGCAGGTGAATAACGTCCGCCATTGTAACATAAGCCGCTTTTGTAGACATGATCGGGAATGGGGGATTGAGCAGGGTGCGGGGAGGGTTTATGGCTGGCCGCCTCAGGATTTTTCCGTACGGCGTGGTGGCGGGACAAAGGTGATCGGCACCTCGTTGCTACTGCGCCGTGAGGGGAACAGTGAGCCGGAGGGGTTGCCGGGATTGAAGCCCCCAGCACTCATCCCTCTTTACCCTCCCCTTCCGGCCTGTTGAAACGGATATTCTCTGGCGATACGGTGCCACCCGAGATGATAAAGGTCATCGCCTGATCGGCGCTCCAGTCAGTCGGGATGACCCGCTCCAGCGGTACGATTTCCAGATAGCCAGAGGTTGGGTTTGGGGTGGTGGGTACATAGACCGCCGCCAGTTTCTTGCCGGTATCCGCATCGGTGAAGACCTTGGTGACAAAGCCGACCGCACGCATCTCTGGGGTGGGGAATTCGATCAGCACCACCCGCTGGATGGAATCTGGTTTTTGTTGCAGCGCCGCCACCAGTTTTTTGCTGGCCCCATAGACGGTCTGTACCAGCGGGATGCGATCAACGATGGATTCAAACAGGGCCAGGAGCCGTTTGCCAATCACACGGGTGGTAATCCAGCCCAGCAGATAAAGGACGATTAAGGTCAGCAGAACCGCCAGCAGGGACTGGGACCAGGTATTGAACAGCCACTGGGCGGCTACCGGGCTGAAATCCTCGACCGCACGGGCCAGCCCCAAGATCAGCGGGCGTCCCAGTTTGGACAGCTGGTTGAAGACAAAACCGAATACCAGCCAGGTGATCCACAGCGGGATGCTGATCAACATCCCGGTAATGAGATAGCGCTTCAGGTGGGCCTCAAAGCCTTTTCGGTGTTCCATGGGGCGTATTTCCTCGGGGTGGGATGTTCAGTATAAGTCTGTCAGCGTTGTGCGGGAATCCCGCCGGACTTGCTTCAAAAATTCCTTTTTCAGGGAACTTTTTACCGCTTTGCGTACCATATAAGGCCAGGGTCTATTGGGCTGGCCACCGACGTGGATTGTAGCTACCATTGCCTTGTTAAATTGCCCTGTTAACATGTGGAATCGTCCATTTTATACATAAGGAGAAGGTTTGTATGAAGCGTTTTAGCACTATTCTTTGCGTCCTCGGTGCCCTCAGTGCCACCGCTGTCACCAGCGCCGCACTGGCCGATGAAACCAATCCGGACATCATTCATCGCCAGGGGATCTACAAGATTGTTGGCGGCCACATGACCGCGCTGCGCTCCTCACTGCTGCTGAACAACGAAAAGACCCAGGCCCAGGCCGCCTATCACGCCGAGGGTATTATCGAAGCCTTCAAGCGCATGGGCGATGCCTATCCAGCCGGTTCCGACAAGGGTGTGACCAAGGCCAGCCCCGATATCTGGGCCAAGCCGGACGAATTCCGTGAAAAGGGTCGCAATGCCTTTGCCGCCGCCACCAATCTGCTGGAAGTGGTGCAGATGGATGGCAGCAAGCGTGAAATCATGGCCGCCTATCGCGACCTGGGTGCCAGCTGCAAGGCCTGCCACGACGACTTCCGTCAGAAGTAAGCCACTGCAAACAAGCCGGGGGCGACCCCGGCTTTTTTTTTCGATTTTTTTATGAGGTCGCCTCACGATGTTTCGTCCTGCCCATTGCCATGTCCGCACCTGGGATATCCCTACCCGCATCTTCCACTGGGCGGTGGTGATTCTGGTCGCCGGTGGCTGGCTGAGTCACAAGTACGGGGATTTCACTCTGATCTGGCACAAGTGGAACGGCTATGCCTTGCTGACCCTGCTGCTGTTTCGTTTGATGTGGGGCGTGGTCGGCAGTTCCACTGCACGTTTTACCCAGTTTCCGATTAGCCCGCGCAGCATCTTTGGCTACTTGCGCAGTGGTATGCACCAAAAATTTCTGGGCCATAATCCGCTCGGCAGCCTGTCGGTACTGGCGCTGCTGCTGGCGATGTTCGTGCAGGCCTTTAGCGGCCTGTTTGCCACTGACGACATCATCGTCAATGGTCCCTTGCGCTGGCTGGTGGCGCGCGAGACGGCCAGCTTCCTCGACAGCATCCATCGCCAGGCCTACGACATCCTGCTGATGCTGGTTGGCCTGCACCTGGCGGCGATCTTTTACTATCGCTTTGTGCGCAAGGACAATCTGATCACCCCGATGATCACCGGCTACAAATGCCCCGAGCAGGTGCCGGAAGGGGCGGCTGCCCAGTGGCGTCCGATCTGGCTGGCGCTGATCTGCCTGGGTATTGCCGCGTTTATCGTTTGGTTCGGAATCAACGTCTGGCGTTGGTAGGAAAAAATTTCACCGCCAAGACGCAAAGTGCGCAAAGTTATTGCGCTAACAAGTGCTGATGATAAATCGCTCGTGGTGTAGCTGAAACGATCCATGGACGGGGGAGCGAGCTGATAAGAATCAACAAACCGATACGATGGTATCTGCCTTAATGGGTTACTTTGCGTTCTTTGCGATCTTTGCGGTGATCACTCTTCTGTGTAGGCCTCGGCCACGGCCTCGCCGCGTGGCATGTTGACCCGCAGGCTGACCAGGAAGGCCAGTGCGAAGAAAAAGGCGCACAGCAGGATGGCGTTTTGCAGGCCAACCCAGGCCTGCATCAGGCCGACCCCCACCAGGCCGATGATCGCCGCCAGCTTGTGCGACAGCCCCCAGAAGCCGAAGAATTCCGCCGCCCGCGCCAGTGGGGTTAGCTGGCCGACGATGGCGCGGCTGGCCGATTGGGTGGCACCCAGGCAGAGCCCGGCGGCCACCGCCACCCACAGGAATACATCCTGTCTTTCCAGTTCGTGGCCATGCGCATTCAGCCAATTGGTCAGTGCCGGGGTCTGCCAGATCAGCAGGATCGCGCCGATCCAGAACAGCAGGGTGAACTGATAGGTCAGGCGGCTGCCCATGCGGTCTTGCAGCCAGCCGAACAGTACCGCCCCGGCGGTGGCGGTGAGCTGTACGGTGATGAAGGTCAGCACCCGCAACCGCTCGTCCCATTCGATCACCTGCGCGCCATAGATGAAGGTAAAGGCGATGATGATGTAGATCCCGGACATCGCAAACACCGCCGAGATCAGAAAGGTATTCAGGTCAGGAAATCGCTCCAAATGGGCAAAGCTGCCCTCGACCCGCTTCAGTCCCTGTTGCCAGATCAGTCTGCTGCGCAGGGGCCGGGGCGAGCCACGCTCCCTGACCCACAGGAAGGTCGGGATTGCCGCCAGCAGGAAGAAGGCCGCGGCGAAGGGCCCGACCCAGCGCACATTGTCGAAGTTTTCCGCGCTGACCTCGCCCAGAAACAGCAGCGCCAGCCCGGTGGCCACCAGCCCGCCCACATAGCCCAGTGCCCAGCCAAAGCCGGAGATCTTGCCCAGATCCGCAGGCGGACCCAGGTCCGGCAGAAAGCTGGCGATAAAGGACTCGCCGATCGAATAGGCATAATTGGACAGCACGATCAGCAGCATCCCCAGCAGGATGTAGCCGGGGGCGACCAGGTAGAGCAGGGCGGTGGTGATTATCGTGGCGAGATAGCTGACAAACAGGAACTGCTTGCGCCGTGCGCTGAGATCCATCACCGCGCCAAAGAACGGTGCGCTCAGCACCACCAGCAGATAACTGGCCGCCAGCGACAGACTCCACAGCAGATTGCCGAGGCGATAGCCATCCTCGGCATCGGCGACGATCACCCGGGTGAACAGGTCGCCGAATATCACCGTGATGATCAGCAGGGTATAGGCCTGGTTGGCAAAGTCGAACATCGCCCAACCCAGGATTTCTTTTTTTGATGCGCGTACCCGTGTCATGCCCTGGCCTGATGGATGTTGAGGTGAAAACTATAACACTGTTTAACGAGTACTCGCGCAGCGTCGCGGTGGCGCAGAGGTGCCTTGGAACGCGGCGGTCATGAACAGGGACGGCACTGGATAATGTAATCTTGACAACTTGTCAAGTTTGACTATGCTTTAGCAAGTTTATGTTCAAGGGTATCCCCATGCAAACGGTACAAATCGGTGAAATGAAGGCCCAGCTCTCGAAGATCCTCGATGAGATCCGCGACAAGGGCGAGGAGTACGTGCTGGAGTTTGGCCGTGCCCATGAAAAGGTGGCGGTGTTGATCCCCTATGCGAAGTATCGCCAGCTCCAACAGGGCAGCCGCAAGCCGGGCCTGCTCAAGGACAAGGCCAGCTTTGTCCTCAGGGAGGACTTTGCCATCTCTGACGAGGAGTTGCTGGGACGCTGAGCGCATGGTTTATTTGATCGACACCCACATCCTGCTCTGGTGGCTGATGCGGCCTGAAAAAATCCCACCCAAGGCCATGGTCGCCATTGAGCAGTCTGAACAGGTCTATGTCAGTGGGCTCAGCTTTTGGGAGATCTCGCTCAAATATTCCCTGGGCAAGCTGGAACTGCAAGGCCTGATGCCCGAAGAACTACCGGATCACACCAGAGCATCGGGACTGGGTATTTTGGAGTGCGACAGTGGCATGTTCGCCAGTTTTCATCAGCTGCCCAGGCTCGGCCATCGGGATCCCTTCGACCGTATGCTGATCCACACGGCGATCCGCCACAATATGACCCTAATCTCCCGCGACCAGGCCTTTGCTGACTACCGTGCCCATGGGCTGAAGTTGTTCCAGGCATAGACCGGATAGCCGCACAGCAGTACTCAGCTATGGCACCGGTGACAAGCGCAGCAGCGCCCCGTTCTTCTCATCGGTCAGCAGCCACAGCAGGCCATCCGGGCCCTGGCGCACATCGCGGATGCGCTGGCCCAGTTCCTTGAGGAGTTGTTCCTCCTGTATCACCTTGTCGCCGTCCATCACCAGCCGGGCCAGATGCCGGTGCGCCAGCGCGCCGACAAACAGATTGCTCTGCCAGTTGGGAAAGGCCTCGCCGGTGTAGAAGGCCATCCCGGAGGGGGCGATGGAGGGGGTCCAGTGGTACAGCGGCTGTTCCATGCCTTCCATCTCCTGGATCCCCTCGCCGATGCGGGTGCCGGTGTAATTGATGCCATGGGTGATCACCGGCCAGCCATAGTTCAGGCCAGCTTCGATGCGGTTCAGCTCATCGCCACCGCGCGGGCCATGCTCCACCTGCCAGATCGCACGCGTTTGCGGATGCAGGGTCATCCCCTGGGCATTGCGATTGCCGATGGTGTAGAGCTCGGGGCGGGCGCCGGGGGTATCGAGAAAGGGATTGTCCTTGGGTATCCGACCATCATCGTGCAGGCGCAGGGTACTGCCGGCGTGGTCATCCAGACGCTGGGCGCGCGGCATGTCACCCCGATCGCCCACAGTGATATAGAGGTAGCCCGCATCATCAAACAGCAGCCGCGAACCGAAATGCCGACCACCGCTGCCAGCCGGTTCGGCCACAAACAGCCGCTGCACCTGACTGAGTGCCCCATCGTGATAACGGCCCCGTGCCACATGGGTGCTGATGCCACGCTGGTGATCGGCGGCATAGCTGAAGTACAGCCAGCGGTTCTCGGCAAACGCCGGATGCAGTGCCAGGTCCAGCAGGCCACCCTGGCCGCTGGCACGTACCGCAGGCAGACCGCTGACCGGTTTTTCCAACAACACACCATCACGCCAAATCCGCAGCCGACCGGGCCGTTCCGTGATCAACACCTCGCCATCGGGCAGAAAGGCCATCGCCCAGGGGTGCTCCAGGCCTTCGGCCAGGGTCTCCACCGCAAAACCCTGCCCCCCGGATGCGTAGCTGGCTTGGCCATTGGCGCTGGAACCGCAGCCCAGCAGCAACAGGGCGAGTGGCATAAGGGATGTCATGCGCAGCATAGGTGCCTCCAGTCGGACTCTCTATGCCCAGCCTAGCCGAATCAACAGGGACGATCCAGACACTCCCCCCATCCAATCCTGCTACAATCGGCCAACAGCAATAAATAGGGCGCCATGCATGCACAGCCCAGGGACTCCAGAATTCATTGTCGCGATCGAACAACAACAAGAAACCCAAGCCCCCCCCCGATAGCGGCAACAGGCAAACAAACCTGGCCCAAAACCATGCCCGAACAGGTTAAAGCCGTGCGCGACCTCCTCGCCATCGGCCCCCAAACCACCGACGCCCTCGCCGACCACTTCAAAGGCAAACCTGCCAAGGCCATAGAGCAAGTGATCGCCGCCCTCGAAGTGCTAGGTCAGGCAAAGCAGGAAGATGGCATCTGGCAAGGGGTATAACACCCCACCCACGTAGGTCGGGTTCATCGGTTAGTTCTTAAGCTTTTATTACCATTTTTGTAACTACTCGCCCTCCCCATGATGTATTCACACGGTAGAGGGAGCTAACCGTTTCCGATGAAAAACACCTTTACCGCAAAGGCGCAAAGGTGTTCAATGGTGCATGATTACCACGCGGATCGAACCTGCATTCGCGATCGTACGTGATAACCCCTCTTATATCGGTATTAAACCGATGTTTGGTGCGTGGTGTGTCCATTAACCCTT
>JACUTZ010000153.1 GCA_014859545.1 Gammaproteobacteria bacterium
TTATGAGTGTTGTGCTCTAACCAGCTGAGCTATGTAGCCAGGTACTGCCTCGTAAAGAGGGCGCAATTTTGCGGGACTGGGCCCGCGCTGTCAAGCCCGGATCGGCTTGGGCTAGACGTTGAAGCGGAAGTGCATCACGTCGCCGTCCTTGACGATGTATTCCTTGCCTTCCAGGCGCAGCTTGCCGGCCTCCTTGGCACCCTGTTCGCCGTTGTAGTTGACGAAATCCTCATAGGCGGTGACTTCGGCGCGGATGAAGCCCTTTTCGAAGTCGGTGTGGATGACCCCGGCGGCCTGGGGGGCGGTGGCACCGATGGGGATGGTCCAGGCGCGCACTTCCTTGACCCCGGCGGTGAAGTAGGTGTGCAGGCCGAGCAGTTTGTAACCGGCGCGGATGACGCGATTCAGGCCGGGTTCGTCCAGGCCCAGCTCATCGAGGAAGCTCTGGGCCTCTTCCGCATCCAGTTCGACCAGTTCGGATTCGATGGCGGCACAGACCGCGACCACCTCGGCACCTTCGCTGGCGGCCTGGGCGCGCACCGCATCCAGGTGGGGGTTGTTGTCGAAGCCGTCTTCGGCGACGTTGGCGATGTACATGGTGGGCTTGATGGTGAGCAGGTGCAGATCGTAGATGGCGTCCTGTTCGTCCTCGCTCAGACCCAGGGTACGGACCAGCTTGCCATCGGCCAGGGCGTCGCGCACCTTTTCGAAGGCGGCGAGCTTGGCCTTGGCATCCTTGTCGCCGCTCTTGGTGAGTTTGGCGACACGCAGGATACCCTTCTCCACGCTTTCCAGGTCGGCCAGCATCAGCTCGGTGTTGATCACCTCGATGTCGTTGATCGGATCGACCTTGCCAGCCACATGGATTACGTTGTCGTCGCTAAAGCAGCGTACCACCTGGGCGATGGCGTCGGTTTCGCGGATGTTGGCGAGGAATTTATTGCCCAGGCCCTCACCCTTGGAGGCACCGGCCACCAGGCCGGCGATGTCGACGAATTCCATGGTGGTGGGCAGGACGCGCTGGGGTTTGACGATCTCGGCCAGCTTGTCGAGGCGCGGGTCGGGCATGGCCACCATGCCCACATTCGGCTCAATGGTGCAGAAGGGGTAGTTTTCGGCCTGAATGCCCGCCTTGGTGAGGGCGTTGAACAGGGTGGATTTGCCTACGTTGGGCAGGCCGACGATACCGCATTTGAATCCCATGTCTTAAATTCCAAGTAGCAAGTTTCAAGTAACGAGCAACAAGTAACAGGTCGAAGGTGTGAGTCATGCATCCGGCAGATAGTGCCCGTGCATGCCACTTGTCGCTGGTTTCTTGTTACGACTTTGAATGTAACTGGTTCATCGCCTTTTGCAGCTCACCGGAGATGGCCAGCGGCATTACCGCCAGGGCCTGTGCAATGGCATCATCAATGGCCTGCTGTTGGCTGGCCGGGGCCTTGCCCAGTACATAGCCGGTGACCTGGGAGCTGTGTCCGGGGTGACCGATGCCGATGCGCAGGCGCATGAATTCCCGGTTGCCGCCCAGTTGGCTGATGGTGTCGCGCAGGCCGTTGTGTCCACCATGGCCGCCGCCGATCTTGAGGCGGATATCGCCGGGGGGCAGGTCCAGTTCGTCGTGGGCAAGCAGGATGGCTTCGGGCGGGATCTTGTAAAACCGGGCCAGCGCGGCGATGGCCTGTCCGCTGCGGTTCATGAAGGTCATCGGTTTGAGTAGCCAAAGCTCCTGTCCGCCGAGGCGGATGCGGCAGCTCTGGCCGAAAAATTTGGCTTCACTCTGGAAGCTGCCGCCGTGCTGGCGAGCCAGCGCGTCGACAAACATAAATCCGGCATTGTGTCGGGTCTGTTGATACTGGTCACCGGGATTTCCCAGCCCAGCAATAAGCTGCACAGTCGACGACAATGCCGGCACTCCTGTGATGGCTTAAGCGCTTTCGCCTTCGCCCTCGGCGGACTCGTCGGCTTCCTTGCTGGCGCGGGTCTTGTGGATGGCGGCGATCGGCTGGTTGTGGTCAGTGCCATGCAGCAGTTCGAGCAGTTCCACGCCCTTGGGCAGCTTGATGTCGGTCAGGTGCAGCACCTGTTCCATGTCCAGCCCGGCCAGATCGACTTCCAGGAACTCGGGCAGGTCATTGGGCAGACACTGTACTTCCACTTCGGTGATGTTGTGGGTGACCAGACCACCCTTCTTCACCCCTGGGGAGACCTCTTCATTGATGAAGTGCAGCGGCACGCTCATCTTGAGCTTTTCCTTGTCGGAGACGCGCATGAAGTCGGCGTGCATCAGGATCGGCTTGGCCGGGTGGCGCTGCAAGTCCTTGAGTACGGCCTTTTCTTTCTTGCCGGCCACGTCGATGGTCAGGATGTGGGAGAAGAAGGCTTCGTGTTCCAGGTGATGAAACAGGCTGTCATGGTCGATGTTGATATTGACCGGATCCTGCTCTGCGCCATAGATGATCGCCGGTACCAGGCCTTGACGACGCAGGCGGCGGCTCGCACCCTTCCCCATGTCGTTGCGGACCTCGGCGGTCAGGGTAAAGTCTACATTGCTCATTGGTGTTTCTCCGTTGCTAAAGTAAGGCCCGGTCAGACCGGGCCGTTTGCCCCGCTTCGCGACCAAAGCGGGGATATGTGGGGCCGTTGCCCCATTGTCTCGAGCCTGTGGGTCCGAAACAAATTCAATCCATATACAGGGTGCTGACGGACTCGTCGTTGTGGATGCGGCGAATGGTTTCGGCCAGCATCTCGGCGATGGATACCTGGCGGATGCGCTCACAGGCGCGTGCCTCGGGGCTGAGCGGGATGGTGTCGGTAACCACCAGTTCGTCCAGCTGCGAATTTTCGATGTTGGCCACCGCCGGGCCGGACAGCACCGGGTGGGTGATATAGGCCTTGACCCGTGCGGCACCATGCTCCTTGAGGGCATTGGCGGCCAGGCAGAGGGTGCCGGCGGTATCGACCAGATCGTCGATCAGCACGCAGCTGCGACCTTCCACATCACCGATGATGTGCATGATCTGCGCCACATTGGCCTTGGGTCGGCGCTTGTCGATAATCGCCAGATCCGCATCATCGAGGCGCTTGGCCAGGGCGCGGGCGCGTACTACGCCACCCACATCCGGCGAGACCACCATGACCCCCGGATCCCGCGACTTCCAAATATCCCCAAGCAGGATCGGCGAGGCATAGACGTTATCCACCGGGATATCGAAGAAGCCTTGGATTTGATCCGCATGCAGGTCGACGGTGAGCAGCTTGTTGATCCCTACCGAGGCGATCATGTTGGCGACGACCTTGGCGGTGATCGGTACACGCGCCGAGCGCGGGCGACGATCCTGACGGGCATAGCCGAAGTAGGGGATCACGGCGGTGACCATGCGCGCTGAGGAGCGGCGCAGTGCATCGGCCATTACCAGTAGCTCGATCAGGTTGTCGTTGGTGGGGGCGCAGGTGGGCTGAACGATGAAAACATGCTTGCCGCGCACATTTTCAAGGATTTCGACCATTACCTCGCCATCGCTAAACTGACCGACGATAGCCTTCCCCAATGGCATGCCGAGGTAATTGGCAATGTCTTGGGCCAACTGTGGATTGGCATTTCCTGCGAAGATCATCATGTCTGAGACCATGAACCCCTCGTGACGCGGCCGGTGCTTGCGCTGCTGTCGTGAAAAAAAATGGCTGGGGCGCCAGGATTACTCGGCCTGTGGCCTCGCCCTCCGGGCCAGCGTCGCAAGCGCCGCTGTTCCCTCGCTGGCGCTCGGGTCGAACCTTGCAGGTTCTCATCCTGGCGCCCCGGTTTGTCGAAGGAATGCCTTCGGCAAATGGTATATGGCTGGGGCGCCAGGATTCGAACCTGGGCATGACGGGATCAAAACCCGTTGCCTTACCGCTTGGCTACGCCCCAATAAACTGACTCAAAACGAAATACCGAAGGGCCTTCGGCGTTCCCATATAATATCTTGCGTCCCGGCATTCGCGCTGGCTATCGCCAGCGTGGCGCCAGGATTGCGAGGCCCATCCCTGGGCCTCGCCCCTTCGGGGCCGGCTGCGCCGTCCGGATTCGCATCCCGGCGAATCCGTCGAACCTGGGCATGACGGGATCAAAACCCGTTGCCTTACCGCTTGGCTACGCCC
>JACUTZ010000027.1 GCA_014859545.1 Gammaproteobacteria bacterium
TAGCGATTCAGGACTACACCCCGTTAAGCGATGCCGAGGCCGAGGCCCGCGTGGTTGCTGCCAAGCAGGCGCTGGGCCAACGCCTGGTGATCCTGGGTCATCACTACCAACGTGAAGAGGTGTTTCGTCACGCGGATTTTTCCGGCGATTCGCTCAAGCTGTCACGTCAGGCGGCCAGCTCCAACGCGGAATTTATTGTCTTCTGTGGGGTGCACTTCATGGCCGAGGTGGCGGATATTCTCTCCCGCCCGGATCAGACTGCGATCCTCCCAGACATGGCGGCCGGTTGTTCGATGGCCGATATGGCCAATCTGGCCAATGTGGAGCGGGCCTGGCGTGAGCTGGCCGAGGTGCTGGAACCGGATGAAACGATCACCCCGGTCACCTATATCAATTCGGCGGCGGATCTGAAGGCCTTTTGCGGCAGTCATGGCGGCATTGTCTGTACCTCGACCAATGCGCAAAAGGTGTTGGAGTGGTCGTTCTCCCAGCGCGAGAAGGTGTTGTTTTTCCCCGATCAACACCTGGGGCGCAACACCGGCTACAAGATGGGTATTCCGTTGGAGCAAATGGTGGTGTGGGACTTCGATCAGCCCTTGGGCGGTCTCACCCCCGAGCAGATCCGCCAGGCGAAGATGATCCTCTGGAAGGGTTTTTGTTCGGTGCACCAGATGTTCCGTCCCGAGCACATCGACGCCTTCAAGGCCAAGTACCCGGATAGCTACATCATCTCCCACCCCGAGGCCCCCTTCGAGGTCTGCCAGAAGTCCGACTACGTCGGCTCCACCGAGTACATCATCAACACCATCCGCGATGCCGCCCCCAATACCCGCTGGCTGGTCGGTACCGAGCTGAACCTGGTCAACCGCCTGCACGAGCAATTCAAGCACCAGGGCAAGCACGTGCACTTCATGTCCCCCACCGTATGCATGTGCTCGACCATGTTCCGCATCGATCCGCAACACCTTGCCTGGGTGCTGGAAAACCTGGTGGCCGGGCATGTGGTCAATGCGATCCATGTGGCACCGGCAGAGGCCGCCCAGGCCAAGTTGGCGCTGGAACGGATGCTGGCTGTTTCGCCCTAGTGCAAGCCGAAGGTGAGATTGAGCGCCCCGTAATGGGTGTTCCTGCGCTGGCCCTTGAACTCGGGGCTGCGGCGCATCTGGCTCAGTGACAGGCGGTACCGTTCGAAGGTCCACACCAGTCCGTATTGCAGGTCGGCCACCAACGGTTCTTTTTCGATTCGGTGGCTGCCGCCAAGGCTGTTGCCGTCCAGAAAGATATCCCGCAGCACCCATCTCCCCTCCAGTCCCGCATAGAGATACCAACTGCTTTGTCCACCAGTTTCAAACAGCGCCAGGCCGGGAAAGCCTGGGCCGATGCTGGGTGGACTGAGATCCCGATCCAGGCGCGTGCCGAAACGGAACAGCCCGCCTGCCGAGGCGTGGGTGTAGGCATTGCCGAGGCTGAGGCCCAGGTGCGGGACGCTGCTCAGTTGCAGTCCACCCTGGCCCAGTGGGCGGATCGATCGCCAGAAACTGGTATAGGCCAAACCAAGGATAAGTTCGTTATTGAGCTGGTGATCCCAGCCCTCGGGGAGTGCATTGCCAAACAGGCGGTGGGATTCGGTTTGCAGCTGTGCGCCCAGTGCGGCTGGGCCGACCAGTCCCAGGGTCAGCTCCAGCATATTGCCATGCTTGAATCGACCGTCATCCTCGAGCTGGGACATCAGCGAAAAACTGAGGTAGGAGTAGGCCGCGTAGGGTCGGTCGTCTTCCTGTAGTTCGCTGGAGTGGATGTTTTCGGGGGTGAACAGCTTTTGTCCCAGGGTGTAACTGAGCATATTCAGTCGCTCGCCATGCCGGTACAAAGGTGCCAGTTCGGCCAGATCCGCCATCCAGCGGGACGGCTCCTTGAACTCGGCAAAGGCAAGTTGGCTGCCATGGGTGTAATGGCGATCGCCGGTATTGGCAAAAAAATCATTTTCCAGCTGGATACTGACGAACAGAGGGGAGTTGTCCTGTTGGGCTTGCACTGCAGCCTGCATGGGCAATAAAGCCAGCAATAACAGGCCAAACTGGCGTAATTGTAGGCATCGACACATGGGGGGAATTCTACCCTGAATCTCCCCGAGATGGTCCATGATCCGCGTTGGCACTTGGGCTGGATTCCCATGAATGCTATTGCAATTGATAATTGTTCTCATTATTATCGAGTCAGATGTTAATTATCGGTGAGGAATGGTGACAATGCGTCTGTTTAAACGTTTGTGGTTTGCTCTGCTGGCGGCTTCTATCCTGGCGGCACCCGGTGTGAGCATGGCGGCAGCTGAGGTGAATATCTACTCGGCACGTGTCGAGGCCTTGATCAAACCCTTGCTCGATCGTTTTAGCGAGGAGACGGGGATTAAGGTCAATCTGGTGACCGGCAAGGCGGATGAACTGCTCAACCGTCTGCGCCATGAGGGGCGTAACTCGCCTGCGGATATCTTGCTCACCGTGGATGCGGGTAACCTGCATCGGGCCAAGGAAATGGGCGTGATCCAGGCATTTCGTTCCGAGGCCCTGGAAGGGCGGATTCCTTCCCAATATCGTGATGCGGATGGTTATTGGTATGGGCTGTCCCTGCGCGCCCGTCCGATTATGTATGCCAAGGGCAGGGTCGACCCGGCCACGCTCTCTAGCTATGAAGGGATCACCGACCCGCGCTGGCGCGGCAAGATCTGTATCCGCTCCTCGGGCAATATCTATAACCAGTCGATGGTGTCATCCATGATCGCCACCAATGGCGAGCAGGCCACCGAGGCATGGGCGCGTGGTTTGGTGGCCAATCTGGCTCGCCCGCCGCGGGGTGGTGATCGGGATCAGATCAAGGCGGTAGCGTCCGGACAATGTGACATTGCGATTGCCAATACTTACTACCTGGTTGGTATGCTCAAAAGTAACGACCCGACGGACCGTGAGGTGGCACAACAGATCGGCGTATTCTGGCCCAACCAGCAGGATCGTGGTGTACACATGAATGTTTCCGGTGCAGCCTTGACCCAAGCGGCCCGCAACAAGGACAATGCGATTCGCCTTATCGAGTTCCTCAGCACCGAGGCATCACAACAATGGTATGCCGAGGCCAATGGGGAGTATCCGGTGCGTGCGGATGTGCCGGTGGGTGAAATACTCAATGGCTGGGGGGAATTCAAAGCCGACCCTATTGATATGGGTAAGTTGGGCGAGTTTAGCCCCCAGGCGCTACGCCTGATGGATCGTGCCGGTTGGCAATAACCCCGGCTCAAAGACAAGTATGAGACAACAGCACCACCGCGTTGCTGCGCGGTGGTGCTGTTTTGTGTGAATAAAGGCCGATGCCGAGATTAATGAAACCTTTCCCTCCCCTGGCCATCGGCGTGTTTGCGGTGGCGCTGACCCTGGCGCTGCCGGTGCTGGTGGTGTTGGGCTTTGTCTTCGTACCGGCGGGCGAGGTCTGGCAGCATCTGGCCGCGACGGTGTTGCAGGACTATGTCAAGAATTCGCTGCTGCTGATGCTGGGGGTGGCGATCGGCACCTTGCTGATTGGTGTCACCGCGGCCTGGCTGACCACCATGTGCCAGTTTCCCGGACGCGGCATCTTCGAGTGGGCGCTGCTGCTGCCGCTGGCGATCCCGGCCTACATCATTGCCTATACCTATACCGGGATGCTGGACTTTTCCGGCCCGGTGCAAAGCGCACTGCGGGACTGGTTCGGTTGGGGCTTCGGGGATTACTGGTTCCCGGAGATCCGTTCTGTGGAGGGTGCGGCGATCATGCTCACCCTGGTGCTCTATCCCTATGTCTATCTGCTGACCCGCGCCGCCTTTCTGAGCCAGTCGATCTGCGTACTGGATGTTAGCCGTAGCATGGGCAATGGTCCCTGGCGCACCTTTGGCCTGGTGGCACTGCCATTGGCACGCCCGGCGATTATTGCCGGTCTGTCGCTGGCGCTGATGGAGACCCTGGCCGATTTCGGCACCGTGCAGTACTTCGGGGTGGCGACCTTTACCACCGGGATCTTTCGTACCTGGTTTGGCCTGGGTAGTGCCGAGGCGGCGGCACAGCTGGCCGCGATGTTAATGGCGTTTGTGTTTGCGCTGATGGTACTGGAGCGTTATTCACGCCGCAGCGCACGTTATCACCATACCAGCCGTCGTCACCAGGATCTGCGCCGTTACCGCCTGCACGGTTGGGCAGCCTTGCTGGCGTTTGGTTTTTGCTCCGGGGTGTTGCTGTTGGGTTTCCTGCTACCGGGGCTGCAATTGCTTAGCTGGACCCTCACCGTCGCCGACGAGGTGATCGATGCGCGCTTCCTGCAGATGGTGTGGAACAGCCTCAAGCTGGCGGGGATCGCCTCGGTGCTGGCCCTGTTGCTGGCGGTGCTGCTTGGTTATGGTCAGCGCCTATACCCCAACCGCCCGGTGCGCTTCATGGTGCGCATGGCCGGGATGGGCTATGCGGTGCCTGGCGCGGTCATCGCCATCGGGGTGATCATTCCCTTTGCCTGGCTGGATAACAGTATTGACACCTGGGCACGCGATAATTTTGATTACTCCACCGGCCTGATTTTGAGCGGTACGTTGGTGGCGCTGGTGTTTGCCTATTTGACCCGTTTCCTGGCCGTCTCCTTGCAGACGGTGGAAGCAGGACTTGGCAAGGTAACCCCGTCGATGGACGAGGCCGGGCGTTCCTTTGGTTTTCGCTCACTGACAATCCTGCACAGAATCCATATCCCGATGCTCAAGGGTTCCCTGTTGACGGCCCTGCTACTGGTGTTTGTGGATGTGCTCAAGGAACTGCCGGCGACGCTGATCCTGCGCCCGTTTAATTATAATACCCTGGCGGTACGCGCCTATGAACTGGCCTCGGATGAGCGCCTGGCCGAGGCGGCCCCTTCGGCGCTGGCCATCGTCGCGGTAGGTGTCATCCCGGTGATCTTGCTGAGCTGGACCATCACCCGCTCGCGCAAGGTGGCTGAATAATACTTGGCCGCAGATTTTGTGAAAGATTTGCCACAGAGGACACAGGGGGCACGGAGGTGAAAAGCCTCTGCATTATGGCTTTGCACCTGTGGCAAGCATTGTCCTCTGTGATCTCTGTGCCCTCTGTGGCGCATTTAGCAAGCTAGGAATGAAATCATGACGATACAACTGGCAGTGGAACAGGTAAGCATCGGCTACGCGAACAAGACCGTGGTGGAGAATATCTCCTTCTCGCTGCAACAGGGTGAGATCGGCTGCCTGCTCGGCCCATCGGGCTGTGGCAAGACCTCCCTGTTGCGTGCCATTGCCGGTTTTGAACCGGTGATGCAGGGGCGGATCATGTTGCAGGGACGCGAGGTCAGTTCACCGGCACAGCTGGTGCCGCCGGAAAAACGCCGCGTCGGGATGGTGTTTCAGGATTTCGCCCTGTTTCCCCATCTGAGTGTGGCCAAGAATATTGCCTTTGGTCTGCGTGACATGCCCAAGCTGGCACGCCAGCAGCGGGTGCGCGAACTGCTGGAGCTGGTCGAGATGCAAGGGACCTGTGACAAGTATCCGCATCAGCTTTCCGGCGGGCAACAACAGCGTATTGCACTGGTCCGCGCGATGGCACCCAAGCCCGATATCCTGTTGCTGGATGAGCCCTTTTCCAGCATGGATACGGAATTGCGCGAGCAGCTGGCGCGCGAGGTACGCAGTCTGCTGCGTCGGGATGGAATCACCGCGATTATGGTGACTCACGATCAGCATGAGGCCTTTGCGATGGCCGATCATATTGCGGTGCTGGGTGAGGGACGCTTGCGCCAGTGGGGCACTGGCTTCGACCTCTACCACCGTCCGGCAGATCGCTTTGTGGCGGATTTTATCGGTGAGGGGGTGATGCTGCCGGGCAAGATTGTCGGCAAGGATCGGGTTGCCACCGAACTGGGAGTGGTGTTTGGCTCGATGGAAGGGGAAGAGGATGCGGTGGCACAGGTTGATCTGCTGCTGCGCCCGGATGATGTGATCCACGACGATAATAGCCCGATGACCGCCGAGGTGGTGGGGCGTGCTTTCCGCGGCGCCGAATATCTCTATACCCTGCGTCTGCCCAGCGGACAGGATATTCTCTGTATGGTGCAAAGCCATCACCAGCATGAGATCGGTGAATCACTGGGGATCCGCCTCGAGGTCGATCACCTGCCGGTGTTCCGCCGCCAGGTTTGAGAAGGAATATTTCACCGCAAAGGCGCAAAGGGCGCAAAGGAAAAGCGCTGTTTCCAAGGTTGGTCATTGCTTACCCGTCTGCCGTGTCCCTGCACCATCAAACCCTGTCACTGTCATATGTGCAGATGCGGTGAGTCATTGCATACCATCCATGGATTTCTTTGCGTCCTTTGCGCCTTTGCGGTTAATGCCTTTTTTCTTGTCTATCTATCTCGCCGTTGGCGATGCGACGGATCGCCTCGGGATAGATTTTATGTTCCTGTTCCAGCACCCGTGCGGCCAGCGTATCGGCGCTGTCGCCGGGGTGGATGGGGACCTTGGCCTGCAGGATTACCGGTCCGGCATCCAGCTCGGGGCTGACCCAGTGCACACTGCAGCCAGCTTCGGACTCACCGGCCTCAATGGCACGGGCGTGGGTATTGATGCCGCGATACTTGGGCAACAGTGAGGGATGGATGTTGATCATCCGCCCACGGTAGTGATTGACGAATTCATCGGTCAGGATGCGCATGAAACCGGCCAACACCACCAGCCTGGGTTGGTAGTGATCGATGCGCGCCTGCAAGGCACGATCGAAGCTGGTCCGATCGGCAAACTCCCGGTGGTCGATCACCTCGGTGGGGATCCCGGCCTGGCGGGCACGCTCCAGGCCATAGGCATCGGCACGGTTACTGATGACCGCGCGCAACCCTATCGGTAGCTGGGCGTCGATGATGGCCTGCAGATTGGAACCGCTGCCGGAGATCAGCACCACCACGCCAAAGTCATTTTCAGACACTAAATGATCTCGACCTGCTCACCGGGTTCGCGTGGATGGATGCTGCCGATGCGTCCGGCGTGTTCACCGGCGGCCAGCAGGATTTCAATCGTCTGCTCGGCCTGCTCGGCGGGTACCACGACCACCATGCCGATACCGCAGTTGAAGGTGCGGTACATTTCACTGTCGGCGATCTTGCCCTGTTCCTGTAGCCAGTTGAAGATTGGCGGGCGATTCCAGCTGCGTCCCTCGATGAGGGCCTGGCAGTGCGCCGGCAACACCCGTGGCAGATTTTCCGGTAGGCCACCGCCGGTGATGTGGGCCAGTGCATGGACATCGACCTTGTCGATCAGCGCCAGCAGCGGTTTGACATAGATCCGGGTGGGTTCCAGTAGGACTTCACCCAAGGTGCGGCCATCGAAGGGCTCATCCAGTTTGGCACCACTGACTTCCAGGACCTTGCGCACCAGCGAGTAGCCATTGGAGTGTGGGCCGGAGGAGGCGATGCCGATCAGCTCATCACCGGGCTGGACCTTGCTGCCATCGATGATCCTGTCCTTTTCCACCACCCCGACACAGAAGCCGGCCAGGTCATAGTCCTCGCCCTCGTACATGCCGGGCATTTCGGCGGTTTCACCACCGCTGAGTGCGCAACCGGCCTGCAGGCAGCCATCGGCGATCCCCTTGATCACCTCGCTGGCGGTATCCACATCCAGTTTGCCGGTGGCGTAGTAGTCGAGAAAGAACAGCGGCTCGGCACCACCGACGATCAAGTCATTGACGCACATCGCCACCAGGTCGATGCCGATGGTATCGTGCTTGCCCATTTCCAGGGCCAGCTTGAGCTTGGTGCCGACCCCATCGGTACCGGAGACCAGTACCGGCTGACGGTAGCGATCCAGTGGTAGCTCAAACATCGCCCCAAAACCGCCCAGGCCACCCAGCACACCGGGTCGGCTGGTACGCTTGGCGTGGGGCTTGATGCGTTCGATCAGGCTATTGCCGGCATCGATGTCTACACCGGCATCACGGTAACTGAGGCCGCTTTCACCAGGCTTATTGTCGCTCACTGGGTGGAGTCTCCGAAGGTGGTAGGGTTGCGAGATGATTCGCCTATTGTACCACTCTTGTGTCCGGATTCGGACCCTTATGGGTGGGCTGGAAGGGGGGTTTATGCACCAATTCGCTAACATTGGTCCATTCTGCGTGGCTTGTTGCTGCGCGAGCCCGGCTGCTTATGGCACACTAGCGGCCGATACTGTCCAATTTTCCATACCCAAACCAAAAACAAACCGAGACAACAAGCTGTGAGATTGATGAGATACGCCTACCTGTTCGCCCTGCTGGTCTTGCTGACGCCCATGGCTGCGTCTGCCGTTACTGAGCGGCTTTATCAGGCCGAGGTAGAGGTGCCGGATCAGCGTGCCCAGGCCCGTGCCGATGGGATGGCGGAGGCGATGGGACGGGTGTTGGTCAAGGTCAGCGGTGCCGGACGTATCCTTGAGGATCTAAACATGCATGCATCGCTGCAAGGGGCATCCCGCTATGTCCAGCGCTTTCAGTATCGCACCGACCCCATCCCTTTGGCGCAACAAAGGCCGAATTTGGAAGGGCGCTTGCAAACCAGTCGCCTGATGCTGGATGTCAGCTTCGAACCGCGTGGCATCGATCAGCTATTGCGTCAGCATGGTTACGCGGTATGGGGCCAGGTTCGCCCTGAGGTGTTGGTCTGGATGGGGGTTGAACAGGAGGGTAGCCGTCTGCTGGTTGGTGCCGATGATGCGGGCTTGGTGCGCCAGGTGCTGGATCGTAGTGCTCGCCAGCGGGCCTTGCCGATCCGCCTGCCCTTGCTGGATCTGGAAGACCGTCGGCAGGTTCAGCTGGCGGACCTGTGGGGTGGTTTTTATGATGAGATCCAGCAGGCCTCGCAACGTTACCAGACCCAGGCCACCTTGATTGGGCGACTACAGCCATTGTCTGCCCAACAATGGGAGGTGCAGTGGACGCTGTTGCAGGGCGGGGAGTCTCGTCGCTGGCAGATGCGTTCGGAAGATGTCTCTGCCCTGATTGCCTACGGTGTTGAGGAAAGCGCCGACTGGCTGGCCAATCGTTTTGCCAAATTTGCCCAGGACAGCGAAGGGGAGCTGGGCCTGAAAGTGACGGGGGTTGCGGACCTGTACGCCTACCGTCGTCTGCTCGATCACCTCTCCGGGATCAGCGGGGTGCAGGCCGTACGTGTCGAAACGCTGGATGGGGACAGTGTGCAGCTGCGACTGCGGGTTGACGGTGGCCGCGATGCGCTGATGCGCACCATCGCCCTGGGGCAGCGTCTGGAGCGCATCGAACAGCTAGACCCCAATTATCTCTACTACCGTTTGAGACCGTGAAGCAACTGCCGAACATCATCACCATCCTGCGTATTCTGCTGGTCATTCCGATCATGATCCTGCTGGCCCGTCAGCACTATGCACTGGTGCTGTGGCTGTTTGTGGTGGCGGCGCTTAGCGATGCGCTGGATGGCTATCTGGCGCGTCGTTATCACTGGCAATCCTGGCTGGGTTCGGTGCTTGATCCGCTGGCCGACAAGGTGATGCTGGTTGGCAGCTATCTGGTACTGGCCTGGTCGGGCTGGTTGCCCTGGTGGCTGGTCATCATGGTAATTGGACGTGATGTGGTGATCCTGCTTGGGGCCGGGATGTATCGTTGGCGCTGCGGCAGTTTGCACATTGCACCCACCGCCATCAGCAAGGCCAACACCCTGTTGCAGATGTTGCTGGGGATCCTGGTTATTGTGTTTGCGGCAGGACTACTTGTCCCGGTTGTGTTGCTACAGGCGCTGATCCTGGTGGTGGCGCTGACTACCCTGTGGAGCGGGCTGGGCTACGTGCTGGAGTGGTCTGCCCGTGCCCGTGTCTGTCGACAGCGCACATAATATGCGGAGTATGCAACTGCCACTGGCGATCGGTCTGAGCGACACCGCTACCTTCGAAAATTTTCTGCCGGCGGGCAATGCGCCCGTTTGTCACGTCTTGCAGCAGGCCTCAGAGCCCT
Organism: Gammaproteobacteria bacterium; assembly: GCA_014859545.1. Classification (GTDB taxonomy): domain Bacteria; phylum Pseudomonadota; class Gammaproteobacteria; order Thiohalomonadales; family Thiohalomonadaceae; genus SLDE01. Next base: position 10,020 of record JACUTZ010000027.1, read on the forward strand.
TCGTCTATCTTTGGGGGCCGGCGGGTTGCGGCAAGAGTCATTTGTTGCAGGCGGCCTGCCATGCCGAGGATGCCCGTGGTGGGCGAGCCGTATACCTGCCCCTGCCCGAGTTACTCGGCCATTCCCCGGTGCTGCTCGAGGGCATGGAACAGATGACCTTGGTGTGCGTGGACGATCTGCAGTGCATTGCACAGGCCCCGGCCTGGCAGCATGCCCTGTTCCACCTGTATAACCGTTTGCGTGATGCCGGGCACCATTTACTGGCGGCGGGCGATGCCGCGCCCCATGCACTGGCCTTGTCCCTGGCGGATTTGGTTTCCAGACTCTGCTGGGGGCCGGTATTTCGTTTGCTGGAACTGACCGATAACGAAAAGTCCATGGCCCTGCAGCAGCGGGCGCAGCGCCGCGGGATGAGCATGCCGGATGAGATTGCCACCTATCTGCTGGCCCATGGACCACGGGACATGCACCAGTTGTTCGGCCTGCTGGAACAGCTCGATCAGCGCTCGCTGATCGAACAACGCCGTCTGACTATCCCTTTTGTGCGTCAGCTGCTTGGGCCTGCTCGGCCTTGATCTGCTTGCCCCGGTAACGGGCGTAAAGCATGGTGCTGGTATACAACACCGTGCTGAAGACGATTTCCAGGGATGCCAGGACACGCACCGAGGGTTCACTGTAGGCTTCGGTGACCCCATGGATAAAATAAAACAGCGCCAGAAAGCTGGTCCAGGCGAAGGTGAAGGGACGACCATAGAGCAGGCCACGCAACGGAAACAGCAGCGGCACGGTCATGATCAATAACACCATCGAACGCGGCAGAATTTCCGGCGGCGCCAGCCAACTGAACCACAACACCAGTAACAGCAGCAGTGCGCCATAGCTACCGATACTCAGCCACCACAACAGCGGAAGATGTCTCATGGCTGGCCCTCCAGTTTCCTTGCCAATTCGGCCAGACGACGCCCCTGGGCCAGGCACAGGCGGTGTTCCTCCGCACTGATCGCCTGATTATTGTCGGCCCCGTCATGGTGGCTGGCGCCATAGGGGCTACCTCCGGTTCGGGTATGCAGCAGATCGGTCTCGCTATAGGGCAGGCCGCAGATCACCATGCCGTGGTGCAGTAGTGGCAGCATCATGGAGAGCAGGGTGCTTTCCTGACCGCCGTGCAGGCTGGATGTTGAGGTGAACACCGTGGCCGGTTTGCCGATCAGACTGCCGGAAAGCCACAGCGGGCTGGTCTGTTCGAGAAAGAATTTCAGCGCTGCGGCCATATGGCCAAAGCGGGTAGGGCTGCCCAGCGCCAGGCCAGCGCATGCCTTCAGATCGTCTATGGATACATAGGGTGCCCCCTCAGTGGGGATGTTGTCCGCTACGGCCTCGCAAACGGTGGATACCTCGGGCACGGTGCGCAGGCGCGCCTGCATGCCGGCCACCTCTTCAATGCCGCGTGCAACAAGCTGTGCCATGGCGGCGGTGCGCCCGTGGCGGCTGTAGTACAGGACCAGTATCTCCGCCATCACAGGATCTCCAGCACGGCTTCCGGCGGACGTCCCAGTGCAGCCTTGTTGTTGTGGATCACGATCGGGCGTTCGATCAGGCGTGGATGCGCCACCATCGCATCGATCAGGGCATCGGGGCTGAGATCAGGATTGTCCAGACCCAACTCGCGGTATTCGGCCTCGCCCTTACGCATCAACTGACGCGGCGCCATGCCGAGCAGGCCAAGCAGCTTGCGGAGGGTTTCGCGATCAGGTGGATTCTTCAGGTAATCAACAAGCTCGATATCGGCATGCTGTTGTTGCAGCAGCTCAAGGGTCTGGCGTGATTTACTGCAGCGGGGATTGTGGTAGATCTGGGTAGGCATTGGGACCTCGTGGGGGTAACAGGGCAACGGTACCTGATTGAATGTCATATTCTTGACAGTATGTGGGGGCAATGATAGCTTGAATCCACAATTGATTCGAGATCGCCCCCCCCCCCGCTGAGTATGAGATGAACGCATACCTTACCTCGCCTTTGCGCTGCTGGCTGTTGCTGACCATCCTGCTCAGCGGTCTGTTGGGCGGCTGTGCCAGTCTGTCACCACCCGTGCAGGAAATGAGTGATGCACGTCAGGCCATCAAGGCTGCCCGTGAGGCCAATGCCCAGGAATTGGCCCCCCAGAAATTGCAAAGCGCCGAAGATTCGATCGAATTGGCCACCCGCACCCTGGAGCATGGGGAATATGAGGCAGCACGCATGGCTGCCAGTGTTGCCAAGGCGCTGGCCATCAAGGCGCGTGACGAGGCCCTGGCTGCCGCCGCAACGCGAGGCCCGTAGCGGCCATTTGTGTCTAAGGCTTCACAAAGCTGGCCTTGACAGCCTTGGTGGTGGGGTGCAGACTTATCCCAAGGTAGAATTACATGCAAGAACAACGGTTAACTTTTGGAGTTTGCAATGAAAATATTTAAAGGGATTAAACTGATCGCGATGCTGGCACTGGTTGCCGCTATTGCCACCGGCTGTGCCAGTAAGCCGACCGAAGACACGAGCGCCGAGCTTGATGCCACCTCGCAGGCGCGTGCCGAGATCGCAGCAGCCAAGAGCGCCTATGCCCAGGTCGATCCGCAACACCGTAACTACGATCAAATCGGCAGCATGATCGCCGATGCCGAGTCTGCGCTGGCCGCAGGCGACACTGGCAAGGCCATCGTATTGGCCAATCAGGCCAAGCTACTGGCCGAAGCGGCAATCAAGGAAGGTGTGGTTAAAAAGACCACCCAGCCCGTCAGCAGCGGTGCCGATAGCTATACCGTTAAGCGTGGCGACAGCCTGTGGGTTATCTCTGGTAAGGGCGAAATTTATGGCAACCCCTACCAGTGGCCGCTGATCTACAAGGCCAACCGTGACAAGATCAAGGACGCCGACCTGATCTATCCTGGTCAGCAGTTCAAGATCAATCGTGCCGCCAGCCAGGCCGAAGTGGACGCCGCCATCAAGCATGCCCGTACCCGCGGTGCCTGGTCGCTGGGTGTTACCGAAGAGTCTGATACGCGTTACCTGTCCCGCTAAGCCCAGGCTTGGCCAAAGAAGGCCCCTTCGGGGGCCTTTTTTATTGCCGGAAGAAGGGGTTTTGGGAACCTGTGTCACGGGTTCTGGTCATACTTCCACCGGTATCGAAAAGTGAAGGCCCATGCAATATTCATCTGTTATTCGCATGTTATTTGTGCTGCCCTTGTTGTTCCTTGCTGTATCGGGCATGGCTGGCGCAGAAGAGCGTCGTTTTGTGGATCTCAATGGTAATGCGATCCGCATGTCTGAGCTTCACGGTAAGTGGGTGGTAGTGAACTACTGGGCCAGCTGGTGTCCGCCCTGCCTTGAGGAGCTGCCGGAATTGGTGCATTTCCATGAAACCCACAAGGATGATAAGGCGGTGGTGATTGGGATTAATGCTGAAAATCTGTCCCGTGCAGAATTACTCAGTTTTGTGGATGAGTACATGCTGAATTTTCCGATTATCCCGAGGCGTAATGATATGCCTGGCTTTGGCCCGGTGCCCGGCCTGCCGACCACTTTTCTGATTGACCCCGAAGGCAATACCGTCGCCCGCCAGGTGGGCCCGGTGACAGCGGAAATGATTGAAAATTTCATGGCAAGCAATCCCTGAGTAGATGGTGCCGAGGCTGATCGGCGTTTATCCTTGCGGATGCGTCGGCCGTGGTGATTTTTTGGAGGAGTGAATAATGAAAAAAATACTGTTTCCCTTTGCCCTGTTGATGATGCTGGCGATGCCCTTGCAGGCTGAGCTGCCTCGTGACCCCTATCAGTTCTTCTTTAACGATACCTTCGGCGATTTTTCCGATGAGTTGGAAACGGCTCGTCAGGATGGTAAGTCCGGGGTGTTGTTGTTCTTCGAAATGGATGACTGCCCCTTTTGCCACTGGATGAAGCAGAATGTCCTCAATCAGGTGGCGGTGCAGGAGTACTACCGGGACAACTTCATGATGTTTTCGGTGGATGTGGAAGGGGACGTGGAGATCGTCAACTTCGACGGCCGTAATATGTCACAGAAGGATTTTGCCTTTCGCGAACACCGTGTGCGCGCCACCCCAGCGCTGGTGTTCTTTGATCTGGAAGGAAACCAGGTGCATCGCCATACCGGAAGGACCTCTGATCCAGACGAATTTTTGCTAATGGGCAAGTATGTGGTGGACGGCGTGTACAAGGATATGCGCTTTACCCGTTACAAGCGCGAACAGGAATAAACAACCATGATCAGTCTGCGTGGTCCCTTGCTCGGCCTGTGTCTGTGCAGTTTGTCGCTGTCGGCGCTTGCCGAGTCCTTTGAGCCCTTTCCCGAACCACTGACCTTGGAGTATGCCCTGTCTCTGGTTGAACAGGCGCATCCCGAGGTCCTGAGCATCCAGGCCGCCCGGACCCAGGCCGAGGCCGAACGCGCTGGCGCATTGGCCAATAATGCCATTAGCGCCACTGTCGAGGGGCGGCTGCGCTGGGTTGGCCCGGCCAGTCTCTTTGATGAGGATAGTACTGACGATCACAAGCTCAGTCTGTTCCTGCGCAAGCCGCTGTACGATTTTGGTCGCAGCAGTGCCCATCTTAACGCGGCAGAATTGTCGGTTCAGGGTGGGGATTATCGCTACCAGGCGCTGCTTGAGCAGCGCCGCTTGCACATCATGGAGGCATTCTTCCAAGTCCTGCTTGCCGACATGGCCTATGACCGGGATATGGAAGGCATGGCCATGGCCTATATCCGTTTTGATCGACTGCGTACTCGCCAGGAATTGGGGCAGGCATCGGATATCGAGGTGCTGGAGGCTGAGCGGAGTTTTGAGCAGGCGCGCCATCAGCTTTCCCTGAGCAATGGGGAGCAGCGTGCCCGTCGCGCGCGTTTGGCCAATCTGCTGGATCGCCCCGGAATGTTGCCCTCCTCGCTGGCTCGTCCAGCACTTGACAGTCTGGAGCGAAAATTACCCGAGTTTGATGGCCTGTTCGCCGAGGCGGTACAGAATAACCCGCGTATTCTCGCTCTGGAGGCCCAGTTATCCTCGGCCCAGCAGCGCATGGCTGCGGCTGGTGCCGAGGGGCGGCCACGTCTGGATGGGGAGTTGGAGGCATCGCACTATACCCGCGAACTCGGCTCCACCGACCGTTGGCGCGCAGGCGTCTATTTGACCGTACCCATCTATAGTGGTGGGCGTGTCGATGCCGGGGTGGCGGCACAGCGGGCCAAGGTTTACGAGGCCCAGGCGAATTTGGAGCTAGCGCGTTACCAGTTACGTCAACAGTTGCTGGACAGCTGGCTGGGCCTTCAGGCTCTGCGCCTGCAGCGTGGTCAGGCCCTGAGCGAGCAGCGCTATCGTGATCTCTATCTGGATCGCAGCCGTGCCAACTATGAAATGGAGGTGCGCTCGGATTTGGGGGACTCCATGGTTCGTCTCAGTGAGGCGCAGTTGGCGGTGGCCGAGGCGAATTATCGTATCGAGCTGGCCTGGGAAGAACTGGATCTGCTGCTGGGCAAGGGGCCTGGCGTGGCACAACCACAATAAATCGTGATATCTCGTTCAAGGCGAGAGCGATCAGGAGAATGAGCATGAACAAACAACTGACTGCAGTCCTTACGGTCTTGGCACTGGGCCCCCATTCGGTGCTTATCGCGCAATGGGACGGGCTGACCAACTGGTCGCAGCCAACCGAACTGGCCACCGCCACCAGTGGGGTGGTCGCGCAGGTAGGGGTGAATGCGGGTGAGATGGTAAAGCGTGGCCAACTGCTGTTGCAGCTGGATCAGCGGGTGTTAACGGCGCGCCTTGAGCAGGCCCAGGCCGAGCTTCACTATCAGACCATGCATCGCGAGGAGGCGGCCAAGGAGTTGGCGCGTGCCGAAGAACTGTATGAGCGCACCCTGCTGGCCGATCATGATCTTGATGTGGCCAGGATTGCGGCCACCCAGGCCGAGGCCGGTTATCAGGGGGCCGTGGCTGCCGAGCAAATGGCCCGTCAGGAATTGGCCTACAGTGAGTTGCGAGCGCCCTTCGACGCCCGTGTACTGGCGCGTTATGTTCAGCCGGGCCAGGCCGTTGTTCATCGTTTTGAGGCACCAGCCATGCTGGTGCTGGCCGAACAGGGCAGGATGCGTGTCGATGTTGTGCTGAGTGCTGAAGAGGCCGCCGGGATCAGCAATGGCCAGTCGCTACAGGTTGAGGTTGGGGGGCTGTCCTATGCGGCCACGGTTGCTGCGGTGCAATATCAGCCCGACCAAACTTATCTGGTGCAGGCGGTGTTTGCGGTAACCGAGCCGATGCTGGCTGGTCTGCCCGCAAAGGTGCGTCGTCCATAATGGCGTGTCGACGCTGTTTGGTCAGTGGTCGTGTGCAAGGGGTGTGGTTTCGCGACAGTGCACGGCGTCAGGCCCTGGCACTCGGCGTGACCGGCTATGCCAGAAATCTGGATGATGGCCAGGTGGAGCTGTTGGCCTGTGGCGAGTCCCAGGCCCTGGATGCCTTTCAGCACTGGCTGGAACGCGGCCCCGAACTGGCGCGGGTCGATGGGCTGGAATGTATGGCATTGAAACTGGCGCAGTTGCCGGCGGATTTTACGGTGCGCTAAGCCTCGCCTACTGGTGCCAGCGCTCTCGCAGCGCATTGAATACCAGATTGGGATATTTGTGACTGCCAAGGCTACCGTTGTAGCGGGCCAGCGCGCGGCTTTCATGTCCCTTTTCCATGTCCAGATAATAGCGCAGGATGGTGGTGCCAAAGCGCAGATTGGTGTGTACATCAAACAGATTATCATCAGGCCGCCCCAGCTCCTTGAGCCAGAACGGCATGATCTGCATCAGCCCTCGCGCGCCCACTACCGAGATCGCAAAGCGGTCAAAATTACTTTCCACCTGGATCACCGCCAGTACCAGCTCCGGTGAGAGATCGGCACGGCGCGCCTCCGCATGTACCATACGCAGCAATTCCAGGCGTGCATCCTCGTCGCTGATACGCGTTCGCAGTCGTTCCGACATATCCGCCAGCCATACCTCGGCCTCAAAACGATCCACGAAGCCACCGTCTTCGGCCATCGCGGCACTGAGGCGCTGACGCAGCTCCGGATCGATCGGGCTTTGAGTGGCATCAGCGGGTGCGATCAGACAGAGCCCCAGCAGGATAGCCAGGGCTAGCAGGTGGGGGCGTTGAGTGAGCCGGTCAGTCATGCCCCTTAGGGTAAACAATGTGCTACCGTGATTCCAATCAATTTGCATGGGGCCGCCCTTGTCACTCGTCACGCTTAAGCATTGGTCATTGCCGCTGATTATCGCCATTCTGGCGTTGTTGGTGTATGGACTGGCAGAGCCCCAGTCTGCGGCCTTGCGTTACCAGCGCGATGCCTTACAGGCCGGGGAGTGGTGGCGTCTGTGGAGTGGCCATTGGGTACATCTGGGGGGCATACATCTGCTTTTGAATCTGGCTGGCCTGGCCTTGATCTGGCTGCTGGTCGGTCACGCCGTTTCGATACGGACCTGGTTATGGTTTATCCCGATCAATACCCTGGCGATCAGCTTATCGATGTTGACGTGGCTACCGGATCTGGCCTGGTATGTGGGTCTGTCCGGTCTCCTGCACGGGATGCTGTTGCTGGGTGCCGTGTGGATATGGCGGCGTGGGCAGTCGGAGGGAATGTGGTGGTTGTTGCTGCTGTTGTGCAAGCTTGGCTGGGAGCTATGGCAGGGGGGCAGTCGATCCAGCACGGCCTACCTGGGTGGGGAGGTGATTAGCGAGGCCCATTTCTATGGTGCCTTGTGGGCCGGCCTTCATGCGCTGGTGCTGGTTGCCTGGCAGTGGTGGAAACAAGCGCGCCGTGGATGATGCGCTTCACAAGAGGGCTTACTTTCGCACCCCAAAGGCATCGGGTTTGCCCAAGGCGGCATCCTTGACACGATAGACCACACCCTTTGGTGTGCGCAGCAGTTCAAAGGCATCGGTATAGCTGGTCGGTGATTCGGATCCACCCAGGAACAGGTAGCCGCCGGGGTTCAGGGATTTGGCGATACGGTTGAGGATATCGGTCTTCATCGCGCTGGAAAAGTAGATCAGCACATTGCGGCAAAAAACGATGTCAAATTTGCCCAGGCTGGCATAGTTATGCATCAGGTTCAGCTCGCGGAAGCTGGCACGTGCCTTGATCTCGGGGCGTACCTCGAATTTGCCATTACGCTCGGTAAAGAAGCGCTTGCGGCGCTCCTCCGAGATCCCGCGCGCCAGGGACATGGCCTCGTAACTGGCGGCGCTGGCCTCTTTTAATACTGTGGCGGAAAGATCGGTGCCGATAATCTGGATGTTGGCGGGGAGAGAGCCAGGCTTGCTGGCCAGGTATTCCTGAATACTCATGCTGATTGAGTAGGCCTCCTGTCCAGTGGAGGAGGCGGCCGACCAGATGCGCAGTTGTGAGAGGCGCTTTTGGCTGTATTCGGGAAAGATCACATGCTTGAGCACTTCAAAGGGATAGTTGTCACGAAACCACAGGGTTTCGTTGGTGGTCATGGCATCGACGATCTGTTCGTGCAATTTGGATTTTCGTTCGGTTTTGAGGCGACGCATCAACTGAGCGAAATTTTCGATCTCGAATTCCCGCATCAGGCGATTGAGGCGGCTGGTCACCAGATAGTGTTTGTTATCCCCAAGTACGATGCCAGAAGCCTCTTCCAGGTAGCGGCGAAAGTCATCATAGTCCTGATGGGTGATTTGCTGGGTGCTCACAATCGATTTTTTCCCGGAGGGTGAATGTTCAGCTGCAATAGTATCCGAGGAGCCCTTGGCTTGTCATCCAATGGCTGTTAGGCAGCGGCCGCTTCGAGTTCACGGATGCGCTCCAGCACAGCGGTCGCCAGTTCATCCGGGTTGAATTTAGGGATAAATTTATTGGCTCCCACTTTATCGACCAGGGCGTTGTTGAATAGCCCACTCAGGGAGGTATGTAACACGATATAGAGATCCCGAAGATTCGGGTCCTGGCGGATTGCAGCGGTCATGGTATAGCCGTCCATCCTGGGCATTTCCACATCGGAGATCACCATCGCAATCCGTTCGGTGATCGGCTGTGATTCGGCAGCCCAGTTTTGCAGTTGTTTAAGCCCCTCGGCCCCATCATTGGCCAGGGTGGAGCCGATACCAAGTTGCTCCAGTGCACGCTTGATTTGGTTGCGTGCCACGCTGGAGTCATCCACCACCAGGATGTGGCGTGGGATACCCGAATCCCCGGATTGGGCGATAACCGCTTCGGAAACGATCTCATTCCCCCCGATCACCTCGGACATGATTTTTTCCACATCGATGATCTCGACGATCTCCTTGTCGACGTGGGTGACGGCGGTCATATAGCTGGCACCTGCACCCTTGGGTGGGGGAAGGACCTCCTCCCAATTGAGGTTGACGATGTGATCGATGCTATTGACCAGAAATCCCTGGGTGGTGCGATTGTACTCGGTGACGATCACAAAGGCCTGTTTGGGGTCGGTGATCGCGGGCATGCCGAGGGCCATGCCCAGATCAATGATACTGATGGCCTGCCCTCGGATATTGGTCACCCCGCACACGGCTGGATGGGAGTGGGGGACATGGGTCAGCGGTGGACACTGTATCACTTCGCGAACCTTGAACACATTGATCCCATAGCGCTGGCTGCGCTTGAGGCGAAACATCAGCAATTCAAGTCGGTTGTTGCCAGCCAACTGGGTGCGACGATTGACACCATCAAGTACGCCTGCCATGAATCCTCCTGTTCTGAGTCGTCGTCAGATTGTTTGGTGACAATGGAACCCTCGCGGGGATATATACTCTGAATCCGTATGGACAAGGATACAACAGCCTGCGTGAAACAGCACACTAATGTTACCCTAGCAAGATGATACGCCGCCTACTCATATTGTTGCAGATGCTGCCGGGCTTGTCTCTGCCGTTAATGGCCGAAGAGGTCCAAAGCCTTGAGGCCATGCAGCAGGCGGTACAGCAATTTTTGCAGGATGAAACCGCGACCTCATCCGGGCAGGTCGCGGTACAGGTGGGGCGTATCGATAGTCGTCTGCGTCTTGCGCCCTGTGCCGAGCTGCTGGATGTGTATTGGCCGGACGGGGCACGCCAGCTGGGTAATGTGACGGTAGGGGTGCGCTGTCATGGCCCCAGTAAGTGGTCACTGTTTGTGCGTGCCCGTGTTGAGATATTGGAACAGATCCTGGTTACCCGTCGGCCGCTCTCGCGTGGCGCGGTACTCGCTGTAGAGGATCTGGATCTCAATCTCCAGGATATCACCCGGCTGAGTGCCGACTATTTCACCGATCCCCAGCAATTACTCGGTTCGGTGATGACCCGTGCCGTTCGGGCCGGGACGGTCCTGACCCCCTCCATGGTTAGGGCAGCCCTGGCGGTGCGCCGTGGAGAACGGGTCAGTATCCTGGCGGTCACCGGTGGTCTGCAGGTGCGGATGGAAGGCGAGGCCTTGAGTGACGGCGCGCCCGGTGAGACGATTCGGGTGCGTAACCTTTCCTCCCGCCAGGAGATCGAGGCCCAGGTGATTGGCCCCGGCCAGGTGCAGGTGCGCATGTGACTTCTTTGTGTATAAAGGTATAATAATTGCACTAGCAGGCTGTTGTTGTCGCTCAGGCGAGTGCGAGAGAAGGCATTGCGGGCGAAAAAGCGCAGTTTACACGTAGTAAATGCGCATTTTGAGCCCGATTTTAACGCCCTATCGCGCCGCATGAGCGACAACAACAGCCTGCTAAAGTTTTTCGCCCCAAGGCCGATAGTACGGCCAAGGAATCAGGAGATTTGGCATGACCGTTAACAATATCAATGGCTTGACCGGCAATACAGCGGTGCGCGGGGAGTCTGGCAAGGCCCAGAACAACCGTGCCGATCTGCCCGTCGCGACTTCAAGCCAGGCAGCGACTGCGGATGCGGTAAGTCTGCGTGATGGCGTTGGTCGTCTGCAGGAATTGGAAGCCAGTCTGAGTCGCATCCCCGAGGTCGATAGTGAACGTGTCAGCAGCGTCAAACAGGCGATTGCCGATGGCAGCTACCAGGTGGACGCTGGTCGCATTGCCGAGCGCCTCTCCCGTTTCGAAGCCGACCTGTCGCGCTAAATGCGTATCAGTGCCACGCACCATCAGGCCTTCGCCAGATTGCTGCAGCAGGAAACGGCAGCAATACAATCCCTTCTACAAGCCTTGCAGCGTGAACACCAGGCACTTGGCGCGCGTGATACTGCCGAAATCACCCTTGCCGTAGCGGATAAAGAGCAGCAGCTGCGCCACTTGGATCAACTGGCCCAACAGCGTGCTCAACTGCTGCAACAGGCCGATCTGAGTGCCGACAAGGCCGGCTTTGATACCTTTCTTGCCAGTGACAGCACGGGCCAGTTGGCCGAACATTGGGCCAGATTGGGCGAGATGCTGCGCGAATGCATGAAGCAGAACCAAATCAACGGTGCCCTGCTGGAGTCCGGCAAGCAGATCTCCCAACAGATGCTTTCCATACTCACCGGGCGGGATTTTGGCCAGGATGAGATGTACAACCAGCAAGGCAAGACATCTTCTTCGTTGGGGCAAAATACGTCCTTCAAGGCCTGACCAGGTCGGCTTGCAGGCCGACTGTCGCTGCAAGACATCATCGGGTGAATCCATGAATGCCACCGCACCAGCTGCTTCTCGCCCCGATCCGGATGCACACCGTCTGGAGGGGAAGAACTATGCGCTGGCCTTGCTGGGCCGACTGATCCAGCAGCGCGTCCTGGTAACAATCCGCATCCCCGGAAGTCAGCAATCACACACCAGCACGCTACTGTCATTGGATGCGCCCAGCAATACCCTGTTGCTGGATGAGCTATTTCCCGCAACAGGGCGGGAGCGCCTGTCATCGGTGGGCTCCGTGCAGTTGGATGCCAAACTCGAAGGCGCCAGCCTCAGTTGTCAGCTACCACTGATTGCGGTGGAGCAGGTAGACGGGCTGAGCTACTACCGAATGGGCATGCCGGAAAGTATTGATTATCGGCAACGGCGGCAGGGGCACCGGGTTCGGGTCGATTCCTTGGCTGTTGTGGCGGAGATCTACTCTTCGGAAGGCATGGCGTTTAAGGGGATACTTCATGATATTTCATCGCTGGGAGTGAGTATCGAACTCAAGGATGACCAGCTCTTTAGCAACAATGCGCTATATCGTTGCACCATCTACCCACCCCATGAGACACCGTTCTTTGTACGTGTAGAGATTTGTTGCCGTCGTCATGACGCCGCCAAGGGCTGTCAAATTCTCGGTGCGAATTTTGTCGAGATGGACAAACGGGATGAGCATGCCTTGAACAGGCTGGTGAACGTGCTGGATCGGCAACTGCTGCGCAGCCGACGGGGTGTCCCGGATAAACCAACAGAGTAGCATGACGGGCTTCGCGGCCGGTAAGCAAGGATGCTACAATTCGCCCCCTGCCCCGGTAGCTCAGCTGGATAGAGCATCCCCCTCCTAAGGGGAAGGTCGGACGTTCGAATCGTCTCCGGGGCGCCATCTTTTTTATCCTACCTGGCCAACAGGCCTGCCATTTTATTGACACGCTGCCCTGGCAATGCCTTCGCCGTTCACCCGGTGGCAACGGCAAGTGCGGCAAGTAATTGCCGCGATCGCCCGCCGTTTCCCATCAGGATTATCATAACCAATTGAAAAGTAAGGATGTCATCCTGATGGCATGGTGCTTGCTATGTATATGGGCAAAGCAAATTGGAGTCGAACACCATGTCAAAACTGGATAACGCATTCGGAATGCACGAGCTGGCGCTCAAGCTCCGTTCGCAGCGTATGGAGGTCCTGGCATCCAATCTGGCCAATGCCGATACGCCCGGTTACAAGGCAAAGGATATCGATTTCAAGGCGGTACTGAGCAGCTATCAAAACGGCGCTGCCAGCAGCGCCCAGGCAAGCAAGGGGATGAAGGTGACCCACGAGCGCCATCTTGGCGCCAGTGATGGTATGGCAGCGGAGACCTTGTACCGCAACCCCCTACAGCCTTCGCTAGATGGCAATACCGTGGATGCCCATGTGGAAAAGGGCAAATTCATGGAAAACGCGCTGCAGTATCAGGCTACCCTGAGCTTTATCGACAGCCGTATTCAGTCGCTGCGCAAGGCAATTAGAGGAGATTAATCATGTCCATGTTCAAGGTATTCGATGTTGCCGGTTCCGCCCTCAGTGCCCAGTCGCTGCGCCTGAACGTGACCGCCAGCAATATGGCCAATGCCAACAGCGTCAGCAGCAGCACCGAAGAGACCTATCGTGCACGCCAGCCGGTCTTCGCCAGCATGTTGCAGGACCAGTTTGCCGGCAAGCAATCCAGCAGTGTCGGGGTGGCGGTAAAGGGGATCATCGAAAGCCAGGCACCCTTGCAGCAGCAATACAATCCCAGTCACCCGATGGCCAATGAAGAAGGCTATATCTTCCTGCCCAACGTCAATGTGGTGGAAGAGATGGCCAACATGATCTCGGCCTCGCGTTCGTATCAAAGCAATGTGGAGGTGATCAACACCGCCAAGCAGCTGATGATGCGCACCCTGAGCATGGGTCAGTAAGGGGATAAGCGACCATGGTCAATTCAATCAATAATCCTTTTGAGCAGCTCAATGGCGTCAATACCACCAAAAACAGCAACGAAAAGAAAACCGGCGAGCTGGGCCAGGATGAATTCATGACCCTGATGCTGGCGCAGATGAAGCATCAGGATCCGATGAACCCGATGGAAAACGGTGATTTCATTGCCCAGTTGGCGCAGTTCCGTACCGTGACCGGTATCGATCAGCTAAACAATAGTTTTAATGGTTTCTCACAGACCATGCAGTCTTCCCAGGCGCTGCAGGCCTCCAGCCTGGTGGGCCGCGAGGTTTTGGTGCCGGGTA
>JACUTZ010000154.1 GCA_014859545.1 Gammaproteobacteria bacterium
TGGGCCTGTTCCATCGCCCGGCGGATCTGTGCGGCGGTCTCGGGCTGTAATTCCTGTTCGGCCAGGTGCAGCCATTCCAGGCAACCGGCATGATATTGCTCCAGGGCCTGATATACCCGTGTGGCATCCAATGTGGCAGGGCTTGCGGGGCTGGTTTTTTCCAGTGGGCTGGACCGATGCGGTTCGACCAGGGCATGGCGGGGGATCATTCGAGATGCGCCATCGCTGTGGCGGGCTGCGGTCAGTGGGCCGGTTTTGCTGTAGTCCTCGCCCTGGTAGGCGAAATCCTCGCCAACGGCGAGGAGGGTGAATTTTTTCATCGTTCAGGCTCCTGTGGGATGGGCGTATTATCGCCCATCCCCAGCTACCGACAAGCTTCCATTAATGATGATGGTGCCCGGCACCGTGATCGTGGGCATGACCGGAATGATCATGTTGGTGGGTGGTATCGGCAGCCTTGTCCGACTTTTGGAAGGGGGTGAATCTGGCCTGCTGGCTGTCCTGGCCGGGCAGGGTGATGCTGAGTACCACGGTCATCCCATCATCCAGCTGGAAATCCCCCTTGCCCTGCATTTGATTGCCGCCGGTGGGGCTCAGGCGCACGGTACTGCGCTTGCCGGCCGAGAGTACTGTGGCACGGGCCGTGGCACCCTCGGTGGCGACGGTCTGATCGCCATGGTCGGCGACATGAATGGTCAGCTCGCCAGCGGCGGTGATCAGTTCGATATGTAGCGGCCCGGCCATGCGCATCTGTCCGCCATGGGGATGTTCGCGGCTGTCAAACCAGACATCGTCATGGGCCAGGGCGTGCTGGGCCAGGGTCAAAGACAGGGCCAGGGCAAGCAGGGTGCCAAGCAGGGTTTTCATGGTATGACTCCTTATTTCAGGGTTAAAAGATTTCAACACAGAGGGCACAGAGGCCACAGGGCAGATCTGCAAAGCGCGCAGGTTCAGTGCCATCGGTGCATTCACCAGCGCGGATAGACAGTTTTGATGTTCTCCGTGACCTCTGTGTTGAAAGGGGTTTTTCATCAATAGGCCGTGTCGCGTTTTAGGGCAACCAGGCGTTCCAGTGGCTTTTTTCCCCACAGCAGGAACATCACTGGGGTCAGCAGGGTATCGAGGATGGTGGCGCTGATCAGGCCGCCGAAGATCACCACCGCGACCGGTTGCAGGATCTCCTTGCCGGGGGCACCGGCGGCGATCATCAAGGGGATCAGCGCCGCGGCGGTGACCAGCGCGGTCATCAGCACTGGGGTGAGCCGTTCCAGTGAACCGCGGATCACCAGTTTCGGGCCGAATTTTTCTCCCTCGAAGGCAGCCAGGTTGATGTAGTGGCTGATCTTGAGGATGCCGTTACGCGCACTGATCCCGGCCAGGGTGATAAAGCCGATCAGGGTGGCCACCGATAACACACCATCCAGCAGTACCAGTGCGGCCACGCTGCCGATCAGTGCCAACGGGATATTGGCCAGGATGATTCCGGTCAGCACCATTGAGCGGTAGCGGCTGTAGAGCACCGCGATGATCAAGGTCAGCGATAACAGTGCCAGCCAGGTGATCTGGCGGGTGGCTGCCTCCTGGGCCTGGAACTGGCCCTCTAGCGCGGTGAAATAGCCGGGTGGCAGCGGCATCGCTGCCAGCTCGTTACGGATCGCCGCTACCAGTTGAGCCAGGTCGCTGCCATCGCTATTGGCCGAGACCACGATGCGACGCTGGCCGTCATCCCGATTGATTTGGTTGGGGCCCAGGCCCTCATCGATACTGGCGATCAGTGCCAGCGGGATGTGGCCGTCGGGGGTCTCCACCAGCAACTCGCGCAGGGCCTGACTACCGCGTTGCGATTCGGGCAGGCGCAGCACTACCTCGAAGCGGCGATGCCCGTCCAGCACTTCGGCGACCATGGCGCCACCGACCAAGGTCTCCAGGGCCGTCAGAACCTCGGCTGGGTTGACCCCGTGCAGCGCGGCACGGGCATAGTCCAGGCGCACGTTGAGCTGGGGGATCAATACCTGTTGCTCGATCTGCAGATCCACCAGGCCCTCGATGGTAGCCAGGCGTTCATGCAACTGTCCGGCCAGGCCGCGCAGGGTATCCAGATCGTCACCAAAGATCTTGATGGCGATCTGCGCACGGATCCCCGAGAGCATGTGATCCAGGCGGTGGGCGATGGGCTGGCCGATACTGGTACTGGCGGGTAGTGGCGCGAGCTGGCGGCGGATGTCCGCCATGATCGTCTCACGGTCACGGCCGGTATCCTTCAGATCCACATCGATCTCCGAGTAGTGTACCCCCTCGGCGTGTTCGTCCAGTTCGGCGCGGCCGGTGCGCCTGCCGGTGGCCACGACTTCGGGCACCTGGGCGATCAGTCGCTCGGCAATGCTGCCGATGCGATCGGATTCGGCCAGGCTGCTGCCCGGTTGCATGAACACATTGATGGTCAGGGTGCCCTCGTTGAAGGCGGGCAGGAAGGCCCGTGGCAGCAGTGGCACACTGGCGGCAGCAACCGTCACCAGTAACAGCGCCGGGATCAGCAGGCTACGTGGATGGACGAAGGACCAGTGCAACAGCTTTTGATCCCAGTGTTTCAGCCAGCGTACCAACGGGGTGTCATGCTCCACATGGCGCTTCATCCCCGGCAATAGGTAGTAGCACAGTACCGGGGTCAGGGTGATGGCGACGATCATGCTGGCCAGCATCGAGACGATGTAGGCGATGCCCAGCGGGATGAACAGCCGTCCCTCGATGCCCGGCAGCAGGAATAGCGGCACGAACACCAGTACGATGATGAAGGTGGCGTAGACGATACCGGATCGTACCTCGGTGGTGGCACGGGCGATCAGCTCGAGTAGCTCAGGCACAAGCGGTTTGCCGCCCTTGCTCAGGCGCTGGCGCAGTCTTCGGTGCACGTTTTCCATGCCGACGATGGCATCGTCCACCAGTTCGCCGATGGCGATCGCCAAACCGCCCAGGGTCATGGTGTTGATCGACAGGCCAAACCAGCGGAATACCAGTACCGCGACCAGCAGCGAGACCGGGATTGCCAGCAGCGAGATCAGCGTGGTGCGGCCATTCAGCAGGAACAGGAACAGCACGATGCTGACGATGATCGCCCCGTCGCGCAGCGCCTCTTTGACATTGCCCACCGAGGCATTGATGAAGTCGGCCTGGCGGAACAGCACCTCGGGGGCATGGGTGCCCTCGGGCAGGGTGCGGCTGAGCGCAGCCAGGGCCTCTTCTACCTTGGCGGTGAGCCGCACGGTGTCGGCGTCGGGCTGTTTTTGTACCGAGAGGATCACCGCCGCTTCGCCGTTAAAACTGCCATCGCCGCGCTTGATGCGGGCACCAAAGCCGACCTCGGCGACCTCGCCGAGCTGGATCGCACGCCCATCCCGATGCCCGACCACCAGCTGGCGCAGGTCGGCCAGTGAGGTGGTGCGACCCAGGTGGCGGATCAGGTATTCGCTGGCGCGTTGTTCCAGAAAGCCGCCACTGGTATTGCGGGCAAAACCCTGCAGGGCCTTTTCCAGATCGGCGAGGGTGATGCCGAGGTCTTCCATGCGCAGGGTATTGGGCTCCACCTGGTATTGACGCACCTCACCACCGATGGCGATCACTTGGGAGACACCGGGCAGGGTCAGCAGCTGTGGACGGATCACCCAGTCGGCCAGTTCGCGTACCGCCATCGGGTTGTTGTCGCCGACAGGCAGGGCGATCAACATGATCTCCCCCATGATCGAGCTGATTGGCCCCATGTGTGGCACCACCCCGGGCGGCAGCTGATCCCGGATCAGGCCGAGGCGTTCGCTGACCTGTTGGCGATTGAGATAGATATCGGTGCCCCAGTCGAATTCCACATAGACGATGGACAGCCCCACCCCGGAGACCGAGCGCACCCGTTGTACCCCGGACATGCCGTTCATCGCCGATTCGATGGGAAAGCTCACCAGCAGCTCGACCTCTTCCGGGGCCATGCCCTCGGCCTCGGTCATCAGCGTCACGGTGGGGCGGTTCAGGTCGGGAAAGACATCCACCGACATCTGTTGCAGGCTAAAGGCGCCATAGACCATCAGCATGGCCGCGCCGAGTAACACCAGCAGGCGTTGCTGCAGACTGGTGCG